>NZ_JAUSXR010000001.1:1275670-1594588 GCF_030816155.1 Arthrobacter woluwensis | reverse complement strand
TGGCCGGGCTCGTGGCGCAGACGGGAGGCACCGTGCGGGTGGTCTCGCCGTCGTCCGTCGTCGATCAGGTAACCGAGTGGCTCACCCGGGGCCTGGATTCCTACGGCGTCCCGTCACTCAGAGGGTATTCCCAGCCGGGGAACGGTAGGCTGGACTGATGCCGTGGTGGTCCTGGATTCTCATCTGGGTGGCGATCCTCGCCCTCAGCGCTTTGCTGTTCGTGGTGCTCGGAATCAAGCTTTTCCGACAGTTCACGGCCATGATGCGTCAGCTCGGGTCCGCGGCGGATATGCTGTCCGGGTTGGACTCGGACAGTCCGCGCACACCGCTTCCCGAACATCGTCTGGAAGTCCTCGGAATCCATGCCGATCCTGAGGAGATGCGCGCCCGCTATGAAGCGGGGAAGGCCGAGCGCCGTGAACTTCGGCGGCAACGTCGTGTGGTCCGTCGTGCAGCGGCCCACCGGGCACAGAAGCTGCGCGATGTGGGCCTCGAGCGCCCTATGATTTAAGAAAGAGAAAGGACCCCGACATGGGACGACTTTTTGATGGCCCCTGGCCCATCGTGATCATCATCATCGTGGCGCTGCTGCTGTTCGCGGCCCCCAAGCTTCCTCAGATGGCGCGCAGCCTCGGACAGTCGATGCGCATCATGAAGTCCGAGGTCAAGCAGATGAAGGACGAAAGCCCCTCCAAGGCCAAGGCCGAGGAGCCCGTTGAGGGCAAGGTCGTGCAGCACCCCGAGGCTGCCACCAAGGACAACGGCGAGCAGACTCCGCCGTCCGGCAACGCTTAAGGCGAAGTGGCACTCACCAAGGGCCCTCGGAGGAATCCCGAGGGCCGCATGGCCCTCCTCGATCACTTCAAGGAACTGAAGAACCGGCTCTTCAAGAGCCTGATCGCCCTCGCTGTCACCACCGTCGTCGGGTGGTTCCTCTACCCGCCGGTCATCGCCTCCTTGTCGGCTCCTCTGGAGCAGATCGCCCAGGAGATGCACCGGAACGCATCGATGAACTTTTCTTCGATCGCGTCGCCGTTCGAGTTCCAGCTGCGGATCGCGATCCAGATCGGTCTGGTCATCTCCAGCCCGGTGTGGATCTACCAGATCTGGGCGTTCGTCACGCCTGGCCTGACCCGTAAGGAACGCCGGTACACCCTGGGCTTCATGACGGCGGCCATTCCGCTGTTCCTGGTGGGCGTCTACGTGGCGTGGTCCGTGATCCCCAATGTGGTGCGCGCACTGTTGCATTTCACGCCGGACAACGCGTCCAACCTCATCAGCGCGGACGACTACCTGACCTTCGCGACGCACACCATGCTCTTCCTGGGGCTGGCCTTCCTGGTCCCCGTGATCCTGGTGGGCGTCAACCTGGCGGGGGTCGTCAGTGGCAAGACCATCCTGAAGGCCTGGCGGATCACCGTGTTCGCCGTGTTCGTGCTGGCGGCCATCGCGGCGCCGGGCGCGGACGCGATCTCGATGTTCATGCTCGCGCTGCCCTTGCTGGCCCTGTTCTTCCTGGCCATCGGCGTGTGCCTGGTCAATGACAAGCGCCGTGCGCGCCGTGAAGGCAAGCAGGCCGAGGAGACGGACGCCTCCGCCGACGTCGCCACTCCCACGGAGGATCTCGGGAAACTCTGAGGCACTCTTCACAAGACCGGTCCCCAGGGGGCCGGTCTTGCTGGTTAAGCCGCCGTGGCCCGGCGTGGGGCGGGCCTGAATGCCGATACCCTTGAGTAATGCCTCAAATGAGTGAGCCCCTGACTCCCGCCGAGAAGTACGCCGCGGCCAAAGCCAGGAACAGCGAGAGCAACAGCGCACTCCGGGCATTCCGGCAGACCCTGGCCTTCGACCTCGATGACTTCCAGGTCGACGCGTGCCGTGCCCTGGAAGAGGGCCGCGGGGTCCTCCTCGCGGCGCCGACCGGCGCCGGCAAGACCATCCTCGGCGAGTTCGCCGTGTTCTGCGCCCTCCGGCAGGGGCGGAAGGCCTTCTACACCACGCCCATCAAGGCGCTGAGCAATCAGAAATACAGCGAGCTGGCCGAGAAGTACGGCTCGGATCAAGTGGGCCTTCTGACGGGCGACACGAACATCAATCCGCACGCGCCGATCGTGGTCATGACCACCGAGGTCCTGCGGAACATGCTCTACGCCGACTCGGATGCTCTGGCGGGGCTGGCCTACGTGGTCATGGACGAGGTCCACTACCTCGCCGACCGCTTCCGGGGCGCCGTCTGGGAAGAAGTCATCATCCACCTCCCGCGCGAGGTCCAGCTGGTCTCGCTCAGCGCCACCGTGTCCAACGCCGAGGAGTTCGGAGCGTGGCTCGCGGCCGTCCGGGGTGACACCGCGATCGTGGTCTCCGAGCACCGGCCCGTGCCCCTGTGGCAGCACGTCATGGCGGGGCGCCAGGTCCTGGATCTGTTCGCCGAGCCGCAACAGACAGGAGCGGAGGACGACGGCGAAGCCCCCGCACACCTGGAGGTCAACCCCGAGCTCCTCAAGATGGTCCGTCCGTCCTCCGGCCGCCGCGGTCCGCAGTCGGTCCGCGGCAGGAAACGCCACGACCGGGCCCATGGCCGGAGCGAACCCCGCCCCACCGTCCCGCGGGTGTCCCGGCCGGCAGCGGTCCAGGCGCTCGAATCCCGCGGGTTGCTGCCCGCCATCTACTTCATCTTCTCCCGGGCCGCCTGTGACGCCGCCGTGCAGCAGTGCGCCGCGGCGGACCTCTGGCTGACCACGGAACGCGAACGCCAGATCATCGCCGCACGCGTGGAGGAGGCCAGCCGGGACATCCCCGGGGAGGACCTGGACATCCTCGGCTTCTGGGCCTGGCGGGACGGGTTGCTGCGCGGCATCGCCTCGCACCATGCCGGTCTGCTGCCGGCCTTCAAGGAGACGGTCGAGGACCTGTTCGCGGAGGGCCTCGTGCGGGTCGTGTTCGCCACGGAGACTCTCGCGCTCGGCGTGAACATGCCGGCGCGCGCCGTCGTGCTCGAGAAGCTGGACAAGTTCAACGGTGAATCCCGGGTGGGCATCACCGCGGGGGAGTACACCCAGCTGACCGGCCGGGCCGGACGGCGCGGGATCGACGTCGAAGGCCACGCCGTGGTCCTGTGGCACGAAGGCATCGACCCCCAGGCGGTCGCGGGCCTGGCCTCGAAGCGCACGTACCCGCTCAACTCGAGCTTCCGCCCCGGCTACAACATGTCCATCAACCTGCTCGCCCAGTTCGGCCGTGGCAGGTCGAGGGAGATCCTCGAGTCGTCCTTCGCGCAGTTCCAGGCGGACCGGTCCGTGGTGGATCTGGCGCGGCAGGTGCGCAGCCGCGAGGAGTCCCTCGAAGGGTACGCGGAGGCCATGCGTTGCCACCTGGGCGACTTCGAGGAGTACGCCCGGCTCCGCCAGGAGCTGTCCAGCCTGGAGGGCCAGGCGGCCAAGGAGAACAAGCGGGCCGCCCGGAATTGGATGGTCTCCTCGCTCACCAAGCTGATGCCCGGCGATGTCATCCACCTGGACGGCGAGCGGGTCCAGGGATACGCCGTCGTGCTCAATGCGGACACCAACGCCCACGAGCCGCGCCCAGCGGTCCTGACCAACGACCACCCAGTTGCGCCGCATTGGCCTGGGCGACCTGCAGGGCCCGGTGGATGCGCTGTTCCGTGTGCGCATCGGCAAGAACTTCAACGCGAAGACGCCCAAGGACCGCCGCGCCCTGGCATCGACCATGCGGCACGAACTGTACAAGCGGGGGATCCTCGACGGCGCCACGGGTCTCTCCGGCCCCAAGGCACGCCGGAAGGCCGAGGGGAGCCGCGACACCGAAGCGCGGATCGTGCAGCTCCGCAAGGAGATGGCGGCGCACCCGTGCCACGGCTGCCACGACCGGGAGAACCACGCTCGCTGGGGTGAGCGCTGGTGGCGCCTGAGGGCCGAGACGGACACGCTGCTCGCCCAGATCCAGGGCAGGACCAACACGATCGCCCGCACCTTCGACCGCCTCTGCGGTCTCCTGGAGGAATTCGGCTACCTGGAATCCCGCTACGGCAAGGAGCAGATCACCGACGCGGGGAAGCGACTGCGACGGATCTACGGCGACCGGGACCTCCTGATCGCCCAGGCTCTCCGCGAGGGCGCCTTCGACGATCTGGACGCCTCGGAGATGGCCGCTTTCGTCACGGTCCTGCTGTACCAGTCCAAGCGCGACGACGGCACCGTGCCTCCGCGCATGCCGAGCATCTCGCTCGAGAGCGCGGTGGAGATCGTGGTCCGGGAGTGGGAACGGCTCTCCGAGGCGGAGAAGCGCCACAAGCTCCCGCTCACGGCCGAACCCGAGCTTCAGCTCATCTGGCCGATGTACAAGTGGGCGAAGGGCCGCCGCTTGCAGGAGGTTCTCGCAGGCAGCGATCTGGCCGCCGGCGACTTCGTCCGCTGGGTCCGCCAGGTCATCGATCTGCTCGACCAGATCGCGGGCGTCCCCGGACTGGATCCGCGGATTCAGCGCATCTGCCGCGAAGCGATCACCCGGATCCGCCGTGGCGTGGTGTCCTATTCATCCCTGAGCGAGTGAGCCAGGGGCAGCAGTGACAGGAAGTGTGAGGTCAGCAATGAACGACGGACGGTCCGGCACCGCATCACGGCTCAGGCTGTATGTCAACGGCAGCGTGTATTCGGCGGCGGATCCGTTCGCCACGGCCATGCTGGTGGACGGCGACACGGTCGCCTGGATCGGGTCGGAACAGGCGGCACAGTCGCTCCGTGACGATCGCATGGAACTGGTCGACCTCCGCGGGGCCCTCGTGGTCCCCGGATTCGTGGACTCGCACGTCCATCTGACGGAGACGGGTCTGGCCCTCGCATCCCTGGATCTCAGTTCCGTGAGCACCTCGCGGGAGCTGCTGGACGCGGTGTCCTCCGCCGCCGCGGCGCTCGGGCCGGGGGAGACGGTGTTCGGCCACTCGTGGGACGACGCCCAGTGGGCCGTTCCCGGGCTCCCGACGCTCGACGAGCTGGACAGGGCGGCGGGCGGCCGTCCCGTGTACCTCACACGCATCGATGTCCACTCGGCGCTGGTCAACCGCGCGGCGCTGGCCCTGGCAGGTGACCTCACGGGTCTTCGCGGGAACTCCGGGGAATCCGTCCTCAGCCTCGAGGCCCATGGCGCGGTGCGTCAGGCCGTGCGGCGCTTCGGCTCGGCTCAGCGCGAGCAGTACCAGAAGGTCGCCCTGGATGCCGCTGCCCGGCAGGGGTATGTGGCTCTCGCTGAGATGTCCGGGCCCACGATCGCCGGCATGGACGATCTCCGGAGTGCCGTGGCATGGAACGCCACTCCAGGCGCCGGTCCGCGGATCCTTCCGTATTGGGGCCAGGCCGTGGAGACCGTGGAGCAGGCCCGCGCGCTGCTGCAGGAACTCGATGTCCCGGTGCTGGGGCTGGCCGGCGATCTCAACATCGACGGCTCGCTCGGCTCCCGCACGGCCCTGCTCCGCGCCGACTACGCGGATGCCCCCGGCAATTCCGGTTCCCGGTACCTCTCGGCGGAGGCGGCCGCGGAGCACCTCATCGCCTGCACCGAACTGGGTTTGCAGGGTGGTTTCCATGCGATCGGTGACGCGGCGCTCGACGTCGTCGTGGACGCCCTGGACCGCACGTCCGCAAGGCTGGGGGAGTCCGCGGTGCGGCGCGCAGGCCACCGGGTGGAGCACGCCGAGATGCTCGACGCCGATCACATCGCGGCGCTGGTCTCGCACTCCGTGAGCGTGAGCGCGCAGCCGGCCTTCGACGCCGCCTGGGGAGGCCCCGACGGCATGTACGCGCAGCGCCTCGGCTCGCGGTGGGCTTCGATGAATCCGTTCGCGGACCTGTACCGGGCCGGTGTCCCACTGGCGTTCGGCAGCGACGCCCCCGTCACCCCGCTGCGCCCCTGGGACAGCATCCGTGCCTGCCTGGATCACCGGTCCGAGGGGCAGGGCATCTCCGCGCGTGCCGCGTTCATCGGGCACACTCGGGCAGGATGGCGCGCAGCGCGGGACGCCAACCCGCTCAACGGCCAGCTGGTCCCCGGAGCCCCGGCCAATTACGCCGTGTGGGAGGTCGAAAGCCTGATGGTGCAGGTCGCGGACGATCGTGTGGCGTCCTGGAGCACCGATCCCCGGGCCCGCACTCCTCTGCTCCCGGCATTGGACGGGGCTGAGCCCCGGTGCCTGCAGACCGTCTCCGAGGGAGTGGAGCTGTACCGCTCCGAGGAGATCTGAAGGATTCCCCTCAGAAAAGCCGGCTGAGCGGTCTCCCCGGAACCCCCTCCTGAACTGCGACGAAGCATGTCCTTGCAGTTCACGACCGGGGTTGACAGCAAGTTCATGGACCGTAGAGTTGTACATCACGGGTGGTCATGAGGTCTCTTAGGCCATCCAGCCTCATCGGCAGGACAGCTCAGGGAACCCGGCCACGCCGGAGATCCCAGCGTCACGGTGGCGGCACGTCTGAACGGGCCTGGTGGTAGCAGAAAACAGTTGTAGCGGACATGTGTGTGCCGTCTGCGACTGGTCCTTCTCCACCGGGCCCGTTCTTTTGTTCTCCAGGCTTCCGCCCACGGGAGACGGCCCGGCGCCTGCGGTCCCGCGGCCCGGAAGCACGGGGTTGACCGGAAGGCCTCCGCCTCGTGACTTATAATGAGACTTTGCGCCCTGCTGGCACCTCCGGTGATCCGAGCGGCGCGGCCAGCTGTCCCGAGCAGAATGGAAAGCCTCTTTGCGCGTCCTGACCATCATCCCCACGTTCAATGAACTCGAGTCCCTCCCGAAGACGCTCGCTCGGGTGCGCGCTGCGGTGCCGGCCACCGATGTGCTCGTGGTGGATGACAACAGCCCCGACGGCACGGGACGCCTGGCGGATCAGATCGCGGCGGAGGACTCCCAGGTCAAGGTCCTGCATCGCAAGGGCAAGGAAGGACTGGGCGCGGCGTACATCGCCGGTTTCAAGTGGGGTCTCAGCGAAGGCTATGACGTCCTCGTGGAACTCGACGCCGACGGTTCGCACCAGCCGGAGCAGCTTCCTCTGCTCCTGAAGGCCGTGGAGGACGGCGCCGATCTCGCGATCGGTTCGCGCTGGGTGCCCGGGGGAGAGGTCGTCAACTGGCCGGCCCACCGCCAGCTGATCTCACGGTGCGGCTCCTTCTACGCACGGACCATGCTCGGGCTTCCGATCCGTGACCTCACCGGCGGCTACAACGCCTTCCGCGCCACCACCCTGCAGACGATCGATCTGGACCTGGTGGAGTCGAAGGGCTACGGCTTCCAGGTGGACCTCAAGTGGCGCACGGCCAAGGCGGGTCTGACCATCAAGGAGGTTCCGATCACCTTCGTCGAGCGCGAGTTCGGCACCTCGAAGATGAGCGGCAACATCGTGGTGGAAGCCATGATCAACGTGACCAAGTGGGGTCTGAACGCCCGCTGGCACGCCCTCACGGGCGGCCGCAAGCGCTGACCCCCTGCGCCGAGAGGCGCCTCGCTCGGGGTGGACTTGAAACAGAGACCTGAGACGCAGAAAGGGCCGGAACCCACGGGTTCCGGCCCTTCCTTCATGTCGTCGTCCAGCGGTGTCAGCTGGCGCGTGCTCCCCGGCGTTCGCGGAGGATCTTGAGGCGGTCCTCAAGGATCTGCTCCAGCTCGGGGATGGAACGGCGTTCCAGCAGCATGTCCCAGTGGGTGCGGGCCGCCTTCTCATTGGCGTCGACCGGCTTCTCGCCGTCCACCAGAATCGCTTCCTTGCCGGTCTTGGACGTCCAGACCGGGGGGATCTCCGCTTCGGCGGCAAAGGTCACGAAAACCTGCTCACCATCAGCGCAACGGTACTCCACACGCTGGCGCGGCGCCGGCTCCACACCGGATTCGCTCTCCATGCTCTGTGCGCCAAGGCGCATGCCTCGCAGGCTGCGATCGCTCATTTCTTCTCCCTCGCTGACCGGGTTCCACGGCACTCACCCTGGCTCGATGGCCTGGGGGATACCCTGTCGAATGCAACGCTTCCGGAGCCGGACTTGTTCCCGCTCCCGAGGCGCAACCACCCATTTTACGGCACCGGAGCCGCTTCGCGGGCCATACACCACCGGCCCCGTCGAAACGAGGCCGGTGGGCACTGCTGAGAGGACTCCGGAGCCGGAGCGTCAGTGGCGCGGCACGCCACCGGTGGAGTCGCCGGCGTCGGGCGCCACATTGCCGAGCACGCCGCCGATGCCCTTGAGGGCCTCGCCCACCTCGCTCGGGATGATCCAGAGCTTGTTGGACGTTCCTTCGGCCAGCTTGGGAAGCGTCTGGAGGTACTGGTACGCCAGCAGCTTCTGGTCAGGACGCCCGGCGTGGATCGCGTCGAAGACCTTCTGGATGGCCTGGGCTTCACCGTCGGCCCGCAGGATCGCGGCCTTCGCATCACCTTCGGCCTTGAGGATGGCGGCCTGACGCTCACCTTCCGCGGTCAGGATCTGGGACTGCTTGGTGCCTTCCGCTGTGAGGATCGCGGCACGGCGGTCACGCTCGGCGCGCATCTGCTTCTCCATCGAGTCCTGGATGGAGAGGGGCGGATCGATGGCCTTGAGCTCCACGCGGGAGACGCGGATGCCCCAGCGTCCGGTGGCCTCGTCGAGGACGCCGCGCAGCTGGCCGTTGATCTGGTCGCGGCTGGTCAGAGCCTGCTCCAGGTTGAGCCCGCCGACCACGTTGCGGAGCGTCGTGGTGGTGAGCTGCTCGACGGCCTGGATGTAGTTGGCGATCTCATAGGTGGCTGCGCGGGCGTCCGTGACCTGGAAGTAGACCACGGTGTCGATCGACACCACGAGGTTGTCCTCGGTGATGACGGGTTGCGGCGGGAACGAGACCACCTGCTCGCGGAGGTCCAGGAGAGGCAGCAGACGGTCCACGAACGGGATGAGGATGGTCAGACCCGGATTCAGCGTGCGCTGGTACTTCCCGAGACGTTCCACCACCCCGGCACGGGCCTGCGGCACGATCCGGACCGAGCGGATCAGCACGATCAGGACGAAGATCACCAGGGCGATCAGGAGGAACGAGAGTACGACAGGTAAGGGATTGAACATCAGCAGGTGCCTTTCCTGGGTTGGCGGGACGGGCAAGCGCCTTGCCCGCTGAGAAAGTCAGGAAGCAGCCGTGGGCTGCTCGAGAAGTCCGACGACGGCGTGCGCGCCGTCGATGCGCAGCACCTGGACGGTGGTGCCGGTGAGGAAACTGGGGCCGTCGGTCCGGGCGCTCCACACATCGCCGCCGATCTTGACCAGTCCACCGAGCGGACTGGCGGTCTCCACCACGAGGGCGGAGTCGCCGATGAGACGATCGACGTTGCTGAGGGAGTCTTTCGGACCCTTGCGGAGGTGCTTGAGTGCGATCGGACGGACGAAGAAGATCATCAGGAGCGAGACGAGGCAGAAGACCACCACCTGGAGCCAGAACGGCGCTCCCGCGAGTGCGACGAAGAGCGTCACCATGGAGGAGCCGGCCATCATGAGGAAGATGAGATCCAGGCTGAGGAGCTCGATCACCCCGAAGACCAGCAGAGTGACGAGCCAGAGGGCCCAGAGATTGTCGATGAGCCAGTCCATCGTGCCACCCCTTTGCTGTGGGTGAAACCAACGCCTCCTTCGGCGACGACTCCCCACGATCGTTTAAACCATCCTAGTCACACCGTGGTTCGGGACGCCCGTCACAGGGCGGATGGTTCAGGACGCCGTGCCGGAAAGCTACGTCGGAAGGCGGCCGGTCAGGCCGGGAGGGGCCGGTACGCGGAGAGGGTGAATCCGGCGGTGACCGGAGTCTCGGCGCCCAGGGCTGCGGTCCGGACGGCGAGTGCGGCCGGGTCCAGATGGTGCCCGGCCGGACCCATGAGGGCGACCGCGGCGACGTCGGCGGGGGACAGCGAGAGGGCGAACTCCAGCGTCCGGCGATCCATCAGCTCGAAGTCCTCGGCCATGCCGGCGTCGAGCCGTTCAGTCTTGCCTTCCTCGATGTCCAGCAGCCCGGCGACGTCGGCGATCTCCCGCAGATGGGAGGGCAGCGGCGTCACGACGACGGCGACCCCGCCCGGTCGCAGGACGCGGCGGAACTCGGCGGGGTTGCGGGGAGCGAACACCACCAGGACGGCATCGGCGCTCTCGTCCGCCAACGGAAGCGGACGCCAGACGTCCCAGACGAACACGGCGGCGTCCGGGTTCAGGCGTGCGGCGCGTCGCAGGGCGAACTTGGAGATGTCGAAGGCGACCGCGGAGGGCATTGCGGTTCCCGAGGCCTCCGCGGTGAGCCGCGTGGTGACTTCATGGAGGTAGTAGCCCGTGCCGGCTCCGGCGTCGACCACGACCGGTGCGCCGGCGTCGTAGGGCAATGCTGAGCGCACCATGCCGCTGAGGGCCTCGGCCAGGGGCTCGTAATGCCCGGCCTCGAGAAAGGTGGCCCGGGAGGCGGCCATGGCGGCACTGTCCGCTGTGAAGGAGGTGCCCTTGCCGGTCAGAAAGTTGTAGTAGCCCTGCTTGGCCGCGTCGAAGCTGTGACCGGACGGGCACCGGAGCCGTGATCCCGGTGCTGGAGAAGCCTGCACAGGAGAAGCCGGTGCAGGAAGGAACGGTTCGCCGCAGTGCGGGCAGCGCAGCAAGGCTCTGACGTCATCTCGCACGGTCAGAAACCCAGGCCCTTCCGGGCCGCGTCGATCCCGGGGGCAGCCCAGTACTCGGCGTACTCCGGGTTGAAGGTCAGCGAACGGGTCACGGCCTTGTCCACGTAGAGCGTGCCGGCCAGGTGGTCCGTTTCATGCTGCACGATGCGGGCCTGCCAGCCGGCGAACTCCTCACTGCGGGCCTCGCTGTCGGGGGTGGTCCAGTCCAGCCGCACCCGCTGATGACGAGCGACGACCCCTTGCAGACCGTGGACCGAGAGGCAGCCTTCGTAGAACGGCGCCAGTTCCTCGCCGACCCCGTGGTAGACCGGATTGACCACGGCAAAGTAGGGCAGCGGCTCCCGGTCACGTTCCGAGGCGATCTCCTCGGGGATGGGCCATTGGTCCTCCAGCACGGCGAGGCGGAGCGGAACGCCCAGCTGCGGCGCAGCCAGCCCGACGCCTGGAGCCGCGTGCATGACGGCGCGCATGAGGTCGAGAAACGCCGAGAGCTCCGCAGCGCTGAGCTGCCCCGTGAAGTCCTTGGCCTGCTGCCGGAGGACGGGGTGTCCGGCCTGCACGATGGCGACATCGTCCGGGGAGTCCAGGAGCGCCAGGACCAGGTCCCGGATCTCCGCATCACTCAGGGTGGGGGCAGGGGCGGACACGGTTCTCCTCAGGTGATCGGGCGCCGGCTCCTCGGTCGAGCGGGCCTGCTGCACGGCTAGGATGCAGTCTATGACAGCTGAGACAGCCCGCCGGATCGTCCTCGACTATGTGCATGCCGTGGGCCGGCAGGCCCCTGTGGACGAACTGGGCGCGTTTCTGGCGCCGGACTTCATGTTCCGCGAATGGCCCAATGCGCTCTCTCCGCAGGAGGCCACCCGTGACCGGGAGCAGACCCTGAACGGGTTCGCGCAGGCGCACCTCGTGGTGGGGGAGCAGGAGTACACCGTCCAGCGCGTGCTGGCCGACGGCGATGAGGTGGCCGTGGAGCTCTCCTGGCAGGCCGTGGCCCGGATGGATCTGCCGTACTGGAATGAGGGCGAGTCGATGAGGGCACGGATTCTCTCGGTCTTCACCGTGCGGGACGGGCTCATCGCGGCACAGGACAGCTTCGACAGCTACGAAACCTGAGGCGCAGCCCGCGGTTCCGCACTGCGCCTCAGCCGCAGTCCCTCACCCATCGATCAGGGAGCGCACCAGCGCCAGGAACTCGCCGGTCTCCCGCGACAGCGGGACGCGTGAGGGCCACACCGCACGGAGCGTACGCGCGAGCACCAGCCCGGGCACCGTCACCGCCACAAGGCGGCCCGTCAGCAGTTCGGGACTGACCGCCATTCTGCTCACGACGCCGGGGCCGAGCCCCGCGGCCACGCTCGCCACGAGCGCCGCGTTGCTGCCCACTTCGAGGCGCGATGGCGCGGCGCTCTCCGCCGTGTGCGCTGCCAGAGCCCGCTCGGCCACCTGACGCGTGCCGGAACCCGCCTCCCGCACCACCAGGGTCGCACTCGCGACCTCGTCCGCGCCCACGGTCTCCCGGGCCGCCCAGGGGTGCGCCGCGGGAACGACGACCAGGAGATCGTCCCGGAGCAGATCGAGGTAGTGGAAGCCCGTCTCGATCGTCGGGCCCTCGACGAAGCCGAGGTCGACGCTGCCCTCGCGGAGGCGTTCGAACACGGACGCCGAGTTGCCGACGTCGAGCGTGATGGAGAGGGCGGGAAGCCGCTGCCGGGCGGTCGCCAGCCAGGCCGGCATGAGGTGTTCCGCCACGGTGAGGCTGGAGCAGATGTGAAGACTGCCCCCTTGACCTGCGAGGGCGTCCACGGCATGGGTCACCCGGGTCGCTGCGGCGAGCACCTCCGAGGCCAGCCCCGCCACCACCAGACCACGGTCGGTGAGACGGCTTCCCCGTGCGGACCGTTCCGCGAGTGCGAAGCCCGCGCTGCGCTCCATGGAGTCGAGCAGCCGCGAGGCGTTCGGCTGGGCGAGACCCAGAAGACGGGCCGCCGCACCGATGCTGCCGGCTTCAGCCAGCGCGTCCAGCAGGCGGAAATGGCGCAGGTCCCAGTCTCGAACGGTCATATCACCAGCATATGGCTCCATGCCCGATTGCCGTCTACTGGCAGGCCGCGCCCGTTGACAGCATGGAAACATGCCTACCGCTCTGCAACGTTCCGGACTGGCGCTCGCCGGCGCCGTGGCCCTCGCGGCCTGCCTGATTTCCCACCTGGCGCCGGGGGTGAGTGCTCTGCTGATCGCGATCATCCTCGGGGTCGGCGCACGCAATCTCGGCCTCCTGCCGCGTGCGAGCGAACCCGGCCTGGGCTATGCCTCCCGGGTGCCGCTGCGCCTGGGCATCGTGCTCCTGGGGCTGCAACTCTCCTTGCCCGAGTTGTTCGCGCACGGCTGGGGGCTTCCCCTGCTGGCCGTGATCGTGGTGGGTGTCGGCATCGTCGGCACCCTGGGTCTCGGCCGGCTCCTGGGCGTGGAGCGCAAGCAGGCGCTCCTCGTGGCGTGCGGTTTCTCGATCTGCGGAGCCGCGGCCGTCGCCGGCGTCGAGTCGAGTGTGGACGCCCGGGAGAAAGAGACGGTGACCGCCGTCGCGCTCGTGGTCCTTTTCGGGACCCTCATGATCCCGCTGATCCCCGGGCTCGGGGCCCTCCTGGGCCTCAGCACGGAACAGACGGCGCTCTGGGCGGGCGCGTCGGTGCACGAAGTCGGCCAGGTGGTCGCGATCGGAGGACTGCTCGGCGGAGGAGCGCTCGGCCTGGCGGTCAGCATGAAGCTCGCCCGCGTGCTCCTACTGGCCCCTGTGGCCGCCGTCCTGGGAGCCCGCTCCCGCGCGCTCGCACCGGAGAGCGGACCGGAACGCGGGCCGGAGCACGGGGCCTCCGGGAAGCGCTCGCCCGTCGTGCCGCTCTTCCTGGTGGGGTTCATCCTCGCCGCGGTGCTCCGGAGCATCCTTCCGGTGCCTCACGAAGCGCTGGCACTGGCATCGCTACTTCAGGAATTCCTCCTGGCGACCGCCATGTTCGCGCTCGGCGCCGGTGTCCACCTCAAGACCCTGCTGTCCGGCAGCGGGAAGCTGCTCACGCTGGCCGCCGGTTCCACCGCATTGGTCGCATTGCTCGGCCTGGGTGGCGCCCTGATCATCGCTTAAGGCTCACGGGCCGCCGGGATCATCGACTGCGGGTCACCCGAGGGGGAGGAGCCGCTCCAGGTGTCGCCTGACGCGGGCCGCGACCTCGGCAGGATCAGGGGTCCCTGAGGCGCTCCACAGGTTTTCGGCGATCAGACCTTCCAGGAAGGTCACGAGGTCCCGTGCCGCCTCCCGGGGTTCGACAGCACCCAATGCGGTCATCAGTTCCTCGGCCAGAGGGACCGAGAACAGGCAGTGGGCCAAGGCGTCCCGTAGCTCAGGAGGAAGAGACCTCTCGCCGAGCAGGGCGGTCCGCGCCAGTGCCTGGTCCCGCCGGTCCGTCAGGAGCAGCCGCAGCTGACGGGCGATCACGACGGCGGCCTCTCCTACGTCAGGACGGCCTGCGTCAGGACGGCTTCTCGCCCCGGGAGCCCTGTCAGACGGACCGGAGAGGCCCTGTTCCAGTGCGGCACGGGACCGCGTCGCGATCCACCGGCCCGTCGCCTCCAGGAGGGCGTGACGTGTCCTGAAGTAGTACGACGTCGACCCGAGCGGCAGATTCAGCCTGCGATCCACTGCCTGGTGGGTCAGCCCTCGCGCCCCGTCGCACGCCAGCAGGCCCACGGCGGCCTCGCAGATGGCATCCCGCCGGTCCTGTTTCATGGCGAGCCTCCTTCCCGTACGGATCGTCCCGCACCATATCCGCAATAGATCCTCTATAGCTGTAGAGTACAGGCATGTTGCCCCGGCTCTTCCGCTCAACCGGCATGACACCCGCCCTGCCCGACGCCGCCGCGGTTCACCGACGCGCGGCGGCCGGCGGCAAGATCCTCGACGAGGAGCAGTGCCAGGCCCTGCGCGATCTCGAATCGGCCGGCCAGAGATCCGTCTACCTCTGGGGCGCCGTGGGACGCGGCAAGTCCTGGCTGCTGGAGGAGTACTTCACCCTCCTGCCCGAACACAGCCGGCAGCGCGTCCACCTCCACACCTTCCTCGGCGGCCTGCAGTCCGCGCTCGCGGACGCGCCAGGCAAGGCCGAGCAGGTGATCGCCGGCTACCGCACGGAAACGCGCGTCCTGCTCTTCGACGAATTCCTCCTCCACGACGTCGCCGACGCGCACCTCTTGAACCGCTGGCTCCCTCGCGCGCTCGCGGCCGGCGTCCGGATCCTCGCGACGTCGAACTATCCGCCGCAGCGGCTCCTGCCCGACCCGCTCTTCCATGACGCGGCCCTGCCGGTCATCCGGGCGATCGAGACCGGTTTCCACGTCATCGAGCTCGGCGGGACCCGGGACCACCGACTGTCAGGGCCGTCGGGCTGGGTGCCGGATGGGGCATCGGGCTGGGCTCTGGCCAGCGCCGCGCGTCCCGGCTGGATCACGGAACCGCTCGGACCCTCCGCCGCCTGGACCCGCGACGAGACGGCGAACGAGGTCGAGATCCCTCTCGGCCGCGGCGGCCCCGGGAGCCCGGGCGGGCGGAGCCTGCGGGCGCGGCTGACAGGCGACGGCGTCTACGTCGTGGAGTTCTCTCGGCTCTGCGAGGAGCCGCTGTCCGCCCGGGACTATCTGGACCTCGCGCGGCGCGCCAGACGCTGGGTGGTCACGGGGGTTCCCGGCGTCGACGATCTGGGCCGAGAGCCCGCACAGCGCTGGGCGCACCTGGTCGACGTCCTGTATGACGAACGCGTGGACGTGATCTTCGAGTCGGAGTGCTCCCTGCCGTCAGGGGAGGAGCTTGCCGTCCGGCTGCGGGACGCGGAGCGCTTCGTGAGCAGGCTGCGGCATCTCGCGGAACGGCCCTTCGCATGAATTCATAGAACTCATAGAATTCACACAAACTCATCGCTAGACTCGTCCCATGAAGAACCCGTTCCGCCCGACCGCCGGCGCCACCCCGCCCGAACTCATCGGGCGGGAAGGCCTGCTGGACGAGTTCGTCTACGGCCTGCACCTGGGTTCGGGAGCGCCGGGCCTGCTGACCATCTTCACAGGCGTGCGAGGCGTGGGGAAGACCGTGATGCTGGGCGCCGCCGAGGACGCTGCGCTGGAAGCAGGCTGGGCGGTCATCTCCGAGACCGCGACGCCGGGATTCGTTGCCAGGATCGGCGAACACATGCGCCGGCTCACCCAAGAACTGGGGGAGGGGCGCGCGGCCCGGCGGGTCACGGCACTCTCAGTGGCCGGGTTCGGGATCACCACACAGCTGGCGCCCGAGGAGCAGGTGCAGTGGAGGGACCAGGCCATCGCCCTACTGGCGCTTCTGGCGGACAAGGGGACCGGGCTCATCCTGACCGTGGACGAGATCCACGCCGCCAACCGTTCGGAGCTCGCCCTCCTGGCCGCCGACGTCCAGCACCTCATCCGGGAGTCCCTGCCCATCGGGCTCGTCTTCGCGGGGCTGCCCTCCGCCGTCTCGGACCTGCTCAACGAGGGCGTGGCGACTTTCCTGCGCCGCGCCGACCGCATCGATCTGCACGCCGCCGCACTCGACGACGTCGAACGGTCCCTCCGCGACACCCTCGCCGAAGGCGGCTGGACGCTGGGTGCGGACCAGGCAGCACGCGCCGCCGAGGCGACGGGCGGGTACCCCTTCCTCATCCAGCTAGTGGGGTACTACCTCTGGAAGGAAGCCGAGGTGGGGCCGCTCGGCGACGACGCCGTTCAGCGCGCGGTGGCGGCCGCGCGCCGTCGTCATGACCGGACCGTCATCGAGGCGGCTCTGGCGTCCGTCTCCCCGCGGGACCGGGAATTCCTCGAGGCCATGGCCGAGGACCCGGAAGGGATCTCCACCAGCGGGGACATCGGTCAGCGGATCGGCATGCGGGCCAGTGCCGTCGGCAATTACCGGACCCGCCTCATCGACGCCGGTCTCATCGAGGCCGCCGGGCACGGCAAGCTGCGGTTCGCGATTCCCGGCATGGCGGAGTATTTCCGGGGTGATTGACGCCGCGCCCGGTCCTGACCGGCGCAGCAACGGATCAGCGCAGCACGCGGTCAGCGGTGCCGCGAAGGGCGGTCGCCACAGCGTCCAGGGCGGCCGAGCCCACCGCCCATTGCTGCCAGTGCAGGCTGACGTCCACGGTGTTCGCTTCATCCAGCACGACCAGCCGGCCCGCGGCACGCCCGGCGTCCGTCTGGATGTCCGGCAGCATCGCCCAGCCCAGACCCAGCTCGGTGGCTTTGACGAACTCCGAGCTTGACGGAACGTGGGTGCACGGCGGGTCCAGGGGCGTTTCCGGGCTGTGAAGAGCCAGGAATCGGTCCTGCAGACTGTCTTTGCGGTTGAAATTGAGCATGGGCGCACGGGCGAGGCTATCCGCCGTCAGGCCGTCGGCGAACCAGCGGTCACGGAAATCCGGACTCGCCATCGCGTGATACCGCATGATGCCCAGCGGCGTCACCCGGCACCCCGCCACCGGGCTCGTGTCCGACGTGATCGCCGCCATGGCGACGCCCTCCCGGAGCCACGCGGTCGTATGGTCCTGATCATCGACCAGGATCTCGAAGCTCACACCGGGCACGGTGGCCAGAGCCGGGAGGACCCAGGTGGCGAGTGAGTCGGCGTTGACCACCAACGGGATGCGGGCGCCCTGCGGATCGTCCAGCCCGAGCTCCACCGCGGTCTCCTGCTCCAGGAGCGCGATCTGACGCGCCAGACGCAGCACCGCCCGCCCGGGTTCCGTGGCCACGGCAGGTTTTGAGCGCAGGAGGAGCACTTTCCCGACCTGTTGTTCGAGCGCCCTGATCCGTTGGCTGATGGCCGAAGGTGTCAGATGCAGGGCGGAGGCGGCGGCGTCGAAGGTGCCGTGCTCGACCACGGCGCTCAGAGCACGGAGCTGATCAGGATGGGCTATCACATGAATGATTCTAATGATCCTGAAGAATAATTAGCTTCACTTCCGGTTCGGCCGTCGATAGCGTGAACGGGTGATTCTGACTGATCTTCCCGTGCTTCTGGCCGGCTTCGGCGCCGGACTGTCCCTCATCATCGCCATCGGCGCGCAGAATGCCTTCGTGCTCCGCCAGGGCCTCTTGAGAGAGCACGTGGTGCCGGTCGTGCTGCTCTGCATGGCCAGTGACGCCCTGCTGATCCTGGCTGGGATCTCAGGAGTGGGTGCGGCGATCGAAGCGGCGCCGTGGATTCTGATCGTGGCGCGCTGGGCCGGTGCGGCGTTCCTCCTGGTCTACGCCTTCACGGCGGCTCGCCGGGTGATGAGCAAGAGCTCGCTGCTGTCCGCCGAACGCGGAGGGGGCGCCGGCTTGTGGGCGACCCTCGCCACCGTCGCAGCCCTGACCTGGCTGAACCCCCACGTCTATCTGGACACGGTGCTGCTGCTCGGCTCGCTGGGGGCGGCACACGGCGAGGCCCGCTGGTCCTTCGGAGCCGGGGCCGCGGCGGCGAGCGTGATCTGGTTCAGCCTGCTGGGCTTCGGCGCCCGTTTCCTGGCGCCGGTCTTCGCGAGGCCGGTGGCGTGGAGGATCCTCGACGCCGCCATCGCGGTGACCATGGTGATCATCGCGGTGCAGCTGGTGCTGATGCACTGAACCGCTCAGGCCACCAGCTCCACTTCGAAGCCCTGCCCGTTCACGAGGTACAACGCGGTGTGCTGTGGCCCTCCGGCATGGGGGTACGCCTCCGGAAAGAGTTCCTGCCAGCCATGCGATTCGGCGTCCCGGCGCAGCTCATCGAGGAGGTCGCGGCCCGGCACGGTCAAGGCGAGGTGGTTCAGCCCCGGACGGAATCGGTCATGCGGCGCGTCCAGCACTGCGGGGGACTGCTCCAGCACCAGATAGCTTCCCTCCGGATGCCGCCAGATCCTGCCCTGCGGCCAATCGGCGGGATCGTCCTTGACGAAGCCGAGACGCGAGAGGAGCCAGTCGAAGGACGGCTCGGCGCCGGACAGGTCCCGGGTCCAGAGTTCAAGGTGATGGAAGATCGGCACACGGGGAGTCTAACGTCCTTCGTTTCCGCGCCCTGCCGCCCGCCAGAGGTGCGGACGGGCGGAGGTGCGGACGGGCGGCCACGGGATCTTCTCCGCGGCCGCCCGCTCCGTTCACTTCTCCGCGCCGAGGTCCGCGACGCTGTAGCTCCACAGCTCGGCGGAGACGCCGACCGGGCGCTGGCGGGCGCCGTCGTCTCCTCCGGAGGGGCGGTGGCCATGGCCGAACGACGCCGATTCGCGCCAGGCGTTGAAGCTCTCCTCATCCGCCCAACGGGTCAGCACCAGCCAGACGTCGCGCCCGTCGGTCGGCTGGAGGAGCTCGAAGCCCTCGAAACCGGGCTGGCCGTCCACCGACGTGGCGCGGGCGGCGAAGCGCTTGGCGAGTTCGTCGCCGGAGTCTGCGGGAACGGTGATGGCGTTGATCTTGATGACACTCATGAGTCCATTCTGCCTGGTCGGTCAGGGATGCTGGACGGCGCCGACGGGATCCTCGTCCGGCTGGGAGATCCAGAGCGTGCTGCCGTCCGGTCCGGGGCAGGGCACGCGCAGGGTCCGGCCGAACGTCTCGTCGATCACATCATGCTGGATGCCGGCATTCAGCAGACGCTGATGGAACAGCTGCAGATCGGAGGTCCCGACGGCGAATCCGGCGCCAGGCGCGCCGGCGTCACCGATGTGCACCAGCACCGTTCCCTCCGCGGCCCGCAGGGTCACGGTCTGGCCGTTGGTCTCGGTCAGGTGGCGCTTCAGCCCGAGGTGCTCCAATTCGGCCGCCGCCCCGGCGACGTCGGCGGCCATCCGCAGAGCCTCCACCCACGTGTCCGGCCCCGCCTGGCCGGACCTTGAGGGAGTCCGGGGGTCCACGAGGAAGCGTAAGCCGTCCGCCGTCGTCACCCGCACCGATTCACCGTGCCCCGCGAGATGACGCTCGACGCGCAGGGCGGGAATGGATGGCACGGCCGCGAGGAAGGTGTCCAGGCTGTCCGTTTCGAACCCGAGACTCACGGTTCCCTCCGGATAGCCGCTCTCCGCCAGATGAAGGGCGACGCGTCCGCTTCCGAAATCGAGGACGGTCCACGTGGGGTCGTCGGTGAGGCGAATCGCACCGAGGCATTCCAGGAGTTCCAGCCACTCCTCCCGGTGGGTCGTGTAGACGATGGGCCTGACGGTCAGTGCGGGGATCATGGCTTCTCCTTGAGGTATTCCGAGAGGGCGTTCTCCACCAGCGACGAGAGCGAGACGCCCTCGTCCACCGCACGGTGCTTGACCGCTTTGATCAGCTCCGGCGGGAGGTACACATTGAACTGCGCCTTCGACTGCTTCTCTGTCATGCAAGCATGCTAGCAAATTAGCAGTAGGCAGGGAAGAGTCACTTTTCACCCTGGTGGCAGCCGGCTCAGCTCCCGCCGCCGCGGGCCCAGCCATCCCACGCAGCGGCGTCGATCACGCAGAAGCGATTGCCTTCCGGGTCCTCCATGATGACGTAGTCGGCGTCGGCCGGACGTCCCTCCCACGGAACGTGGCGGGCCCCCAGGGCACTGAGCCGCTCGACCTCCGCCGCCTGGTCCTCGGCGTACAGGTCGAGATGGATGCGGGGCGGCAGGACGCGTTCGGACGGCGACGCGTTGAGCGACACGTTGGGCCCGCGGCCGTCAGGGGAGTAGAGCAGGACGAAGTCGTCGTCCGCAGGATCCCGCGCCACGTAGTGGAGTGCCGCGCACCAGAAGGCGGTTTGCGCGGCCAGATCGCGAACACGGAGAACGACCGAACCGATGATCAGCATGATCCGAATCTAGGCTTCCGGCGCGAGCGTTCCAAGGGGTCATCACTCCCGCGGGCCTGTCGAGCTCTTGTCCACCGCGCCCGGGACTGCCAGACTGAGCCGCTATGGAGGGGTTGACCTGGGCGGAGACGGATGCGACGGCCTGTGAGGTCGCCGTGCTCCTGGAGGGGGTGAGCGACGTCGCCGCCGTGCGGGCGATCGCTGTGCGGGCAGGTGCGGACCTCTCCCGGGTGCGGCTGGTGGACCTCGGCGGAGTGACCAACGTCCGGCGTGTGCTGCTGGACGTCCTCCGGGCCTGGCCCGACGCCGATGTCCTCGGGCTCTGCGACGCGGGCGAGACACGGTTCGTGATGCGCGCGCTCGAAACGGCGGGCCTCGGGGTCGCCCACGAGCGGGATCTGCCCTCGCGGGGCTTCTTCGTCTGTCATGCCGACCTCGAAGAGGAGCTGATCCGCGCCCTGGGTGCGGCGAGAACGGTGGAGGTCATCGAAGACCTGGGACTGGGACCGAAATTCCTCACCCTGCAGCAGCAGCCCGCCTGGAAGGGGAGGCCCGTGGAGGATCAGCTCCACCGATTCTGCGGGGTGGCCTCCGGACGCAAAGAGCTGCTCGCCGGCGCCTTGGCCGCTCAGCTGGCGCCCGGCGAGGTGCCGGAGCCGCTCAGACTGCTGGTCGAGCGGCTGATCCGGGCCTGACGCCGGACGCGGCGTCCCCGTCCCCGCCCGAGTCCGCGAGGATTCCGAGCAGCTTCAGCGATTCCTCCGCAGGACCACCCGGCTCCGCCGTGTAGAGCAGGACGCGGTGCCCCGAACCGTCAGGGGAGTCCAGCACCTCGAAGCACAGCTCCAGGTCACCGACCTCGGGGTGCCGGAACTGCTTCACGCCCGAAACGCAGTTCTGCACTGGGTGGCGCGCCCAGAGCCGCGCGAACTCCTCACTCCGCAGCGTCAGCTCACCCACGAGCGCCGCCAGCGCGCCGTCGTCGGCGGCCCGGCCTGCCAGCAGCCGCAAGGACGCGACGGCGCGGGCTGCTTCCTCCGGCCATTGCGCGTACAGCTCGCGGGTCTCGGGATCGAGGAAGAGCAGGCGATGCAGATTGGGCCGGGTCTGTGGCGACTGAGGAGAGTCGACGTCCAGATGGGCCGCCACGAGGCGATGTCCCAGGGGATTCCAGGCGAGCACGTCCCCGAGCCGCCCCAGCACGACCGCGGGCACGCCGGTCATCGCCTGAACGAGCCGGATAGTGCCCGGACGGGCCGTCTCGGGGCGTGACGGTTTGCGACGGGAGGGCTTCTTCGGCGGCCGGGCCAGATCGAAGAGGTGACTCCGTTCGTCGGCGCTCAGACCCAGCGCCCGAGCCAGGGACCCGAGGACCGCATCCGAGGCGTTGGTGCTCTGCCCCTGCTCCAGACGCGTGTAGTAGGTCAGGCTCACTCCGGCGAGCATCGCCAGTTCTTCGCGCCTCAGGCCGGGCACACGCCTCACCCCGTGGTGCAGCAGGCCCACGTCCTCCGGCTGGACGCCCGCACGCCGGAGACGCAGAAACTCGCCGAGTTCGCTCTGAGGGTTCATGACAGCCATTCTGCCCTCTGACATGAGCGCTGTCCTGTCCCTGCCAGTGCTAGGCAGAGCGGGGTCTGGTTGCATTTCGGCCGGCAACGCACAGTGAATCAGCCGCCACTTTCTGGCGGGATCGACTTCACCCTGAAGGAGCCACCAGCATGACCACCCCCTCGGGCCCTCCCACGGACACCAGGACGCCCGGCACGACTCCGGCGAGCGACGGCGGCCCGCCCCTCACGATGAGCAGGCACCAGCGGATCGCGCTCGTGGTGCTGCTGACAGCGGGCTTCACCCTCGCCGTCGACTTCTCGATCCTCAACGTCGCACTGCCCGTGATCGGCCAGGACGTCGGCTTCGCACTGGAGAATCTGCAGTGGATCGCCACGGCGTTCTCCTTGTGCGCCGCCGGGCTCACGCTCCTGTCCGGACGGGTCGCCGACCTTCTGGGCCGCCGTCGCGTCTTCTTCACCGGCATGGCGCTCCTGGGGCTCGCGTCCCTGGCCGGAGGGATCGCCACCGAACCAACGTTGCTCCTGAGTGCGAGGGTGGGCCAGGGCATCGCCACGGCGATGGTCATCCCGTCGGCGCTGGCGCTCCTGCTGGCCGCTTTCGAGGAAGGCCCGCTCCGCGCGAAGGCGCTGGGTCTGAACGGCGCGCTCATGGCGGCGGGCTTCACCACGGGCGCCGTGCTCGGCGGGCTTCTGACCGACCTGCTCAGCTGGCGCTGGGCGTTCTTCCTCAACGTGCCGGTGGCCCTCGCCGTTCTCGTGTTCGGGCCTGCGGTGCTCCGTGAGAGCCGCCCGTCCGCACGCCTGAAACTGGACGTGCCCGGTGCGATCACGGTGACGCTGGGCCTCCTGGCGCTGATCCTCGGCCTGAGCCAGGCGGCCGAGACCGGCTGGACTGCGCCACCCACGCTGATCGCCCTGGGTGCCGCCATCCTCCTATTGATCGCCTTCATCCTGATCGAACGCCGCGCCACCGCGCCGCTGGTCCCTCTGCTGACGGTCCGACGCCCGGCCATCGCGTGGGGCAATCTGGCGGGCCTGACCGCGTTCGCCACGGAGACCTCCCTCGTCTTCCTCCTGACGCTGTATCTGCAAAAGGTTCTCGGATACAGCCCGCTCGGCGCGGGACTTGCCTTCGCCGTGCTCGGACTCGGCACCGTCCTGGGCGGCCTGGCGGCGCCGCGGGTGATCGCGAGGGTCGGCGCCAAGGGGGCCATGGTCGGCGGTTTCGCCGCCCAGGCGGTCGCCACCGGCGTCCTGGTGCTGCTGCGCCCCGAACCCGCGTCGATCATCCTCCTGCTCGCCGCGACCTTCATCGGGGGAGTCGCCAACCTCGTGGTCATCGTCGGCTTCACGGTGACCGCGACGTCGGGACTTCCCGAGGCGGAGCAAGGCCTCGCGACCGGCCTGGCGACCATGAGTCAGCAGATCGGGATCACGCTGGGGATCCCGATCATGAGCGCGATCGTCACGGCGCACCTCTCCGGGGCCGGGGCCGGCAACCACGGCGGGGATCCGGAGCAGGTCCTGGCGGCCCTCACCTCAGCGATCGCCGTCAACGGCGGGATCTGCCTGGTGATGGCCGTCCTGCTCGCCGTGTTCCTGCGACGGTCCGCCTCGACCGCCGGCGGTACGGACTGACTCACGACGGCGGCGCCGCACCTTCCTGCGGGAGGTGCCGCGCCGCCGTCGGGGCCGGTCAGCTCACCCTGTAGGCCGTGTAGCGCACCGCGTCCGCATCCCGCAGACCGGACGCGATGAAGAGGGACCGTTCCAGGTGGGCCCACCGTGGTGCCGACGTCTCGATCGAGACCGTGGTCCGGAAGTAGAACTGTTCCGGACCCGGCTGTTCGCCGCGGGCCAGCGCCTCTGCAGCGTCCGTGCTCGGGATACGAAGGCCCTCGGCGTGGAGGTACAGGAGATCACCCTCGGGGGTCAGCGCGCTGTAACGGGCGTCGATCTCGCAGCCGCCGTCCGGACGGATGCGCTGCCAGTCGGCGCCGCCCGCCAGGATCTCCGCGGTCACCGCACCGGAGATCCTGCCGCCGAGGATCGGCACCACGCGGCGATGACCGGCGCGGGTGACGCCGTGGTCGGCCGGAGCGCCGACCCGCACCTCGACGTCGAAGGCGGCTTCCAGCCCGGGTCGGGGCGCACGGACCGTCATGAGGTCACCCCTGAGCCCTGCTCTGCGGCACGCTCCGGGGACGAGTCCGGCACCCGGCCACCTTCGCCGACCAGGTCCCGCAACCTTTCCAGCACCGGGACGGCATCCGCCAGGACCCGCTGCTCGGCCGGCTCCAGACGCGCGACAGCCTCCAGGATCACGGACGTCGACGTGTCGTCGAAGGCCTCGAAGTGATCCAGCGCCGCTTCGGAGGCTCGAACCTGGACCCCGCGTCCGTCGTCCGGACTGGGACGGCGGCTGATCAGTCCCGCGCGCTCCATCGCCGCGAGCAGATTGCTCACGCTGGACTTGCGGAGCCCGAGTGCAGCGGCGAGTTCCCCGGGCGAGACGGCCGTGCCGCGGGGGAGAGCACGCAGGATCTCGACCTGGGCATCAGGGATGTCGGGAAGGTCCGCGCGGGCTCGCGTCACCGTGAGAAGTGTTCTCCGGAGTGGCGAGATGACCGCGGCCAGGCGTGCGGCGTCGACGATCATGCCCCGGTTCCCGCGCTCAGTGAAGCCCGGGCGTTGAGCTCGTCCGGGTGGAAGCCGGCCACCCGCTTGTAGGAGGCGGCGATCTCCTCCAGCTCTTCGGCCGGAATCACGTCGTGGATGTCCGCGAAGCCCCCGGGGGCGCGTTCGTGCGCGAGCTGCATGACGCGTTCCGGCCCGGTCTGACGGGTCATCTCGAGGAGCTTCGCCGTGACGGGACGGCGGTCCTCCTCGTAGCGCTGCAGCGCGTCCTCGATCGTCGTCGCGGTCGCGAGGTGATGGGCCAGGGTGCGGGCGTCGAGGACGGCCTGCGATCCGCCGTTGGATCCGTTCGGGTACATCGCGTGGGCGGCATCCGCGAGCAGGGTGGTCCGGCCGAAGGTCCAGCAGGGGAGGGCGTCGCGGTCGACCATGGGGTACTCGAGGATCTCCTCGGCCCCGGCGATCGTCCCCGGCACATCCAGCCAGTCGAAGGACCAGTCACGGAACAGTTCGGCGATGGGCGCCGGGTCGACGGCGCGGTTCCAGTCGGCGTCCGGGGAGCCGGCCACGCGGCGCTCGGCGATGAAGTTGACGCGCTGAGTGCCCGACGCCGGGTCGAGCGGCTCGAGAGGGTAGGCGACGAACTTCTGCTCGCCGTCGCCCGCCATGATCATGGTGCGCCCGTCCAGGAACGGCGCGATGCGCGCGGTTCCGCGCCAGAGCGTGAGTCCGCTCCACACGGGTTCGCCGTCCTCGGGAAACCGGAGGGCGCGCAGGGCGGAGTGGATGCCGTCGGCGCCGATGAGGACGTCGGCATCCACGTCCACCGGACCGGTCGCCGTGGTGAACGTGGCCGTGACGCCGTCGGCCCGGTCACGGACCGCGGAGAGCCGGTGACCCGTGCGCACCACGTCGCCCAGGCGCTCCCGGACCGCCTCGTAGAGGCCGAGCTGCAGCCGGCCGCGGTGCACGGACAGTTGCGGCCAGCGGTATCCCGCGGCCAGCCCGCGAGGTTCGGACCAGATCTGCTGGCCGTGGCGGTTGAAATAGCTCAGAGCCTCGGGCTCCACGCCGAGCTGCCGGATCCGGGAACCCAGACCGAGCTCATCCTGTTCCCGCACGGCGTGGGGCAGCAGGTTGATTCCGACACCCAAGGGCCGGATCTCACGACTGCGTTCGTACAGGACGACGTCCCGGAGGCCTGCCGCCTCGAGACTGAGGGCGAGGGCCAGGCCGCCGATGCCGGCCCCTGCAATGGCGATGCGCATGAAGACTCCTTCGTCTGTGATCTGCACCACGGGTGATGAAGATAGTTTTGCATCTGAACTACTTTGCCGCAAGAGGCGAGCCGGAGGAGAAGACGTGGGGGAGCGGGCGCAGCAGAGCCCCGGGCGCCAGGCGGCGTCCGGGGCTCTGCTGCGCGTGCTGCTGCGAGGGCCTGTCTAGAGCGACGGCGGCGTGTGCCAGATCCGCTCGATGTAGTCGCGCATCGAGCGATCGGACGAGAAGAAGCCGCAGCGCGCGACGTTCAGGATCGCGGACCGGGTCCACGCGTCCTGGTCGGCGTAGGCGGCATCCACGGTGCGCTGCGCCTGGAGGTAGGAGCCGTAGTCTGCCAGCACCATGAACCGGTCGTCGTAGAGCAGGTTGGAGACGATCGGTTCGAAGGTCGAGCGGTCGCCGCCGGAGAAGGCGCCGGACGCAATGAGATCCATCGCGCGACGGAGTTCCTCATTGCCCTGGTAGAACTCACTGGGCCGGTACCCCCTGGCCCACAGAGCGGCGACTTCCGGCTCGGTCATGCCGAAGAGGAAGAAGTTGTCGTCGCCCACGAGTTCGCGGATCTCGACGTTCGCGCCGTCGTCCGTGCCGATGGTGAGGGCGCCGTTCAGGGCGAACTTCATGTTGCCCGTGCCCGAGGCCTCCTTGCCGGCCAGGGAGATCTGCTCGGAGAGGTCCGCCGCCGGGATCACCCGCTCTGCGAGCGTGACGTTGTAGTTGGGCGGGAAGAGCACCTTGAGCCGGCCTTCGACGCGCGGATCGTTGTTGACCACGGATCCGACCGCGTTGATGAGGTGGATGATCCGCTTCGCCATGGCGTATCCGGGAGCTGCCTTCGCCCCGAAGATGAAGGTGCGCGGGGTGATGTCGGATGCCTTCACCCGGCCGGACTGGACACCGTCGTAGAGCGTGACGATGTGCAGCACCTGGAGCATCTGGCGCTTGTATTCGTGCAGGCGCTTCACCATGACGTCGAGCAGGTGCCCTTCACCGACCACCAGGCCGTCCCGGAGCATCAGCTCGTCCCGGAGCCGCTCCTTATTGTGGGCCTTGACCTCGGCGAATGCTGCGCGGAACGCAGGATCCTCCGCGTGGGGCTCCAGTTCCCTGAGGCGATCCAGGTCCGTCTCCCAGCCCGAGCCGATGGTGTCCGAGATGAGGGAGGAGAGGCCGGGATTCGCCAGACGGAGGAAACGCCGAGGCGTGACTCCGTTGGTGACATTGGTGAATTTGCCGGGGAAGAACTCCGCGAAGTCGGGGAGCACCTTGTCCCGGAGCAGCTGGGAGTGCAGCTCGGCGACGCCATTGACCTTGGCGCCGGCCACGGTCGCCAGATAAGCCATCCGGACGGACCGTTCCGGGTGCTCGCCGATGATCGACATGTTGCGGATCCGCATCTCATCATTGCCGAGCTGCTCGCGCACGGCCAGGAGGAACTCCTCGTTGATGCGGTAGATGATCTCTAGATGGCGGGGGAGCAGGCGCCCGAGCAGCTCCACGGACCACACTTCCAGGGCCTCCGGCAGGAGGGTGTGACAGGTGTAGGCGAAACACTGGCGGGTGATCTCCCACGCTTCGGACCATTCGAGGCCTCGCTCGTCCACCAGGACGCGCATGAGCTCGGGCACCGCGATGACCGGGTGGGTGTCGTTGAGCTGGAAGATCACCCGCTCGGGCAGGTTCTTGAGGTCGAAGCCATCGGCCAGCTGGCGATCCAGGAAGTCCCGGATGGATGCGGCCACGAAGAAGTACTGCTGCTGGAGGCGGAGCTCCTTGCCTTGCGGCGTCGAGTCCTCCGGGTACAGGACCTTGGAGATGTTGGACGCGAACGTCTGAGCCCGCACCGCTTCGGAGTAGTCCCCGGAGTTGAAGGTGCGCAGGTCGAAGGCGTTGGTGGCCACGGCGCTCCACAGACGGAGCGTGTTCACTCGGCCGTTCCGGTATCCCGGCACCATGTAGTTGTAGGGGACGGCCTGGACGTCCCAGGCAGGGATCCACCGCGTGCGGAGGGTGCCGCCGTCGTCGTACGTCTCGGTGTGGCCGCCGAAGGAGATCGTCTGAGCGGCTTCGGGGTGCGGGAATTCCCAGGGGGAGCCCATGGCCAGCCACTGGTCCGGCTGTTCGGCCTGCTGGCCTTCGACGAACGTCTGCCGGAAGATGCCGAACTCGTAGCGGATGCCGTACCCGATGGACGGAACGCTCATGGTGGCGAGGGAGTCGACGAAGCAGGCTGCCAGACGGCCGAGTCCGCCGTTGCCGAGGCCCGGCTCGACTTCCAGGCGGCGGAGTTCATCGATGTCGACGCCACATGCGGCAAGCGCCTCGGTCGCGATCTCGTTGAGACCGCTGGCCAGGAGGTTGTTGTCGAGTTGCCGGCCCAGGAGGTACTCCGCGGAGAGATAGCAGACGCCCTTCGCCTGGCGCTCATACTGGCGCCGCTGATCTTCCAGCCAGCGGGCCATCAGGTAGTCACGCACCGTCTCAGCCAGGGCGAGGTAGCGATCGTTGTCGCTCGACGTCGACAGCGCCACACCCTGACGGAAGTTGAGGTTGTTGAGGAATTCTTGGACGAACCCGTCCACGGTGCTGGCGGGCGGGGCCACCGGCCCGAGTGCGAGCGGGTGAGAAACAGGAGTGTCAGGCATGGCATGACGCTATAGGACGCAGGTGTCCGTGAATGTGTCTCGGCAGAATATTTCGGGCCGCTGTCATGTAACGATCCAGGTGAGTGGCGAACGAGCAGAAAGGCGCAGGGGAGGGGCGATGTGCGCGCCTCACCCCAGAGCAGGTGCCAGCAATTCGCGAAGTCCGGTCGCTGCCGCGCTGAGTTCCTCGCCGGGATCGACTGACAATTCCGCGACTGTGCTCCACGGCGTCGGACTCTCACGATCCTTGAGTTCCACCACGATCCGGATGTGTCCGATGTGTGTGGCGGCCAGCGTGAAATCACCCTCCAAAGAATCGAACGTTTTCTCTCCCGTCCATCCTCTCCACCCGGAGGCGAGTTCTTTGAAGAATGCGAGCAGCCCGGACCAACGGTCGAAATCGTAGACGCTCTTGACGGCCCGAAGACCATTCAAGTTCACCTCGACGGTGAGGCTGTCGACTGTTCCATCGCCGTCGCGCAGACCGTCATCAGCCGATAACCGGAGTGCGCCCACGTGTCCGATTGCCAGCTCATTCATGAACTCATGATCCGCCGTGGCGGGAATCCAGGCAAGGGAAGTGCCTGGCGACCGGCCGCAGATGACCAAGCGGCTCGACCCGGGCGAGCTCCTTGCGCACTACATTGAGCACATGAGTGTTTCCGCAGAGGCAGCTCTCGACGTGCTTCGCGAGGCGAAGGTGCCCCTGGACCCCGGGCTGTCGGCGTCGCAGATCGGCATCCTGGAGGACCGCTTCTCGTTCCGGTTCGGCCCTGATCACGCAGGTCTTCTGAGCCTTGCCGTGCCTCGCGGACCGGGATGGGTCGACTGGCTGGGTGATCGCACGGAGATCGACGCGAGATTCTCGGCGCCGGTCGATGGCGTGCTGTTCGATGTCCGGCACAACGTCTTCTGGCCCGAGGAATGGGGCGACCGCCCCTCCGACGTCTTCACGGCTCTGCGCGAGGCCCGGGAACATCTCGCGGACACACCGAAGCTCGTCCCTTTGTATGCACACCGTTTCCTGCCGGCGCCTTCCGGCAGCCCTGTCCTGTCCGTCCACCAGACGGACGTGATCCACTACGGCAGCGACCTTCTCGCCTACCTCCAGAAGGAGTTCCTCGGCATCCCGGACGAGCAGCAATCGGAACATCACGTCGAATTCTGGTCCGATCTGGCCGATGGTCGGTGGCTCTGAGCAGTCGGACCGCGGTGGCGACTGACAGGAGATCACGCCTCGCCCCGTGGCGGGAGTCCTTGGTGAGAGGGGCACTCCGGGGGACTCCCTAGGCGGAGGTGCGGAGGCTACCGTGGATTCATGGATATTCGTGCCGAGGTTCGTGACTTCCTGATGTCCCGGCGTGCCAAGGTCACGCCGCAGCAGGTCGGCCTTCCCGGTGGTTCGAACCGCCGCGTCACGGGCCTGCGTCGCAGCGAAGTGGCGATCCTGGCCGGGGTCAGCGTGGAGTACTACACGCGCCTGGAACGGGGCGGGGTCGGGGGAGCGTCGCCCGAAGTCCTGGACGGCATCGCCAAGGCCTTGCTGTTGGATGAGGCGGAACGTGCCCATCTGTTCAATCTCGCCCAGGCCACCGGCCCGGTGGGTCGTGCAGTCCGCCGCCGGAATCCGAAGAAGTGGATTCCCCATGAGAGCTTGCAGTGGCTGCTCAATGCGTTCACGGAGGGACCTGCCTTCGTCCGCAACAGCCGAATGGACCTTTTGGCCTGCAACCCCCTGGCCCGGGCGTTCTACCAGGACGTCTACGACATGCCGGGGACTTCGCCGAACATCGCCCGCTTCACATTCCTCGATGAGCGGGCTCGTGACTTCTATCCGGACTGGGAGTTCTTCGCCGACGTCACCGTGGCCATTCTGCGCACGGAGGCCAGCCGCGATCCGCACAATAAGGACCTTCAGGATCTCGTGGGGGAGCTCAGCACTCTCAGCGGAGAATTCCGCACGGCGTGGGGCCGCCATGACGTGCGTCATCACGGCACGGGTTTCAAGACCTTCAACCATGCCATCGTGGGAGAGCTGACGCTGGCCTATGAAGGACTGGCTTTGGAGTCCGAGCCCGGGCTCAACCTGACGATCTACACCGCGGAGCCCGGCAGCCCCTCCGCCGACGGGCTGAGAATGCTGGCGTCCTGGGCCGCCGGTGAGTACGGCCCGGCGATGCCGTCCCGGCCGGCGCCTGAACCGGATGCCGGGAAGCGACTGAACAGCTGACCTCCCGGCCCCCGGTCGAGGTGCCGCTCCAGGCTCGTCCCGAGCGTGTCGGGTTCAGCCGCCGACGGCGATCGTGACCTCCCGCCCTTCGAGCAGGCGGATCTTCTCCACGTCGTCGGTGTGACCCAGCCGCGCCAGGTCCCGCGAGTATCCGGGGTTCTCCACGCGGTAGAAGAAGCCGAGATTGCCCCACGGCCTGTAGGAGAACAGCACTCCGGGCTCAGGGGTCATACCCGCCGATCCGGTGTAGTCGAAGCGGTGCGGGGGAGAGGCGACCTTCTCCTGGCCCCCGAAGTCGCTGAACCTCAGGGTCATCGGGAGCATGGCCAGCAGGGAGCGGGTGGCAGGCGAATCCTCGTCGAGGGTCGCCCGGACCACGTTGGATCCGGCGGTGAAGGTGAGAGTGGTTCCCACGATGTTCTCCTTGCGTGAGCTGTCAGATGAGGGGAAGTGCCCGGCCGTGGCCGGCGGCTCTGAAGGATCGGGCGACGCCGGGGGAGCGCAGGCCGTCAAGGCGGCGGCGAGGGTGAGGCTCAGCGCGACGCTGGTCGCCGTCGTCGTCCTCATGCTGCGGTTGGTTGCGGACTCACGCGGGCGGTCACCAGAGCCAGGACTGCCGCGAGAATCAGCACGACGGCGGAGGCCAGGAAGGTGCTCTGATAACCGGAGTGGTCGAAGAGCAGGCCTCCGACGGTGGACCCCAAGGCGATGCACGTCTGGACGGTGGCCACCATGAGTCCGCCTCCGAGTTCGGCGTTCCGGGGCATGGCTTCGGCGACCCAGCTCCACCAGCCCACGGGCGCGGCAGTGCTCAGCAGCCCCCACAGCGCGAGCAGGATGACGACGGCGGCGAACCACCCACCGGTCGGGATGAGCACGACGGCGAGCACCGCCATGAGGGTTGGGATCACGGCGAGCGTCCGGTACAGACCGCGGCCGAGAAACCGCCCGATGAGCACCGTTCCGAGGAATCCGCTGGCCCCCAGAACCAGGAGGACGACGGAGATGGCGGTCACGTCGATCCGGGTGACGGTCTCCAGGAAAGGCCTGATGTAGGTGAACAAGATGAACTGGCCCATGAAGTAGGCGCCGCAGGCGGCCATGCCCCAGGCCACGGACCTGTTCCTCAGCAGGGTGAAGATGACGAAGATGTCCCTCAATCCCGGCGGAGGCGCGCCGGTCGGGGCCGGAGGAACCTCAAGGGAGGGCAGGCTGAACCAGAGCCAGACGATGCAGATCAGCGAGACGGGGACCAGGCAGAAGAACGCGCCTCGCCAGCCGATGATCGATCCGAGGTAGCTTCCCAGGGGCGCGGCGAGGACTGTGGCCAGCGCGTTGCCGCCGTTTACGATAGCCAGGGCGCGGGTGACACGGGCGGCAGGCACCAGGCGCATGGCGGTCGCGGCAGACATCGACCAGAAGCCGCCGATGACGATCCCGATGAAGGCCCGGCCGATCATGAACGGAGCGTAACCAGAGGCCAGCGAAATGAGGGCGCCCGAGACGCCCATCAGGGCCGCCAGGCTGATCAGGAGTGTCCTGCGGTTCTGGCTCCGGATCAGGGTGGAGAGGGAGAGACTGGTCAGCACGGCGAACAGGCCTGAGATGGCGATGCCCTGGCCGATCATCCCCTCGGAGACCTGCAGATCCGAGGCCATGGGGGTGAGCAGGCTGACGGGCATGAACTCAGAGGCGACCAGGGCGAACGCACCGAACGACAGGGCGAAGACGCCGCCCCAGCGTCCGGCGTGCGGTGCATGGCCAGACGTGTGGCGTTCGGGGGCTGTGGTGCTGTCGGGCGGCATGGGATCCTCTCGTCGGAGTCGAAGGCTGATCTCCATCCGACCACGCGGCGTGCCACCGGGGGAGTCCCGCCTGAGAGAGGTACTCGGAGGGCCCCTCTGGCGGTCGCGGTCATGACTGAGCACGGCGCGAAGGAAGCCCGCAGTGTCATTTGGCTGCCCAGGAACCTCGTGGAGCGAAGCTAGTCAGATGTATAGGTGCTGATGAGAACGACACCACCTGCGACGTCGAGCCGGTCTGGCAGGTAGCGCAGCTTGACCCGTTGCCCGACTGTGAGAACTTCCTCGATGGACTGCGCCGTCCGGCGGATCCGGCCGTCAGCACGCTGCCGACCTCAACGGTCCATGCCCGGTCATTGCGTCAGACTAGATGAGATCTTCACGCACGACCAGAGCTGCACAGGCTAGACCGTGAAAGGCCGACTTGCCTGAGACCGGACAGATGCGTTCAAGGGCAGCCACCGCCCTCTCTGATAAAGCGCCGATAATCTACATTATGTCAACTAATAACCAGATGCCCGCTCAGTGAGTACTGGTGGCCAACCGACTCACCTCCCCCTGGCTTCGTGCGATGGCAGGATGTGGGAATGACCACTGTCGGTGAAGAATCCACGCGTCTCGTGATCCTTCGAGGAGATTCCGCGTCCGGGAAGACGACGACGGCGTTGGCGCTGCGTGAGAAGCTCGGGCCGAAAGTCGCCCTCATTCATCAGGATTACTTCAGGCGCGAGGTCCTGATCAACGAAGATCGCGTGCAGCGAGCCCGGGACGCCGGCATTCTGGTCGTCAGCGCGACACGAGAATCTCTGAACCTCGGGTATGACGTGATCTTGGACGGCATTTTCAACCTGCGGGATTACTCGTCGCCGTTCGAGCAGTTGCACAAGGACCACCGCGGGCAGACCCGGATCTACCAATTCGACATCGGCCTCGATGAGGCATTACGGCGGCACGCGGGACGACCGCTGGCAAAGGAATTCGGCGAGGAGAAGATCCGGGCCTGGTACGACGGCTGGCAGCCACTCCCCTGGCACCACGAGACACGCGTCGGCGCTGATGTGTCAACGGAGGATCTGGTGTCATCGATCCTCCAGGACCTTGGTGTTCGACACTCATGACCTCGGCCGGTCGAAGGTCATCAGTGCCCACTGTGCGGCTCGACCCGACCACGACTCAGGTCAATCCTCAGCGAGGCCGACGCGTCAGTTCGGCGCGGACCATGCTGCCGGCCAGTCCGTCGGCTTCTGTGAGTTTGGTTCCGTCGGCGGCGAAGATCGCAGAGTGCCCGGCGGTCTTGTCGAAACCTCCGCCGGTCGGCCCCGCGAAGCTGGCGATCGCGACCGGTGCTGCCAGCGCCCGGCTGATGACGAAGGCGCGTGCCTGACATTCGACGACGTCAGCAGCGACATCCAGGACGCCGGCCGCGTAGAGGTCGACGTCATGCGCCGCCATCTGCGCTGTGTGCTGGCTCTGTCCGGTATCGCGGCAGATGGCCAACCCGACGACCCATCCGTCGACGTCGATGGTCGAAGGGCCTGAGCCGGGAGTGAACCGGGTGAACTCCTCCCCGTGCAGCCATGTCTTTCGATACGCGACCGATACCCCGTCCGCGTCGATTCTGAGGGTAGCGATGGACAGCCGACTCTCCTCCCCCACAGGGGCGCCGATGAGCGCGACACTCTCCTTCTCCGCGCAGGCATCGACAAGGTCCTTAAAGAGCGGGTCGTCCAGGTCGACCACCGGCGCGTCGAGGTCATAACCGGTGAGAGACAGCTCTGGGAAGATCACCAGTCGGCTGTCCGCTGCGCGAATGGCGTCAGCATGTGAGGCGACATTCCCGCTGAGATCGTTCAGACCGATCACCGGTTGGGCGACGGCAACCGTCAACGTCGGGCTAGGCATCCGTCTGCCCCTCTGACCTGCGGTGATGAATGCGAGGATCAACGGGCGCACCGAGCAGCCCCACAGTCTTCGTCACTCCCCCAGGATAGCTGTGAGGACTGCCAAGTCGGCACCGGCAACCTGCCGACGTCCGTGCTCGCGGCCGGAGCAGCAGATTCAGGCCGGCGAAAAGAAGTGCGGCGCCCACCAGTGCCCATAACACCCCGATCGTCAGCCAGGTGCCTGGAGACTTGGCATCCTCGATTGACTGTCTGGGCCGTATACCCATGGCGCCGAGTCGCCTCAGGAACATCTCCATCCACTGACGATGCCTCCTGGAAACGGGCACTCGAAAGACGGCGACGCCTGACCCCATCAGAAGGACTAGTGCGCCGACAATGGCGAGACCTACTCCTGGCGAAGGCACCCTGCTCCCCCTTCAATGAAGCTGAGACCACTGAACACAGTTCACGACGGCACTGCGGTCGCTCTCCGTCATCGCGGACTAGTCTGTGCTCATGGCCGATCATATCGAGATCGCGGTCGTCGAGAATCTGGCCGATGACGATCTTCACCAAGTGAAAATGCTTCTCGCTCAGCTGTCCACCAGCGCGACGTTCGACCCTGGACGGGTGCAGTCGATGGTTGACGCCCCAGGCGTCGACCTCTTCGTCGCGCGCGACGGCGGCCGGATCGTCGGCATGGCGACCTTGGTGACTTTTCCCCTGGTGACCGGTTGGCGCGGGTTCGTCGAGGACGTCGTCGTCAGCCATCAGGCACGCGGACGCGGCATCGCCCGGTTGCTCCTCTCTGAAATCACTGCGGAGTCGTCCAGAAGGCGTCTCCGCACTCTGGATCTCACCTCGCGCCCAACGCGCGAATCGGCACTGAAACTCTACGAATCAGTGGGTTTCCGGCCCCGCGATACGAATGTGCTGAGATACACGCCGCCGCTGAACTAGCTCGGGCGGCCGCACGTCCCCCGCACGCACTCCCCTCCCCTCCGGCGCAACGTGATGATCGCTCATGTCCTTGACGGGACACCCAGGCATCGGCTCACGTGCCGGCGACTCCGTCGCAGTGAGGCTGGACGGTGTCGGATGATCTCGTCACCTCGGCACCGCTCCCCCGTGCCTGATCCCGCCTGCATCGTCGATTGCTCTCGCATAGGGTCCACACTCGGGGGGTGATAGTCGGCATTGAGCAATCACTCAATGGAGGCTCTTGTCGCGGCGCGTGCGGCAAGGAGGACCGCGATCGTCAAGCACACCAACACGGCGGCAGTGGGGATGAGGGTCAGCGCGAGGGTGCCGATTGAAGGTGCCGCTAGGGCGAGAGCGCCGCCGGCAAAAGCGCAGAACCCGCTGCCGACGAGATACGGGCCCGCTGCGCGATGACCTGCTTTCCATGCTGCGTCAGACATCATCGTTGAAGGCATTCGGATACCCACGAACGGGTTCATCGGCAGACGCGCTGCCAAGGCCAGGATCCCGCAGGTGATAAATATTGCGCCGAGAACCGAGAGGATCGTCACTAGAGTGGCCGTTTCGCTTGTAGACATGTCCCACCTGCCCTTGATTGAAATTCGTTTCCGGTGCTGTACGTCGCTCACGCAGTTCTAGGTGATTCCTGCGTCAATCTTCAGGCTACGAGATCTCCTGTGACAGTCGAGTCGCAGACTGTGGGCCGGTTCAAGATAGTGGGTGCCGCCCCACCTGCTGCAACACTTCGAGTCCGCGGCACGAAACGACCGCTTGATCGCCTCGCCAGTCCAACTCGGACCTCAGCATCAGGTGATACCGAACCTTGCATGGCCCCGAAGCGCGGGCGCGATTATATCGTTCGTTCTGCTGACTGTTGTCAAATCGTTGCCTTGGCGAACTGACATCCGATCTGCTTAGCCTGGGGGTGCCAATAACGCATTCTGCCTACACGAATCGAGTTGACTTCCGGCCAGTGAAGAACATCCGCTTCCCCAGCCTGATCACACTCGCAGCATTGTGGCTCTCGATGATCTCGGGCGCACCCGCCGCAAACGCACAGTCCCCCAGCGCATCCGAAGGCGCAACACCTGGCACACTCGTTTCTGCGCTCTCACCGAGCGAGACGAAGCAGGTCGCTGAGGACCTGGCACAGTTTCACGACATGCTTCAAGCCCACAAGGTCACTCACACGCAGGCAGCCAACGGCGACACCACCTACACGCTTGCGCCCGGCATCAAGGTGACCTACCCAGGTGCTGAGGAATCTACTTCGCCGACCGTTCAGCCCGAGGTCGGAGGCGGCTGGGACCCCTGGCCCTACTTCGAGTTCGATCCGAGCGAACAGCAAGCGCTCATCTCAGGATCAGCGGCAACGCTGGCTGGAGCGATCTGCGCAATCGCTGGGTCGGAAAGCGCGGGAGTGGGCTGTGCCGTCGGAGGCGGAATTGTCCTGACAATCGTCGGGATCGCAAAGGCTCATGGAGCCTGCCCGAACAACCAGACAATGCGCTTGTACCCCCTCCTTGGAGTTGCTGGCGTCAGCTGCCACTAAAGGGGATGGAAATAGCAAGGTCGCGAGGTGAGTGAAATGAAACAACCGATTAAACCGGGACTATTCGCTGCGATTATCACGCTTCCGCTGATCGGAGTGCAAGTAGGATCGCTTTTACGAGATACCGACCACCTGCCACAGCACCTGCCGGTCTACATCGTTCTTGATGTCGTGGTATTTGCTGTTCTGTACTTCGTGTGGAGCAAGGTCCGAGCGGCAAAGAACCGACCTTGACCGCAGACGGCTCCAATCAGATACGGAAGGAACGGGAGGACGCGTGCTCCGGACTGCGGAATTCCTGGCGATCGGCGCCGACGAGATCGTGCTGCTCGCGATGCTCACGCTGATGGTCGTGGCAGTGTGGCAGGCATGCAGCGCCGAATTCGGCAACGAACCGCTGCAGAAGTGGCTAGGACCGCCCTCATCGTTGCGGACCGCATTGTGGGAGCTGGGGCCTGTCTGATTCTCCGGTTGACTACGTCCCCGTGGAAACGCCGCCGGCGCCGCCCTCCCTCTGGTCGCGCCGCAAATTCTCACTTACCCTGGCATCAGGTTCGCTCGCGGCGCCGCCTACTTGCTTCGGCGCCAGGAGACGCACCGTGTAGCACCTCTCACATCGCTCCAAGGGGGTCGTCGATGACAGAGGATCGCGAGATCACGCCGGACACGTCGTTCGAGATCAGTTACCTGGCACTCTTCTGTGTGCTCGTGTTGCTCGCCGGCAGCTTGTTCGCGGTGCATGCGCTCTGGCCCGCCTCCTTCGCCGACGTCGCCGTCTGGGTGGTCGTCGGCGAGGTGATCGCCCTCCTGACCGCCGTCTTCCTCCACCAGGCACGACGGCGGCGGGTGGTCAGGGATGCCGGGCTTGACGCGACAGGCGTCGTCGAAAGTTCGGAGCCGTGGCGGAGGCAAGGACAGGAAGGCGCCGAGGACACCGTGGGCTCAGTGGTGACGGTCGTCTTCACCGACCGGGACGGCCGGGTCCGCCGGACGACCCAATCGGTCGAAGACATTCTGCCGGTCGGACGTCGGATCGCACTCCGCTATCTGCCTGACCGTGCCGGACGCCAGGACGGCGTCCTCCTTCTCAGCACCCTCATCGAGGAATGAACCCGCCCCTCGGCAACGCCTACCCCTGCAGGCAGAAATACGCCATCCCCAGCACACCGCGATAGCCGTCTTCATACGCGGCCCGCTGGTCCTCGTACTGCTGACGGACCTGCTCAGCCGCGGGGTGGTCGGCGCCGTGGGAATCCAGCCAACGGATGTACGGCTCCCGGAAGCCGGTTTCGAAGGCGTCCCACTCCTCAAGGCTCGTCTCGTCGTCGTCGACCACGTCGAAGCCGGCAGCCCGGATCAGTTCACGCAAGGCGTCCTGGGTGATGTACTCGTCGTCCCGTCCGGCCAGAGGAGCGGTCGCCGCCGGGTGAGGCGGCGCCATCCAGATCGCCTCGCCGTACACGAGCCGCCCGCCGGGCTGGACCAGCTCTCGTAGCGCCCGTAGGGCGGCAGCGTAGTCCAGCGGCTGCGCATCCTCCACCGGGGGTCCCCAGATCTGGCTTGCCCCGATGCAGATCACGGCGTCCGCGAGCAGGTCCTGGGCCTCCATGCCGGGCATGAGGTCGAATGCCACCCGCGCTCCGAGCCCACGGGCCAGCGCTTGCTGCCGCGCCCGGTCGATGAACGCGGGCGATCGGTCCACTCCTCGTCCGTGTGCTCCCGGGGCAGCTTCCAGCACACGGAGCAGCAGCTCACCCCAGCCACACCCCATATCGAGAACCTCGATCGGGGCCGGATCGGTCAGGAACGCCACGAGATGCGCGGCTCGTTCCTCCGAGAGTGGGGTGAGCCAGGTCAGCGGCTCATGGAAGGGTGGCAGGTCCGGCGAAGTAAGGTCGGTCACACCCCGATGCTCTCACGGGTGGCCACGAACGGCCTGTCCGCATCGCCAGCCTCCGGGATCAATCGATCCTCTTCGCCGTGACGGTCCACTTCCCGAGGCTCGTGTCGCCGCATGCCGCGCCGGCGAGCAGCGGAGCATTCAACTCGGGGCGGGCCGGATCGACGCACACGGTGAACGCAGCAGCCGAGATCTCGCCATCGGTCGAATTCGCAGACGAGCGGTAGGTGTGCCCGTCCACGACATAGGTGTACGTCAGAGCGTAGTCACGACCCGGCATTCCGGTATTGGGACGCAGTTGCTTGTCGACGACGGTGGCGGTGGCCTTCAGCGTCAGACCCTGCTGAGACTTCTGATGAAACTGTGGCCAGATCAACGCCACGGCTCCACCCACGAAGAGGACGAGAATGACAGCGATGGTGATGACGGAAGCCCAGCGGCGCCTAACCATGGGCTCGGCTCCTGAGAATCAGGCTGCTGGCCGGGTATGCGAACAGGCGGCCCAGGTCTTCCTTCGTCGGCATGAACCCGAGTATGGCATGGAAGCGGCCGCTGGAAGCTCTCGCAACAGCAGTCCTCCCGAGGCCACTACTGGGCAGCGCCTCTCCCCCGAAGCGTCTCCAATGCCTCCCGTACGGTGGCGCGGGCGCTCGTGAGTTCTCGCAGCCGCCCGTCGATGACCGCGAGTTGTTCCTCGAGGAGTGCCGCACGCTCGCCGTCGCTCATGGTTTCCCAATGCGTCATTCGGTCCCTCATCTGCGTCAGCGAGAATCCGGCCGCCCGGCCCGCGAGGATCAGTTCCACTCTGCGCTGCGCCTGCGGGGTGTAGTCCCGGTAGCCATTGGCCAGCCGGTTCACCTGGCCAGGACTGAACATGTCCCGGTCCTCGTAGAAACGGATCGCCGACGGCGCCAGTCCCGTCCGACGCGCCAGTTCGCTGATCTTCACGGCTCCCCCTTGACCTTCAAGTTACTTGAAAGTTTAGCGTCGATTCCGACACGTCAGCCTTCGACTCCGAGGAACCCGCCATGACGCATTTCCTGGCCGCTGCGGCAACGATCCTGTTCGCACTGCGGCTCCTGTTGTTCCTGCTCCTGCACGTCCTGCCGGGCGGAATCCATCCCGTGCACGACACCGTGAGCGACTACGCGGCCTCCTCCGTAAGGCGAACCCGCCTGTTGGCCGGCCTGGCGTCGTGTACCGCGGCTGCCGCCTGGCTCTCGCTCGGCGCGGCGGTGCTGTCCGGGGCCGGCCGTGCGGACCCGGCACTGGGAGGCTGGCTGCTCGCACTCGGGGTGCTCCTGGCGGTGATGCCGTTCGTCCCCACCGACCGGTCCGGGACCGCCATCACCGCACGAGGGAGGATCCATCTGCTCCTCGCGATCACATGGTTCACTCTCGCTTATTCGACCATCGGCCCGCTGAGCCGCCTGATCGCCGGCCCGCCGGGCGCCGTCGCCGCCCTTGGCCTCTTGAACACGATCGCCGCGATCTCGCTGGCGGCGCTGGTCATTGCGTTGCTGGTCCGCCCCTTGCGACGCCGGTTCTTCGGTTTGTGCGAACGGCTCTTCATCCTGGCCGTCACTGTCGCACCGCTGGTGGGAGCCTGGGCTCTTGCCACGCAGTGATGGCGAGACCACCAGTACCCTGGGGACATGAGCCCCACTCCCCCTGTGCTGCCGTCCGTCGATCTCGCCGCGGGATTCACCGTCCGCAAGGCCATGCGCGACGACCTGCCGGCGCTGATCGAGCTGCTGCATGACGACATGCTGGGCCAGACGCGCGAACGGCACGACGACGGCGCCTACCTCCGGGGCTTCGAAGCGGTCGACGCCGATCCAGCACAGTTCCTCGCGGTCGTCGAGGATTCGAACGGCACCGTGGTCGGAATAATGCAGCTGAGCCTGATCCCGGGGATCTCCCGGGGCGGACGCCTCCGACTCAACATCGAAGGCGTCCGCATCTCCCGCTCGCTGCGCGGGCAGGGGGTGGGCTCGGCCATGATCGGCTGGGCGACGGAGTTCGGCCGCCTCAACGGCGCCGGACTCGTCCAGCTCACGACCGATGCCCGCAGAACGGACGCTCAGCGCTTCTATGCGCGTCTGGGGTTCGTGGCGAGCCACGTGGGCATGAAGCTCGAGCTGGACTGAGCCCCGGTTTCTAACCGGCGGCTCCCACCAGGAACTTCTTCAGCAGCGGGCCACTGGTGTCGGCGCCCAGTCCGCCGTCCTCCACGAACACGGCCACGGCGAGATCCCCGTGCGTCGCCACGATCCAGGCGTGCGTCTTCGGCGGGTTGTCGGCGCCGAATTCGGCAGTGCCGGTCTTCGCTCCCACAGGAGCTCCCGGGACATCCGCCAGGAACCCGGCATGCCCCGAGGTCACCACGGCGCGCATGAGATCTTTGAGCTTCACCGATTCGGCCGGCGTCACCGGGTTCTCGATCGGCGCCGCAGTCGCCGGCGTGGAGGGCGAACTGCTCGCCGTCGCACCGGGAGTGGCGGCAGCCTCCGGCGTCGTGAGCACCAGGTGCGGCGTCACCGGCGCGCCCTTGCCCACCGACCCCGCCATCACCGCAGCGGCGAGCGGCGAGAGCAGGACCTTGCCCTGCCCGATCATGGACGCGGCATGTTCCGTGCCCTCTGCCGACGAGGGCACAGAGCCCAGGTACCCGTCGAAGTTCAGACCATCAGACGGGACTCCGACACCCAGCGACTGCGCCGCGGCGCTCACCTGAGCCTGGGAGACCTTGTCCCTGGCATTGATGAAGGCCGTGTTGCACGAGTGCGCGAACGCCTCCCGCAACGGAATCGTCCCGACCTCCGACGCGGGATACAGCGGAGCGTTCTTGAACGTGCGGCCGTCCACGGAAGCGGTCGCGGTGCAGGACACCGTGCTGTCCGGGGTCATCCCGTTGCGGATCATCGCCAGCGAGTCCACGATCTTGAAAGTCGAGCCCGGAGCGTACTGGCCGATCATGGCGGTGTTGTAACCGTTGCTGCCGGGGCCGGACGCGGCAGCCAGCACCGCTCCATCCGACGGCCGGAGGGCCACGATCGCAGACGCGGGTGCGATGTCCTTGAGGGTGTCCTCCGCCAGCGTCTGAAGGCGGGGGTCGAGGGTCGTCTTGAGCGGAGTTCCCGCCTTGGCCTCCACCTGGAACAGGACACGGCCCTGCTCCTGTGAGGGGTCGCTCGGCGTCGTGCTCTCCGGCGCGGCGGCGGGCTGCGCGCGGACCACCACGCCCTCCTGTCCGCGCAACTGCGCGTCATAGCGGGCTTGCAGGCCACCGAGGCCGGTCACGTCCCCGGCCTTGAGCCGGCCTTTGGACTTCTCCACCTGCTCCGCGGTCGCCTCTCCGACAGTGCCGAGGACGGCACGGGCGAAACCGCGGCTCGGAGCCAGCGGCAGCGTTCCCGGGACGGTTCTGGCCCCGGGGATCTGCGCGAGTTTCTCCGGGGTGAGCGCCTTCGCTTCAGGGGAATCGGCACGCAGCGTGATCGCCGTGACGAAACCCTGGGGGCCGGCCGCCTTCACCTGCGCCGCGAACCCACCTGGATCCACATCGGCCAGACGGGCCACCTGCTCAGCCGCAGCGCCGGCGTCCTTGCCGTTCAGCCGCGACTTGTCGACGCCGAGATTCACCACCGGGCGGTTGGTGACCAGGACCTTCCCTCCCGCGCCCAGAATGTCCGCACGTGGTGCGGCCTGACCGGACGTCTCGAGGACCTCGCCGTCTTTCAGCTCCGGTGCGATCAGGGCCGGGCTCCACTGGGCCGCCCACTCACCGTTGCTCTTCTTCAGGCCGGCTTCGGTGGAATAACTCCAGTGCGCGCCGGACAGCGTCCAGTCGAAGGTGAGCTTCGCGGTCCCCTTCTCCCCGTCCACCGTGACGGAATCGACTTTCACCGCGGGCTTGTTGCCCGGCAGGCCCTTCACGATGGCCTTCAACTTCTTGTCCGCGTCGGCGCCGTCGATCCCGTCGAACCGGAGGGAGGCGACATTCAGGCCGGAGAGGCCTCCGGCCAGTTGCTGGGCGATGGACTCGGCGCCCTTCTTTCCGTCATCGCACGCCGACAGTGAACCGAGCAGGATGACGGAAGCGGCCAGGACACTGAGTGTTTTCGTTGATTTCCCCACGAGCGTCATTATGCCAAGCGCCACTGACATTCCTGGTCAAGTGGCGCTGCGCCCCGTCGCCCGCCGGTCTTGACAGGCCCTGGTATAATCCGGGCCGACGGCGGATAATGGAACCAGGTCATGGCACCCGCCACGTACCAGCAAGAACAAGAGAAAAGGGGAAAGGTCATGGGTTTTGTGGCATTCCTTATTCTGGGTCTCATCTGCGGTGCGATCGCGAAGATGATCATGCCCGGCGAGCACGGCGGAGGGTGGGTCTCCACCCTGATCCTCGGGGTCGTGGGCGCGCTTCTCGGCGGCTGGATCGGCGGCGTCGTCTTCAATGTCGGCCTCGCCGGATTCTGGAACCTCCAGACGTGGATCCTGGCCATCGTCGGATCGGCGATCGTCCTCTTCGTCTTCGGGCTCTTCAGCCACAGCGGCCGCGGCGCCGGACATCGCACCAGTCACTGATTCGGCCACACCACGAGGCCGGGGCACGGGAGGCCCCGGCCTTACGCCTGTCCATCGGGACCACCGCGCCCACCTAGACTGGAGGGGCTATGCAGTGTGACTACTTTGACGCCGGGACGTGCCGCTCCTGTACGGAGATGGGTGTGCCGTACCCCACCCAGGTGGAGCGGAAGGAACAGCATCTGCGCCGGCAGCTCAGTGCCTTCACCGGCATCGACTGGCTGCCCTCCTTCGCCGCGGCGGAATCCGGCTTCCGGAACAAGGCCAAGATGGTGGTCTCCGGCGATCCCGGAGCACCCACCCTGGGCATCCTCGACACCGACGGTCTCGGTGTGGACCTCCGCGCCTGCGGACTGTGTTCCCGCGGCCTGACCTCCGCCTTCCCTGTCCTGGCCGACTTCATCAGCGCCACGGGTCTCACCCCCTACGATGTCCCGCGGCGCCAGGGAGAGCTGAAGTACCTCCTTCTCACGGAATCACCCGACGGCGAACTCATGGTCCGGTTCGTGCTCCGCAGCACCCGGCAGCTCGCTCAGTTGCGGGACGCCCTGCCGCGGCTTCAGGCGGCGCTGCCGGCCGCCGTCGTCGTGTCCGCCAACATCCACCCGGAACACAAGGCGACCCTGGAAGGTGACGAGGAGATCATCCTCACCGCTCAGGAGTCGTTGCCCATGCGGCTGGATGCCCTGACACTCCACCTGCGCACGCGCAGCTTCTTCCAGACCAACACCGCCGTGGCCCGCGAGCTGTACCGGCAGGGCACGGCCTGGGTGGATGAGGTCGGCCCGTCAACGCTGTGGGACCTCTACTGCGGCGTCGGCGGTTTCGCCCTGCACGCCGCGCGGCCCGGCCGGGACGTCACCGGCATCGAGGTCAGTGCCGAGGCTGTCGCCAGCGCCCGTCTGAGCGCGGCGGAGGCCGACCTTCCCGGCACGGAGTTTCTGGCAGCGGATGCGACCTCATTCGTCCGGGACGCGAACGCACTTCCGGAGATGGTGATCGTCAATCCGCCCCGGCGCGGACTCGGCGCGGAGCTCGCCTCCCTGCTGGAGGAATCCGGCGTGCGGCACGTCCTCTATTCCAGCTGCAATGCGGTGAGCCTGGCCAAGGACCTCGCCCGGATGCCCGGCCTCTCCCCCGTCAAAGCCCGGCTCATGGACATGTTCCCCCAGAGTCACCACTACGAGACCATGGTGCTGCTCGAACGCCGCGCAGCCTGATACGCCCCGACACCGGAAGACGCCGATGAACTCCCCCAGCAAATCCATCCTGACCGCAGCGATCGTCCTGGACATCGTGCTGATCCTCGTGTTCGCAGGAATCGGTCGCGACGCCCACCACCGCGATCAAGGAGTTCTGGGAGTGTTCGTCACCGCCTGGCCGTTCCTGGCCGGCGCGCTGATCGGCTGGCTCGCCGGCCGCGTCTGGCGCGCGCCGCTCCGTCTGTGGCCCGCGGGCGTCTCCGTCTGGCTGGGCGCCCTCGTCGGCGGCATGGTGCTGCGCGCTCTCACCGGTCAGGTGGTGGTGGTCCCGTTCATCATCGTGGCCACCCTGTTCCTGGCCCTGGTCCTCCTCGGCTGGCGTGCCGTCTGGCTCCTGGCGGTGCGCGTGGGTTCAAAGCGCCGGGCCCTGTAATAGAGTTCCCCTAGAGCAAGCACCGGTACGTGACACCAGGAAGGCCCACCGTGATCACCGCATTCGTCCACATCAAGACGGACACCTCCTCCATCCCGGAATCCGCACAGCAGATCGCGGCCATCGAGGGCATCTCCGAGGTCTACTCGGTCACCGGCGACTGGGATCTGATCGCCATCGCGAAGGTCGGCAAGCACGAGGACCTGGCGGACGTCATCGCCGACCGCCTCTCCAAGGTTCCCGCCGTCGTCCACACGACGACCCACATCGCCTTCCGCTCCTACTCCAAGGAGGACCTCGATGAGGCTTTCTCCATGGGGTTCGACGGCTGAGCCGGTTCCACCGCGCAAGACTTACGCGCAAGACCTAACAGAGAGGGCTCCCGGATGATCCGGGAGCCCTCTTCTCGTCTGCGTCGCCCGTGCCACTGACTCGTGATCGCCACGGGCGCATCCGCTCAGCGCCGGCTGGCCTGCACCCAGCGATCCAGCACGTCGGCGGCCGCACCGGAGTCGATCGACTCCTCGGCCACCAGCTGGGCGTTCCTCAGCCGCTCCTTGAGCGGGGCGTCGTGGCCGGCATCGGCCGCGACAAGACCTGCGGCGGCGTTCAGCACGACGGCGTCCCGCACCGGCCCCTTCTCCCCCGCCAGGAAACGTCGCACCAGGTCGGCGTTGCTGTCCGCGTCAGATCCCTTGAGAGCCTCGACCGGCACCAGATCCACGCCGAAATCCCGAGGGTCAAGTCGATGAACCTCGATCCCACCGTCCCGGACCTCCCAGACGGTCGACAGGCCCGAGGTGGTGATCTTGTCGCGGCCGTCGTCACCGCGGAACACCAGCGCGCGGGTGCCACGCCGCGCGAGCACGCCTGCCATCAGGGGCGCCATCCGCTCGTTCGCCACGCCGAGGGCCTGTGCGGTCACGCCCGCCGGATTGGTCAGCGGTCCGAGGACATTGAAGGCCGTCGGGATGCCGAGGTCGCGGCGCACCCCACCGGCATGCCGGAAGGAGGGGTGGAAGACCTGGGCGAAGCAGAGGGTGATCCCGACCTCGGTGGCGATCTCGGCGACCCGCTGCGCCGGAAGGTCGAGTCGGACCCCGAGCGCTTCGATCACGTCGGCGGACCCGGCCTTGGTCGAAGCGCCCCGGTTGCCGTGCTTCACCACGGTGCGCCCGGCGCCCACGACCACCAGAGAGGACATGGTGGAGATGTTCACGGTGTCCAGTCCGTCTCCACCCGTGCCGACGATGTCCAGGGTCTCCCCGGGAACGGCGATGCGCTCGGCGCGGGCGAGCATGGTGCCGGCGAGGCCGTCGATCTCCTCCACGGTCTCACCCTTGGCCCGCAGACCCACCAGGAATCCGGCGAGCTGCGCAGGGTTCGCCGCGCCGTCCATGACCTCCGCCATGGCCCAGGCCGTGGCTTCGGACGGCAGATCTTCACCGCGGACGAGCGCGCTGATCAGGAGCGGCCAGGTCCAGGGAACTCGCGGGGTCTGAACGTCGTTACTCACGTGTAGATCCTATCGACGCAACGCCGTCGGACCCGCAATGTGAACTGCAGCACCTCTCCTGGTGCGGAAAACCACGGTAGTTTTCGCACCTCTGTAGAAAAAGTGGGCCGAAACGGCGCTTTGCGTTGGGCACCGCGCCGTTTTGCAGACATAATGTCTATGTGACCACAGCGACTCATGCCCCCAGTACCCCGGCGCATCCCACGCTGAACAGGCCAAACATGGTTTCCGTTGGGACCGTGGTGTGGCTGTCCAGCGAGCTGATGTTCTTCGCCGGCCTTTTTGCCATGTACTTCACCCTGCGCTCCACCTCCGGTGAGCTCTGGGCCGAAGAGACTGCGAAGCTGAACTTCCCCTTCGCCCTGGTGAACACCATTGTTCTGGTGCTCTCCTCCTTCACCTGCCAGATGGGTGTCTTCGCCGCAGAGCGTCTGCAGCCCCGCCGCACCGGCGGCGTCTTCCAGTTCACCCGCTGGGGGATGAACGAATGGTTCATCCTGACGTTCCTCATGGGTGCCTTCTTCGTGGCCGGTCAGGCCACCGAGTACGCGATGCTGACCAGCGAGCACGTGACCCTGAACGCCAACGCCTACGGCTCGGCGTTCTACATGACCACGGGCTTCCACGGCCTGCACGTCATCGGCGGCCTCATCGCGTTCCTGTTCATCCTCGGGCGTTCGTACGCGGCCAAGAAGTTCGGCCACTTCGAAGCGACATCGGCGATCGTGACCTCTTACTACTGGCACTTCGTCGACGTCGTGTGGATCGGCCTCTTCCTGGTCATCTACGTCCTGAAGTGACCGGTGCCTTGAGCACGGAACACGGCAAAGAAAACAACGCACCTGCCTGGCTGGCAAGTGCACGATCGATCAAAGGAACCACCAAGTGAAGGCACTCTCCCTGAAGCGACGTCATCCGCTCGCGGCAATCGCCTTGCTGTTGTTGGGTCTGCTCTTCACCGGTGGCCTCTACGCGGCGGCTTCCACGGCCAACCAGGCCAAGGCCGAGACCCAGAGCTACAGCGCCAGCGATGCCGCTGAAGGCAAGAAGCTGTTCGTGGCCAACTGCTCCACCTGTCACGGGATGGGCGCGGCCGGCACCAAGGACGGTCCGTCCCTGGTCGGCGTCGGCGCCGCCGCCGTCGACTTCCAGGTCGGCACCGGCCGTATGCCCATGCAGCTGAACGGCCCGCAGGCGCAGATCAAGCCGAAGCAGTTCAACGAGGACCAGACCCGCCAGCTGGCCGCCTACGTGGCGTCCCTGGCTCCGGGCCCGAGCGTTCCGGACGCACACATCCTGGATGAGAAGGGTGACGCCGCCAAGGGTGGCGAGCTCTTCCGCGTCAACTGCGCCATGTGCCACAACGCCGCCGCCGCCGGTGGTGCGCTGACCCGGGGCAAGTTCGCCCCGAGCCTGCACGGTGTTGAAAGCAAGCACATCTACGAGGCCATGGTCACCGGCCCGCAGAACATGCCTGTCTTCAGTGACGCGAACATCTCCCCCGAGGGCAAGCGTGACATCATCACCTTCCTGAAGACCATCGAGAACAACCCGTCCCCGGGTGGCGCCGACCTCGGCGCACTGGGTCCGGTCTCCGAAGGCCTCTTCGTGTGGACTGCAGGTCTGGCCGTGATCATCGGCTTCACCATCTGGCTGACCTCGCGCAGCAGCTGACCGACAGCGCGGGCGCAAACTTTGCCGCTGTCACGACAGCGGCGCTGAAATTGAAGATCTTCGGCAACAGCCGAACTCAGAGAGGGAAAAAGGGGAACCATGGGCAACCATAGTGACGGCAGCTCGACAGGCTCGGGCACCGTAGCTACGGCTGGTCAGAACGATGAGGGAGCATTCCAGGATCCTGGAATTCCTCCTCACCGTCCTCGACTCGCCGACAAAAACCCCAAGGCCGCCAAGCGGGCGGAGCGGCAGGTAGCCATCCTGTTCATCGTGTCCGTGATCGGCACCTTGGTCTTCCTGGTGGCGTACTTCGCCATCGACCTGACCAACAAGTCCACGACTCGTGACATCAGCCTGCAGAACATGCTGCTCGGCCTTGGCACCGCGTTCGCAATGCTTGGCATCGGCACGGGCATCGTGCACTGGGCGAAGACCCTGATGCCCGATCACGAAGTCTCCGAGGAGCGGCACGAGCTGCGGTCCGAGGACGACCGCGTGGCAGCCGTGGCCATCGCGGACACGATCATCGAGGAATCCGGCATCAAGCGCCGCCCCCTCATCCGGAACACCCTCCTGGGTGCGGTCGCGCTGGCTCCCCTGCCCGCGCTGGCCGTCTTCGGAGATCTGGGACCGCGTCCGGACGACAAGCTCGCACACACCATGTGGGCTCCCAAGGACGGCAAGCTCAAGCGCCTCACCCGTGACCCCGATGGCACCCCCATCAAGGCGTCGGATGTCACCATCGGCTCCGCGTTCCACGTGATCCCTGAGGGCTTGAACGAGCTGGAGCACGGCAAGCTGAACGAGAAGGCCAAGGCCGTCGTTCTGCTGATGCGTCTGAACCCGGACGAGCTTCACCCCTCCCCCGGGCGTGAGAACTGGGCCTACAACGGCATCGTCGCCTACTCCAAGATCTGCACGCACGTCGGTTGCCCGGTTGCTCTGTACGAGCAGCAGACGCACCACCTGCTCTGCCCGTGTCACCAGTCGACCTTCGACCTGACGCACGAGTGCGAGGTCATCTTCGGCCCGGCCAGCCGTCCGCTGCCGCAGCTGCCGATCGCCGTCGACGAAGAGGGCTACCTGGTCGCCACGAGCGATTTCCATGAACCTGTCGGACCGAGTTACTGGGAGCGTGACGAGCATGAGCGCCGCCTCAACAGCTGAGCAATCCACCTATCAGGCGGAGACCAAGTTCGGCCGCTTCACTGACTTCGTCGATCAGCGTGTCGGTGGTTCCGGCATCCTGAAGGAGTTCGGCCGCAAGGTCTTCCCGGACCACTGGTCCTTCATGTTTGGCGAGGTGGCGCTGTACTCCTTCGTCATCCTGCTGATGTCGGGAACGTTCCTGACGTTCTTCTTCGACCCGTCCATGGCGGAGACCCACTATCAGGGCAGCTACTCGCCGCTCTACAACGTGGAGATGTCGGTCGCTTACAACTCCTCGCTGAACATCTCGTTCGAGGTGCGTGGCGGTCTGTTCATGCGTCAGGTCCACCACTGGGCAGCACTGCTCTTCGTGGCCTCCGTGTCGGTGCACATGCTCCGCGTGTTCTTCACCGGCGCATTCCGCAAGCCCCGTGAGCTCAACTGGGTGGTGGGCGGTGTCCTGCTGATCCTGGCCATGGCCGCCGGCTTCACCGGTTACTCGCTCCCTGATGACCTGCTCTCCGGCAACGGCCTGCGCATCATCGATGGCGTCATCAAGTCGATCCCCGTGATCGGCACCTGGATCTCCTTCTTCCTCTTCGGCGGAGAGTTCCCCGGCACCGCGATCATCGGCCGCCTGTACGTGCTCCACATCCTGCTGGTTCCGGCACTCATCCTTCTGATGGTCGCCATCCACCTGTTCATGGTCGTGGTCCACAAGCACACGCAGTACCCCGGCCCGGGCCGCAACGACCGCAACGTGGTCGGCTACCCCCTCGGCCCGGTCTACGCCGCGAAGGCCGGTGGATTCTTCTTCATCGTCTTCGGCGTGATCGCGCTGATGGCCGGTTTCTTCACGATCAACCCGATCTGGAACTACGGTCCGTATGACCCCTCCCCCGTGTCCGCAGGCACCCAGCCTGACTGGTACATCGGCTGGGTGGATGGCGCTCTGCGTCTGATGCCCGGTGTCATCGGAGCGATCGGCAGCTACCGTCAGCACTTCGAGTTCATCATCTTCGATCACACGCTGACCCTGAACGTGCTGCTGCCTGCCCTCGTGCCCGCGGGCATCGTGTTCACCGTCCTGTTCACCTACCCGTGGATCGAGCGCTGGATCACCAAGGACAACCGCGAGCACCACGTGCTGGACCGTCCGCGCAACGCACCGACCCGCACCGCCATCGGCGTAGCAGGCATCGTGTTCTACTGCGTCATGTGGGCGGCCGCCAGCTCCGACCTCATCGCCACCCACTTCAAGGTGTCGCTGAACGACGTGACCTACTGGCTCCGTGCGCTGTTCTTCATCGGCCCGATCATCGGCTTCTTCGTGGCCAAGCGTGTGGCCCTGGCGCTGCAGCGCAAGGACCGCGAAATCGCCCTGCACGGTCGCGAGACCGGCCGCATCGTGCGCCTGCCGCACGGTGAGTTCATCGAGGTCCACGAGCCGCTGAACGACTACAAGCGCTACCGCCTGGTGGCCTTCGAGTCCCCGAAGCCGCTCCCGGCACAGCCGAACGCGCAGGGTGTGGTGGACAGCAAGGAACGCCGCCGTGCGAAGTTCTCGAAGTGGTTCTTCGAAGACCGCGTCGCACCTGTGACTCCGGCCGAGCTCGAGGCCGCTCACGGTCACGGGCACCACGCCGAGGTCGAGTCCGGCGAGGACACCAAGAGCCTGAGCCACTGATTCAGCGGCACACAGCCGAAAAGGCCCCCTTCCAGGAAACTGGAGGGGGGCCTTTTCGTTGTCGTGGTCTTTTCGGTGTGCTGCCTCATCAATGTGCGGGCCACTTCGTTGCCCCGGCGGTGCACTGAGGTTTGGTTGTCCTGGCGTTTCGTTGCCCCGGCGCTTCCGCCGGCATGCTGTCAAACGCCCTGGGGCGCCGCTCAGGGACGCGGCGGTGGTGCGGCCCGGTAGTTGCGGGGTGACTTCTTGCCCTGCCTCTGGAGGGGCACCCTGAGCGAGTAGCGGTCGGCGCGGTAGTAGGACACGGAATAGTCCACCACCGTGTCCGCCACATAGGCGTGCCGCTGGATCTTGAGCAGAGGTGAGCCGATGTCCACTTTGAGGAGCGTGGCCACGGACGGGCTTGCCGCCGTCGCTTCCACGATGTCCTCCCCCCATTCCATCACCAGGCCGTAATTCTGCTCCAGTTCCCCGTAGAGCGAGACGGGAGCCTTCCCCGCCGTGATTCCCGGCGCCCGGGAGGAGACGATGAAGTTCTCGTCCACGCTCATCGGTTCATTGTCCGCGAGCAGCAGACGCCTGAAGCGGACCACGGCGGTCCCCTCCGGCACCTCGAGTTCCCGCGCCAGATGAGCGTTGGAGTGGATCTCCTCGAAGCTGAGGACGCGCGACGTCGGCACCATGCCGCGCCGCTGCATCTCCTCGCTGTACGAGGTCAGTTTGAGCTGCAGGTCCATCTTCGGCCGATGGACGAAGGTCCCCACCCCCACCATGCGGTCGACCACGTTGTCGCGTGCGAGGGAATCCAGCGCCTGACGGACGGTCATGCGCGCCAGACCGAAACGTTCGCACAGGGCGCGCTCAGAGGGCAGCTCCGTGCCCGGCTGGCACTTGGTGTCGATGAAGACCAGCAGGAGCGATTTGAGCTGCTCATAGAGCGGCACAGGGCTTTCCCTGTCGATCTCTCCACTGATGGCCGACGCGCTGGGGGGCATGCTCTTCTCCGCAATGAAAAGTGGATGGTGGACAACTACTATTCTTGTTCAGATAGCTGTACCGGTCTAATGAACATTCGAGGAGTCCCTGTGCCCGTTGTCCGTGCCCGAATCGCTGCCGCCATCGGCCTGCACGCGCGCCCGGCCGCCCAGTTCGTCCGCGCCGTCGCCGAGACGCTGCTGCCGGTCACCATCACCCAGCAGGGACAGGAACCGGTGGATGCACGTTCGCTCCTGGAAGTCATGACCGCGGACTTCACGCAGGGCACTGAAGTCGTCCTCGGACTCGACGACGAGCGTTACGGCACGCCCGAGGCCCTGGCGATCCTGGAGAGCCTCCGGGACCTCCTCGAGTCCCAGGAGTAGGCGGCGGCCGCGCGGCGCCTGGGAGGCTGTCACCGCTCCCCCAAGAGCATGGAAATACCTGGATAGACGAAAACGACGGCGGCGGCCTCCCGAAGGAGGCCGCCGCCGTCGTCGTTGCTGCAGTCAGTCGGCGTGAGCCGGCCGGTCAGTGAGCGTGGTCACCGCGGCTGTACTCGAACACCCAGCCGACCAGGGCCACGACCGCGAGGCCGGCTGCGATGAACAGGATCCACCAGCCGACGGCCAGGCCGAGGAAACCACCGGCGCAGGCCAGGCCGAGGACCAGCGGCCACCAGCTCCAGGGACTGAAGTGCCCCTGCTCGCCGGCGCCCTCGTGGATCTCAGCGTCTTCGCGGTCCTCGGGACGCATACCGACGCGCTTGCCGGTGAAGCCGAGGTAGAAGCCGATCATGCCGGCCAGGCCGCCCACCAGGAGGATGCCCAGAACACCGACCCACTCGGTCCAGTTGGTCAGGAAACCGTAGACGATGGAGACCGGGACGAAGAAGAAGACGCCGGTTCCGAAGAGCCAGGACTCGATTTTCACTTGGCCACTTCCTTCGAGACTGCGGAGATGTGCGCGGGGGCCAGCTCCGGGTGGTGCAGGTCGAGCGCGGGACGCTCGGACCGGATGCGCGGGATGGACGTGAAGTTGTGACGCGGCGGCGGGCAGGACGTGGCCCACTCGAGCGAAGCGCCGAAGCCCCACGGGTCATCCACGGTGACCTTCTTGTCACTGCGCCAGGTGATGTACACGTTCCAGAAGAACGGGATCAGCGAGGCGCCGAGCACGAAGGAGGAGATGGTGGAGAACTGGTTCATCGCGGTGAAGCCGTCCTGCGGCATGTAGTCCGCGTAACGACGCGGCATGCCGAGCACACCCAGCCAGTGCTGGATCAGGAAGGTGCCGTGGAAGCCCAGGAACAGGAGCCAGAAGTGGATCTTGCCCAGACGCTCGTTGAGCATCTTGCCGGTCCACTTCGGCCACCAGAAGTAGAAGCCCGCGAACATCGCGAACACCACGGTGCCGAACACCACGTAGTGGAAGTGGGCCACCACGAAGTAGCTGTCCGAGAGGTGGAAGTCCAGCGGCGGCGAGGCCAGGATGATGCCGGTCAGACCACCGAAGAGGAAGGTGACCATGAAGCCGAGGCTCCACAGCATGGGGGTCTCGAAGGTGATGGAACCACCCCAGAGCGTACCGATCCAGTTGAAGAACTTCACACCGGTCGGAACCGCGATCAGCATCGTCATGAAGGAGAAGAACGGCAGCAGCACGGAGCCGGTCACGTACATGTGGTGAGCCCACACGGTGACGGACAGGGCGGCGATGGAGATGGTCGCGTAGACCAGACCCTTGTAACCGAAGATCGGCTTGCGGCTGAACACCGGGAAGATCTCGGAGACGATGCCGAAGAACGGCAGGGCGATGATGTACACCTCGGGGTGACCGAAGAACCAGAACAGGTGCTGCCAGAGCACTGCTCCGCCGTTCTCCGGATCGAAGATGTGAGCGCCGAAGCGGCGGTCGGCGCCCAGGCCGAACAGGGCGGCGGCCAGCGGCGGGAAGGCCATCAGGACCAGGATCGCGGTGATCAGCGTGTTCCAGGTGAAGATCGGCATGCGCCACATGGTCATGCCCGGGGCACGCATGCAGATGATGGTCGTGATGAAGTTCACGGCGCCGAGGATCGTGCCGAAGCCGGAGAGACCCAGGCCGAAGACCCAGAGGTCACCACCCACACCCGGGGAGAACGTGGTGTTGGAGAGCGGCGCGTAGGCGAACCAGCCGAAGGAGGCGGCACCCTGCGGGGTGATGAAGCCGGAGACGGCGATCGTGGAGCCGAACAGGAAGAACCAGAAGGCCAGGGCGTTCAGACGCGGGAAGGCCACGTCGGGAGCGCCGATCTGCAGCGGCATGATGACGTTGGCGAAGCCCGCGAACAGCGGGGTGGCGAACATCAGGAGCATGACCGTGCCGTGCATGGTGAACAGCTGGTTGTACTGCTCCTTGGTCTGCAGGATCTGCATACCGGGTTCAAACAGCTCCGCACGGATGAGGAGCGCCATGACGCCGCCCAGGCAGAAGAAGATGAAGGAGGCGATCAGGTACATGTAGCCGATCGTCTTGTGGTCGGTGGACGTGATCCAGTTGACCACGATCCGGCCCTTGGATTTCGGCACGACCGGTGCCTCCAGGACCCCAGAGGGTTGAGTGTAGGTAGCCACGAGACGTCCCTTACTTCTTTTCGTTCAGATTGGGGTTGCGGTCGTACTTGGAGCCAAGCTCGCCCGTGTTGCCCTGCTTGCGGAGTTCATCCATGTGAGCCTGGAACTCGGTCTCGGAGACGACCTTCACGCGGAAGAGCATCTCGGAGTGGTACTCACCACAGAGTTCAGCGCACTTACCGTCGTAAGTGCCTTCCTTGGTGGGGGTGAAGTTCAGGTAGTTCGTCTTGCCGGGGATCATGTCGCGCTTCTGCAGGAAGGCGGGAACCCAGAAGGAGTGGATGACGTCACGGGAGTTCAGTTCCAGCTCGACGCTCTTGTTGACCGGGAGGTACAGCGTGGGGAGCTTGTCCTTGTCCACTTCCTGGCCGGTGAGGTGCGCCTGAACGCCGCCTTCGTAGACGGGCTGCTGAATGACGTTGCCCTGCTTGTAGTTGAAGTCCCAGGCCCACTGCTTGCCACGGACATCCACCACGACGTCGGCCGGCTTCGACCGGTCATCGATCGCCTGCTGGTCACGGTCGGTGAAGTAGAAGAACACCAGGACCATGAAGAGCGGGATGGTCAAGTAGAAGACCTCGAGCGGCAAGTTGTAGCTCAGCTGCTTGGGGAATCCCGTGGTGCCCTTGCGGCGCCGGTAGGCGATGATGCACCAGATGATCAAGCCCCAGGTCACAAACCCAACGGCAATGGCGGCAATCCACGAGTTCACCCAGAGGTCAATGATCCGGCCAGTGTGATTGGTGACGTCCTTCTCCGACGGCAACCACCCCCTGGCTACCTCCGATGAACATCCGGTCAATGCCAACGCACCGGCCACGGCGACGCCGGTGATCGCCGTGATCTTACCGCGTCGGCTGCCGGTTCGGTTCTGCGAACTCACAGACGGCCCTTCCTCTTTGTTTCAGCATGTGGCACCGTTTTTTGGCACCACTGCGTGGAGTTTTACTACCCGATGTAGAGCTTACCGCGATGGGCCGCGTTTTGCTCACACAACAGCCGTGTGCCCCGCACATTCTTGAGAAGTGCGGGGCACACGGCTGTTGAGATCGGGAGACTTCCTAGTGGAACGAGTCACCACAGGCGCAGGAACCGCCGGCATTCGGGTTGTCGATGGTGAAACCCTGCTTGGAGATGGTGTCCTCGAAGTCGATGGAGGCGCCGTTCAGGTACGGCACGCTCATCTTGTCCACCACGACCTCCACGCCGTCGAAGTCACGGACGGCGTCGCCGTCGAGCAGACGCTCATCGAAGTAGAGCTGGTAGATGAGGCCCGAGCAGCCGCCCGGCTGAACGGCCACGCGCAGACGGAGGTCCGTGCGGCCTTCCTGCTCCAGGAGGCTGCGGACCTTGCCAGCGGCTACGTCGCTGAGCTGGACCTCGTGGGTGGGAAGCTCGTCGTCCGTGGTGACAGCGACATTCTCGCTGGTGCTGGTGCTCATGGATCTCTCCTCTTTCACTTTTCCCAAGGCCTGTCATGACCCCAGGAGACTGCTGGCTCTCCTACTATGCTACGGCGGAACACGGCGCAGCCTTAATAGGAGTCAACGCGGAAGCGGCCCGCGTTCTTCCCGGACGTCACGGATTCAGCCGTTGAGGTCCGCCAGGAGCAGTGCTTCGGCCAGGATGGCCTTGCGGAACTCCTCGAGATGCAGGGATTCGTTGGCGCTGTGCGCCCGCGAATCGGGGTCCTCGACGCCGGTCACCAGGATCTGTGCCTGAGGGTAGACCTCGACGAGCTCCGCGATGAACGGGATCGATCCGCCGATGCCGGTGCCCACCGAACCGGTCCCCCACGCCTCGGCCAGGGCGGCCATCATGGCGGTGGCGGCCGGGGACTTCATGTCGACGGCGAACGGGTTGCCCATCTCACCCGGCGTGAAGGTCACCTGGGCGCCGAACGGCGCGTGCGCCTTCACGTGCTCCTCCATCGCCTTCATGGCGGAGCGCGGGTCCTGCCCGGGGGCGATGCGCAGGCTGAACTTCGCCCGCGCGGTCGGAAGCAGCGTGTTGCTGGCGACCTCGATGCTCGGCGCGTCGATCCCGATGATCGACAGAGCCGGCTTGGTCCAGATGCGGGAGGTCAGGCTCCCCTCCCCCGCGAGCTGAACACCGGGCAGCACCGAGGCGTCGGCGCGGAAGTCCTCTTCGGGCATGTCGACGTCGGCGTTGTCTTCGGCGACCAGTCCAGCGATCGCGACATTGCCCCGCTCGTCGTGGAAGGTGCTGATGAGCCGGGCCAGGAGCGTCGGAGCGTCCAGCACGGGCCCGCCGAACATGCCGGAGTGCACGGCGTGGTCCAGCACGCGGACCTCGACCACCCCGTCGACCAGGCCGCGGAGGCTCGTGGTCAGGGCTGGGATGCCGACCTTCCAGTTGCTGGAGTCGGCCACGATGATGACGTCTGCCTCGAGCTCGGCCTGGTGCTCCTCCAGGAAGGTGCGGAAGGTCGGCGAACCGGCTTCCTCCTCGCCCTCGATGAACAGGGTGACACCGAGGCCGAGTTCCTCACCGAGGACCTTCGCCACGGCGGCGCTGGCGGAGAGGTGCACCATGATGCCCGCCTTGTCATCCGCGGCGCCGCGGCCGTAGAGCCGGCCGTCGCGTTCGACCGCCACGAACGGCTCGGACTCCCAGAGTGCCGGATCCCCCGGCGGCTGCACGTCGTGGTGGGCGTACAGCAGCACGGTCGGCTTGCCGTCCGCGGCGGCGCGGCGGGCGACGACGGCGGGGCCGCCCGGGGTCCCGTCCTCCTTGAGCGCGCGGTGCACGGCGACCTCCGGGAAACCGGCGGCCGTGGCGAGGGCTGCGACGGCCTCGGCACTGCGGTCCAGCTGGGCGGCGTCGAAGCTCGCCCAGGCGATACCCGGGATGGCGACGAGTTCCTTCAGAGTCGCCACGGTGGAGGCGAAGGATTCATCGATGGCGGCGCGCAGGGCCGCGCTGTGGCGGCCCGTTGCGGGCAGGCTGTTTTCCTCGTGAGAAGTCATGCTGAAAGCCTACCGAAGCAGCGTGCAGGTCCAGCGACCGGCACCGAGTATCCTTGTGGGGTGTTTGGACGTAAGAAGGATGAGCCCCTGCCCGCCGAGCCGGAGACCGCTTCCGATGCTCCTGTGATCGGAAAGGGTGCCCCGACCCCGAAGCGGAAGGACCAGGTCGCGGCCCGCAAGCGCCCGCTGGTCCCCGAGGACCGCAAGGCCTCGAAGCAGGCCGAGCGACTCGCCGTCGCCGAGCAGCGCGCCAAGGTCCGCAGCGCGATGGACACCGGCGATGAGCGGTTCCTACCGGTCCGCGACAAGGGTCCGCAGAAGCGTTTCGCCCGTGACTTCGTGGACTCCCGCTTCAGCGCCGGTGAATTCCTCATGTTCGGCGCCCTGATCTTCGTGGTCGCGTCGCTCGTGATCCCGCAGCGCAGCGACTCGCAGTTCATCGTCCTCGGCGCGTTCTGGGTGATGTTCCTGATCGTCTTCGTGGACACCTTCCTCCTCAGCCGCCGGCTGAAGAAGGCTCTCACGGCCAAGTTCGGCTCCGTCGAGCGCGGCACCGTCTGGTACGGGTGCATGCGGGCCCTGCAGTTCCGCAAGCTGCGTCTTCCCAAGCCCCAGGTCACCCGCGGTCAGCGTCCCAGCTGATCCTGGCGGCCGTCGAGCCGCCTCCTCCTTCCACAGACAAGGGCCCCGGCCGTGATTTTCACGGCCGGGGCCCTTGCGGCATCCAGGGTCTAGCGGTCTACCGGCGGAGCTTCGCGAGGCCCTTATTGATGTGGCCTGCCCAGAACGGACCCTCGTAGAGGAAGGCCGTATAGCCCTGCACCAGGTTCGCGCCGGCGTCGAGGCGTTCCTGGACATCGGCGGCGGTCTCGACGCCTCCGACGGAGATGATGACCATCTCCGCGGGAACCTGAGCGCGCAGGCGGCGCAGGACATCCAGGGACCGGGCCTTCAAAGGCGCCCCGGACAGACCGCCGGCGCCGCACGACTCGACCTTGGCGGCCGGCGCGGTCAGCCCTTCACGGCCGATGGTGGTGTTGGTGGCGATGATCCCGTCGAGGCCGAGGTCGATCGCCAGACGTGCGACGTCGTCCAGATCCTCATCGCTGAGGTCGGGGGCGATCTTGACCAGCAGCGGCACATGACGGCCCGCGCTCCGGTCAGCCTCGGCGCCCACGGCCTCCAGCAGAGGACGGAGCGAGTCCACGTTCTGCAGCAGGCGGAGTCCGGGCGTGTTCGGGGAGCTGACGTTCACCACCAGGTAGTCGGCGTGCGGCGCCAGAGCGCGGGTGCTGACGAGGTAGTCCTCGACGGCGTGCTCGAGCTCCACGAGCTTCGTCTTGCCGATGTTCACGCCGATCACGGGGCGCACGCCCGGGTGCCGGCGGCTGAGGGCCGCACGCGCGGCGGCGATGCGCGGCGCGACGTGCTCGGCGCCGTCGTTGTTGAAGCCCATCCGGTTGATCACCGCGCGGTCCTCCACGAGGCGGAACAGGCGGGGCTTCTCATTGCCCGGCTGGGCCGCGCCGGTGATGGTGCCGGCCTCGATGTGGCCGAAGCCCATGGCGGCCAGCGCCTCGATGGCCAGACCTTCCTTGTCGAATCCCGCGGCGAGACCGAACGGGGACGGGAAGTCGATGCCGAACACCGTGGTCCGCAGCGACGGGTCGGGTCCGTTGAGCCGGTGAAGGAGCCCGGCGGCTCCGGCCTTGTTGAAGAACCGGATGGCCTGGTAACCGATCCGATGAGCCTTCTCTGGATCCATCCAGGAGAAGGCAACACGGAAGACGGTGGGATAGATGCGCATGGCTCCATTTTTTCCGTTCAGGCCGGTCCGCACAAATGAGCCCACGTCATGGGCCCGGGCTTAGGATGAAAGCGCGGACACACGAGGCGCTGAGGAGGGGACATGGAGTGGCAGCCGGACATCCTCGGTCCGTCCTTCGAGTCCTTGGAGCTGCACACCATCCGGAACGGTTCCCAGCAGACCGCCACGCTGATCCGTCACCTCGGAACCATGCCGGACACGGACCGGGAGCCGCGCGGTACGGTGCTGTTCCTGCACGGCTGGAGCGATTACTTCTTCAACAGGGAACTGGCGGAATTCTTCGCGGGCCAGGGCTTCCTCTTTTACGCCCTGGACCTCCACAACCACGGCCGCAGCCTCCGCCCCGAGCTGCCCGGAGGCTACGTGGCGGACCTGGAGCACTATGACCAGGACATCCTCGCCGCTCTCGACTCCTGCGAGAAGGCTCCGGGAAGGCCTCTTCTCCTCATGGGTCATTCGACGGGCGGTCTGGTGGCCAGCCTGTGGGCCGCGCGCCATCCCGAGCGCGTGGACGGCTTGATCCTCAACAGCCCCTGGCTGGAGATGCACGGCAGCCCGGCGGTCCGTCACGCGGCACGGTCGCTGCTGGCGCCGCTCTCCCGGATGCGCCCGAAGACCGTCCTGCGGCTTCCGGAACGGGGATTCTACTGGCGCAGCATCAGCTCGGAGGCGGAGGGTGAATGGGAGCTCGATGACCGGTACCGCCCGCCTCTGGCCTTCCCGGTGCGAGCAGGCTGGCTCAGCGCGATCCTGAGCGGCCAGAGCAAGGTGGCCCGGGGCCTGAGGCTCTCCCTGCCCATCGTCGTCCTCATGTCCACGTCCAGCTCGAACGGTCCGCTCTGGCGGGAGGACATGCGTCGCAGTGACGCCGTCCTCGACGTCAACACCATGGCCGTCCGCGCCCTCGAACTCGGCACGTCGGTCACGGTCGAGAGGGTCGACGGCGCGCTGCATGATGTGTTCCTCTCCCCCGCCGCCGTGCGGGAGGAAGCCTACGATCGACTCAGACGCTGGCTGAGGACCTTCTGACAGCGCCAACCCCGAAAGGACTCACCCGATGACGCGTTCCCCTCTGCCGGTCCACACGTGGCAGCAGGACGTGCTGTTCAATGACTTCGAACAGTGCCTCCTGCCACTGGAGCCGGACGACGAGGGGGCGGTGTCCGCGACGCTGGTCCGCCGGAAGCCGAAGCGGGAGCTGTCCTCCGCGGCGCGGGAACACGACTGGCCATCATGGCTGGCTGCAGTCCGGCAGCGCCGCGAACACCGCCACGATCACGAGGACCACAATGTGGTCCTGTATCTCCACGGCTGGGCCGACTACTTCCTCCAGACCGAACTCGCCGACTACTTCGAAGACCACGGGGCGAGTTTCTATGCGCTGGATCTGCGCAAGTTCGGCCGCAGCCTCCACGAGTACCAGACCGCCGGCTACACGGACGATCTGGAGGTCTATGACGAGGAGATCGGGGCGGCACTGGCGGTCATCAAGGACGAAGCAGCGGTGCGGGGTGTGCCGGAGGAACGCCTGCGGGTGCACTTGATGGGACATTCCCTCGGCGGGCTGGTGGCCGCGCTCTGGGCGGACCGCCACCCGGGCCGCCTGGCGAGCGTGATCCTGAACTCGCCCTGGCTGGAACTGCAGGGCAGCACCCTGGTCCGCAGCATCGCCACTCAATTGGTGGAGCCTTTCGCGCGGGCCGACCCGAAACACGCGTTCCCGCTTCCGGAGATGCCCGCCTATTGGAAGAGCGTCAGTGACAAGGCGTACGGAGAATGGCACATCGTCTCCGCCTGGCGCCCCCGGGAGTCCTTCCCCATCCGGGCCGGATGGATCCGTGCCGTCATGAACGGCCATTCCCGGGTGCAGCGCGGCCTTGACATCGACGCGCCGGTCCTGATCATGCTGAGCGAGCGGAGCAAGATCCAGACGGGCTACACGGACGAACTGAAGACCCTCGACGCCGTGATCGACGTCCAGGAGACCGCCAAGCGAGCGCTGGGGATCAGCCGCCGGGTCGCCGTGTTCCGCTACCGCGGCGCCATCCACGACATCTTCATGTCCTCACGCCACGTCCGCGAACAGGCCTACAAGGAATCGATGGACTGGCTCGTTCAGACGGCTGCGGAATCCACGGCCGCGCCGTAGCGCCGGTCACGGCGGGCGTAGGTCTCCACGGCCTGATACAGCGTGGTGCGGTCCACGTCCGGCCACAGTTCCTCGAGGAAGACGAACTCGGCGTAGGCGGACTGCCAGGGCAGGAAGTTCGAGAGGCGCTGCTCCCCTGAGGACCGCATGAAGAGATCGACGTCCGGCAGGTCCGGCTGGTACAGATACCGCTGAACGGTCTTCTCGGAGATCTTGCCGGGCTTGAGCCGCCCGGCCGCCACCTCCTCCGCCATGCGGTTGAAGCCGTCCACCAGTTCCGCCCGGCCGCCGTAATTGATGCACATGGTCAGCACGCAGCGCGTGTTGGCACGGGTGAGCTTCTCGGCTTCCTCCAGCTCGCGGATCACGGAACCCCAGAGCCGTGGACGGCGGCCCGACCAGCGCACCTGCACGCCCCAGCGGTTCAGCTGATCGCGCTGGCGGCGTAGTACGTCCTTGTTAAATCCCATCAGGAAGCGCACCTCTTCGGGCGAGCGCTTCCAGTTCTCCGTCGAGAACGCATAGACCGTCACGTACTTCACGCCCAGCTCGATGGCGCCCGCGACGACGTCGAGCAGCGCCGGCTCGCCGGCCTTGTGTCCTTCGATCCGTGGAAGTCCCCTGAGGTTGGCCCAGCGCCCGTTGCCATCCATGACGATCGCGACATGTTCGGGGACGAGCTCCGCAGGAATCCTCGGCGGTGTGGCACCGCTCGGGTGCGGGTAAGGGAACTCGTAGCCCTGCTGGGCGGAATCAGAGAAGGACACGTGTGTTAATTCCTCAGTTCAGGATGAACGGTCGACATGCTGCAAGGACTTCACCCTGCGTTCCAGGTGCCATTGTAGATACGCGGACACGAGCCCGGCGGCCTCGGCCCTCGCTCGGTCCGGCGACTCCCCCGCGGTCTCCCAGTCACCGCTCAGCAGTGCGGCGAGCAAGGTGATGGTCTCCGGCGCCGGAGCCGGCGATCCCGGAGGACGGCAGTCGGCGCAGACCATCCCTCCCAGCGCGGCGTTGAACGCCGTGTGGGGGCCAGGAGCATCGCAACGGGCGCACGAGGTGAAGCTCGGAGCCCAGCCGCCGGTGGAGAGGGCCCGCAGGAGATAGGAATCGAGGATGAGGCCGGGCGCGTAGGCGCCGCGGCTGAGCGCCGCCAGCGCCCCCACCAGCAGGAGGTACTGGGCCGTGCCCGAGTCGCCGTCGACGTCGGTCAGCTTCTCCGCCGTCTCCACCATGGCTGCCGCCACCGTATACCGCGAGTAGTCGGAGGCGATCGCATGTCCGTAGGAGCCCTTGCTCTGGGCCTGGGTCACCACTTCAAGACTTCGGCCGGGCACCAGCTGCAGGTCGGCCACCATGAAAGGCTCCAGGCGAGAGCCGAAACGGCTGCTCGTCCGGCGGACCCCACGGGCCACCGCCCGGATCTGACCGTGGTGCTTGGTCAGCAGGGTCAGGATCCGGTCCGCCTCGCCCAGCTTATGGGTGCGCAGCACGACGGCGTCGTCGCGGTATGCGCGTGATGTGAAGCTCGCCTCTGCCACGGTTCCATTCTCCCACTTCCGGACACCGAAAGGCCCCGGCGGCGCTCCGGGAGTCGGAGCGCCGCCGGGGCCGGCGGATGGTCAGCCCAGCCGCCCGTGACGCCGGGCGGCGAGAGGATCTCAGATGGAGCGGTCCCGGATGGCCCGGTTGACGGCGGAGATCACGGCTTTCAGGGAGGACGTGCTGGTGTTCGAATCGATGCCGGTGCCCCACAGGACCCGCTCCCCCACCGCGCACTCGACGTAGGCGGCCGCCAGGGCGTTGCCGCCCTCGCTCAGCGCGTGTTCGCTGTAGTCGAGCACTCGGACGTCGACGCCGTCCTTGCTCAGGATGTCCAGCAGGGCGGCGATGGGGCCATTGCCATGGCCTGTGCGGTCCACGATCTGGCCGTCCACGCGCATCGCCGCGTGGAGGGTCACGGCGCCGTCCTCGTCGGACTCGGTGCGGGTGGCGCCGAGAGCATAGCGGCCCCACTGCTGCGCGGCATCCTTCGCGGGCAGGTACTCATCCTGGAACGCCTTCCAGAGTTCGTCCGCGCTGACCTCGCCGCCGACCGTGTCCGTACGGCGCTGGATGACGCCGGAGAACTCGATCTGGGCACGGCGAGGCAGGTCCAGGTGGTGCTCGGACTTCAGCAGGTACGCGACGCCGCCCTTGCCGGACTGGGAGTTCACACGGATGACCGCCTCGTAGCTCCGGCCCACGTCCTTGGGGTCGATCGGCAGGTAAGGGACCTGCCAGGTGAACTCGTCCACCTCGACTCCGGCGGCCTGGGCGTCCTGCTCCAGAGCCTCCAGCCCCTTCTTGATGGCGTCCTGGTGGGAACCGGAGAAGGCGGTGAAGACCAGGTCGCCGCCGTACGGGGAACGCTCGGGGACCGGCAGCTGGTTGCAGTACTCCACGGTCCGCCGGATTTCGTCGATGTTCGAGAAGTCGATCATCGGGTCCACGCCCTGGACGAACATGTTCAGGCCCAGCGTCACCAGGTCGACGTTGCCGGTGCGTTCACCGTTGCCGAACAGGCAGCCCTCGATGCGGTCGGCGCCCGCCAGGTAACCGAGCTCCGCGGCGGCGACGCCGGTGCCCCGGTCGTTGTGCGGGTGCAGCGAGAGGATGATGCCTTCCCGCGGGTGCAGGTTGCGGTGCATCCACTCGATGGAGTCGGCGTAGACGTTGGGGGTCGCCATTTCCACGGTGGCCGGCAGGTTGATGATCACCTGGCGGTCGGCCGAGGCCTCGAAGATGTCCGCGACCGCGTTGCAGACCCGGACGGCGTATTCCAGCTCGGTGCCGGTGAAGGACTCGGGCGAGTACTCGTACGTGACGTTGGTGTCCGTCAGCGTCTCCTCGTACTTCTTGCACAGCCGGGCGCCCTGCAGGGCGATGTCCAGGATGCCGTCCTCGTCCTGCTTGAACACGACGCGGCGCTGGAGGGTGGAGGTGGAGTTGTACAGGTGAACGATCACGTTCTTCGCACCGGTGATCGCCTCATAAGTGCGCTCAATCAGGTGCTCGCGTGCCTGGGTGAGGACCTGGATGGTCACATCGTCAGGGATGTGGTTGCCTTCGATCAACTGACGGACGAAATCGAAGTCCGTCTGGGAGGCGGAGGGGAACCCGACCTCGATCTCCTTGTAGCCCATGCGGACCAGCAGATCGAACATCTTCATCTTGCGGGCCGGGCTCATGGGGTCGATGAGCGCCTGATTCCCGTCGCGCAGATCGACCGCGCACCAGCGGGGCGCCGTGGTGATCCGCTGGTCCGGCCAGGTCCTGTCTGGCAGATCGACGGTGATCTGCTCGTGGAACGGGATGTAACGGTGGACGGGCATGCCCGAGGGCTGCTGTGCATTTCGCATGTGATTTCCAGTGCCTTTTACTCGTGAGGGCTGTCAAGATAGCCGGGCGCAACAGACTCCGCGACGAGGGAGCCCAGCTTCACAACGGTAAAGAATCAGGCCTCGCCACGGCAGCTAAGAAGAAGCAGCCCTGCATGCACGTTGTCAGGTTAGCACGTGCTTAGGATGAGGGTGTCCCGCATCACCACGATGTCCACCATGTGGCCCGAGCAGGGCCATCCTGCAGAGGAGCGATTCCCCTTTGAATCCATCCGGTATTGAACTCGGCCACGTCGACCCCGGCACGCGAGCCCAGGATGACTTCTACCGCCACGTCAACGGCGCTTGGCTGTCCTCCACCACCATCCGCGACGACCGTTCGCTCGAAGGCACCTTCACCGCACTCCGTGACGCCTCCGAGGAGGCGGTGCGGACGCTCATCGAAGACGCCGCAGCGAGGGGCCAGCAGGAGGGCGGGATCGCCGCCCAGATCGGCGGGCTCTACGCGAGCTTCATGGATGAGGAGCGTGTCGAAGCCCTCGGCCTGGAACCGATCCGCGAACGTCTTGCGGCACTGGCCGGACTCGACAGCCCCGAAGCGGTCATCCGCCGTGTGGGCGAACTCTTCCGCGCCGACGTCCCCGGCCTCTTCTACCTCTATCCCTCCCCCGACGCCGGAGACCCCACCCGCGTCCTGCTGTACCTCGGGCAGTCCGGCCTCGGTCTACCGGACGAGAGCTACTACCGCGAAGAGCAATTCGCGGAGACGGTCGCCAAGTACCAGGAACACCTGGGACGCATCCTGGCCCTCGCCGAGTGGGAGGATCCCGAAGGCGCCGCGGCCCGCATCGTGGAACTCGAGCGCCGGATCGCCGCCACGCACTGGGACAAGGTCACACTGCGCGACCCGCAGAAGACCTACAACCTCCGCACCGCGGAAGAGTTCTCAGAAGTGTTCCCTCTCGCCGGCGCCTGGTTCGAAGCCGCGGGGGTCGACCCGTCGATCTGCTCCGAGGTGGTCCTCAGCACCCCGGACTACTTCCCGGCGCTCCTGGGTCTGCTGTCCTCGGAACCGGCCCAGAGCTGGAGGGACTGGCTCGCCGCGAGGATCGTCGGCTCGGCGGCCCCGTACCTCTCGTCCCCCTTCGTGCAGGAGAACTTCGCGTTCTACGGCACCGTGCTCAGCGGGACCCCCGAACTGAAGGAGCGCTGGAAGCGCGGAGTCGCCGTCGTGGAGGATGCTCTCGGCGAGGCGATCGGCGAGCTGTACGTCCGCAAGCACTTCCCGGAGAGCCACAAGGCCCGGATGGAGGAGCTGGTCGGAAACCTCGTCGAGGCGTACCGCAGCAGCATCACCGGACTCGACTGGATGGGCGAGGAGACGAAGACCCGTGCCCTGGCGAAGCTGGACTCCTTCCGGACCAAGATCGGCTACCCGGCCAAGTGGACCGACTACTCGTCCGTGATCATCGACCCCACGGATCTGCTGGGGAACGTCGAGCGCGCCCATAGCGCCGACGTCGACCGCCACCTGGACGAAGTGGGCAAGGAGGTGGACCACGAGAAGTGGCTCATGACGCCTCAGACGGTCAACGCGTACTACCACCCGGTGCTGAACGAGATCGTGTTCCCGGCGGCCATCCTGCAGCCGCCGTTCTTCCAGGCGGACGCCGATGACGCGGTCAACTACGGCGCGATCGGCGCGGTCATCGGCCACGAGATCGGTCACGGCTTCGACGACAAGGGCTCGCAGTACGACGGCGACGGCACCCTCCGCAATTGGTGGACCGACGCCGACCGCGAGGCCTTCGAGGGGCGCACCCGCCGTCTGGTCGACCAGTTCAACGCCCTGGAACCGGCGGAGGCGCCGGGCCATCACGTGAACGGTGAGCTGACCCTCGGCGAGAACATCGGCGACCTCGGAGGACTGGGCATCGCGTACAAGGCCTACCTAGCCACGCTCGACGGCGGAGAGGCCCCGGTCCTCGACGGCCTCACGGGAGCGCAGCGGTTCTTCTTCGCCTGGGCCACCAGCTGGCGCCAGGTGATCCGCAGCGAAGAGGCGATCCGCCGCGTGACGATCGACCCGCACTCCCCCAACGAATTCCGGGCCAACGCGACCGTGCGGAACCTCGACGCGTTCCACGAGGCGTTCGACGTCCAGGAGGGCGATGCCATGTGGCTCCCCGCGGAGGAGCGCGTCCGTATCTGGTGACCGCCTCTGGCGACCGCATGAGAAACGGCGAGGGCCGTGAAGAGGATTCCTCTTCACGGCCCTCGCCGTTGTGCGTGCCGGCGCCCGCCGCTCAGCCGCTGAAGGCCGTCTGACAGGTCTGGTCCGCGGCGGTCTGCCCCACGATGTCCTTGGGCAGCTGGATCACCTGGTAGGCGGTGCCGGTGGTGAAGTCGGTGCCCACGACGACCTGGACGCCCAGGATGTCCGCGCTCGGCTTCAGTTGCGCCTGCGGGATGCCCAGCGCCGTGGCGACGTTGACCGCAGCCCCGCGGTAAGCCGAGGAGTAGTACACGACCGTCTTCGCGTTCGTGTCGGCCGGCACGGCCTCCTGCACCAGGAAGCCCTTGGCCAGCAGGAACGTGTTGAGTTCCTGACTCCGGCCTTCGATGCCGGTGGCATTCGCCACGGTCACGGGCGCGGTCGACTGATCCACGGCGGGAACGGCCTTCTTCGTGGCGGTCGGAGTCGGCGTCGGAGTGGACGACGGCGTCGCGCTGGGTTTGGGCTTGGGCTTCGGCGGGTTGGGGTTGGTGAGGTCGACGCCTTCTCGCATGGCCTTGAAGAGCTGTCCCGCGTCGGGTTCCTTCGGCTGCACCCAGGCGGTCGGATTCACGTCGGACGGCTCCCACGGCACCGTGACGAACGCGACCTTCGCGAGGTCCACCTTCTGCAGGCGCTGCGCGATGGTGATGAGGGTCTGAGGATTCGCCAGGCCCTCGTCCACCGTGAGGTTCTTGGTGACCGTGTCGGCGATGCCCAGGAGCTTCGGGATGTTGGTCAGTGTGCCGTCGCTGCGGACCTTGCGGGCCAGGGAGGCCAGGAACTGCTGCTGCGACTTGATGCGGGTGATGTCACTACCGTCGCCCACACCGTGGCGGTTGCGCAGGAAGGCCAGCGCCTGATCGCCCTGGACCAGCGACTTGCCGGCGGGCAGCTTGAGGCGTGAGTCAGGATCGTCGATCGGCGCGTTGACGCAGACCTCGACCCCGCCCACCTCATTGGACAGCTCCTTGACGGCGTTGAAGTCCGCCATCATGAAGTGGTCGATCTCCAGTCCGGTCAGCTTGTTGATGGTGTCCACCGTGCAGCCAGGCCCGGCTTCGGACATGGCGCTGTTGATCTGCGCGTTCGGGCGGGGCGCCTTGACCTGCTTGGTCTTGGGGTCGATGCACTGCGGAATCGACACCACGAGATCGCGCGGGAAGGACACCATGCTCACCCGCTGGTTGTCGGCGGAGATGTCCAGCAGCATCATGACGTCCGAGTTCCCGTAGCCGGAGGACTGGTCGGAGGTGCCGTACGCCTTGTTCTTGCCGTCGCGGGTGTCGGTGCCCATGATGAGGATCTGCAGACGGTCGGTGGCATCGTTCAGGCCGCCTTTGTCACGGCCCGACGCCGTCAGGGGCGCGGTGTTCAGATTGCCCTGAAGACGGAAGTACCAGTAGCCGGCGAACCCGAGCACCGCAATGAGGGCGACGCTGACCACCCACGCCGTGATCTTCACCCACAGCGGGGCTCCGGACGGGCGGGTCAGGTGGCGTGCTTCGTGCACCTTGGCATCAGACGCGTGAGCACGCGCTTTGCGGCGCGTGTCATCCGCCCGTCGTGCGGCTTGGGGTGGCTTGGTCACTCAAAGGGCCTTTCGAAACAAACAGAACCGTCCCATCGTAGAGCCGTTTTCTGCATTTGAGCTGACAGATCCCCGAAGAGCCCTGCTCAGAAGCCCATCCGCCCCAGCTGCTTGGGGTCCCGCTGCCAGTCCTTCGCCACCTTCACGTGAAGGTCGAGGTACACCTTGGTGCCGAGCAGAGCTTCGATGCCCTTGCGTGCCCGGGTGCCGACCTCCTTGAGGCGGCTGCCCGCGCGGCCGATGATGATGGCCTTCTGCGAGGGACGCTCCACGAACAGGTTGACCCGGACGTCCAGGAGAGGATTGTCCTCCGACCGGCCTTCCCGGGGGACGATCTCCTCCACCACCACGGCCAGGGAGTGGGGCAGCTCGTCCCGCACCCCTTCCAGTGCCGCTTCGCGGATCAGCTCGGCCACCATGACCGCTTCCGGCTCATCGGTCAGTTCACCGTCCGGGTAGAGCGGCGGGGACTTCGGCATGTAGGAGATCAGCACGTCCTCCAGCGTCGTCACCTGGAAACCGTCCTGAGCCGAGACCGGGACGATGTCCCGGAACCCGTCGCCGCCCAGGATCTCCTGACCCATGGCGTGGACCGAGAGCAGCTGCTTCCCGAGGTCCTCCTTGCTCACCAGATCAGCCTTGGTGACGACCGCGATGATCGGCTTCCGGCCGAGCATCGCCAACTGCTGCGCGATGAAGCGGTCACCGGGTCCGACGGCCTCGTTGGCCGGGAGACAGAATCCGATCGCGTCCACTTCGGACAGCGTTGCCGCCACCAGGTCGTTGAGGCGCTGACCCAGCAGCGTGCGGGGGCGGTGCAGGCCCGGGGTGTCCACCAGGACCAGCTGCGCATCCGGGCGGTGCAGGATGCCCCGGATGGTGTGCCGGGTGGTCTGCGGCTTGTTGGAGGTGATGGCCACCTTCTGACCCACGAGGGCGTTGGTCAGTGTCGACTTGCCCGCGTTGGGTCGACCCACCAGGATGGCGAATCCCGCCCGGTGGTCCTTGTCCTGCGGTGTGGGCATGAGCCCGTCAGTGCGTCCCGACATCAGTCCTCTTCCTCTCGGGACTCTGCGGTCCCACGTTCAGTTTCGTTCGACTCCTGGGCCAGGACGTGGTGCACACGATTCCTCCGGCCCTCAATGCTCAGCGCTTCCAGCCTCAGCCCATGGGTGAACGTGACGCTGCCCAGGATGGGGACCCTGCCGAGAGCTTTGGCGAGGAGCCCGCCGACGGAGTCCACGTCGTCGTCCTCGATCTCCCGGTCGAAAAGCTCGCCCAGGTGATCGATCGGCATGCGGGCGTTCACCCGGAAGATCCCGGGGGCCAGCTCGACGAATTCCGCGGCCTCGGAATCGTATTCGTCCACGATCTCCCCGACGATCTCCTCGATGAGATCCTCGAGGGTGACCAGGCCGGCGGTGCCACCGTATTCGTCGATCACGATGGCCATGTGAACCTGCTCGGTCTGGAGCTCCTTGAGCAATTCCGCCACCGGCTTCGACTCCGGCACGAAGCGCACGGGCCGCATGAGGGCGAGCAGGCCGATCGACGAGTCCGGACCGCGGCCGAACAGCGCCGCAGCCACGTCTTTCAGATACAGGATGCCCAGGACGTCATCGGCGCTCTCCCCCACCACGGGGACCCGGGAATTGCCGCTGCGGAGGAACAGGCTCATCGCCTGTTCCAGCGTCTGTTCGCTGCCGATGTGGACGATGTCGGTCCGGGGCACCATGACGGCCCGGACCAGGGTGTCCTCCAGGTCGAAGACGCTCTGGATCAGCTCGGCTTCGCCCTCTTCGATCAGCTCGGAATCACTCGAGCGCTCGAAAAGCTCCCGGACCTCGGCGCTGGTGAGCGAGCCGAGCTCGTCGTGCGAATCCACGTCCGCGCCATGCGAGGACGGCAGGACCGCCGTGCCGAAGCGCTGCAGCCACTCCGGGACCGGGCCCAGGATGAGCCGCAGGAAATGAACGAGCGACGCCGTGTACCGCACCGTCGCGGTGGGATGGAGCCGGCCGAGACGGCGCGGCGAGACTCCCACCAGGACGAAGCCGACGATCGCCATGACCGCCGTCGCGATGAGACCGGCGAGCCACACGTTCTCGATCAGCCCGGACACCGCCAGGGTGAGGGCGACGGCGCCGGCCATCTCGAACCAGACCCGCCAGAACCGCAGCGACCTCAGATGCGCCTGGGCGTCCGCGAGAACGCGGTGTGCCGCGTGCTGGGGCCGGGATTCGGCCAGATCGTCGAGCGCGTGACGGGGCAGGAAGGCGAGAGCCGACTCAGCCGCCGAGAGAACGGCCCCGATGACCAGGAACGCGACCGTCAGGACCAGCAGTACCGCCAGGGTCATTCGGTGGTCTCCAGAGGGGCGTCCTTGCCCAGGAAGGAGGAGAGCAGCTGCCGCTGAAGACCGAACATCTCGGCCTTCTCCTCCGGCTCGGCATGGTCGAAGCCCAGAAGGTGCAGAATGCCGTGGGTGGCGAGCAGGAGCATCTCCTCCTCGGTGCTGTGGCCGGCGTTCTTCGCCTGGATCTCCGCCACCTGCGGGCAGATGGCGATGTCGCCCAGCATGCCGGCAGGCGTGATCCGGCCGGGCGCGCCCGGGGTCAGCTCATCCATCGGCACGGAGAGCACATCGGTGGCGCCCGGCTCATCCATCAGCTCGATGTGGAGCTTCTCCATCGTGGGCTCGTCCACCAGCAGGACGGAGAGTTCGGCCTCGGGGTGGATGTAGAGCTCGTCGAAGATGAACCGCGCGAGCCGGACGATGTCCTCGGCGTTGGCGTCGACGCCGGATTCGTTGTTGACCTCGATGCTCATGCGGTGGCTCCTGGCTCGGTGCTGCTGTGCTCTGTATTGCTGTGCGCTGTGTTGTTGTGCGCTGTGTTGTCCTGCACGGTGGTGTTGTCCAGGCGGGCGGCCGGACGGGACGGGGTGCGACGGCGCTGCACGCCGCGCTGCTGTTCCTCATCCCAGTGGTTGTACGCGGTCACGATGTCCCCCACCAGGCGGTGGCGCACCACGTCGCTGGCGTCGAGGACGGAGAAGTTGATGTCCTCGATGCCGGCCAGGATGCCCTGGACGATCTTCAGGCCCGACGTGGTCCCGCCCGGCAGATCCACCTGGCTGGTGTCCCCCGTGACGACCATCTTGGACCCGAAGCCCAGACGTGTGAGGAACATCTTCATCTGCTCGGGAGTGGTGTTCTGGGCCTCGTCCAGGATGATGAAGGCCTCGTTGAGGGTGCGCCCGCGCATATAGGCGAGAGGCGCCACCTCGATGGTGCCGGCGGCCATGAGACGTGGGATCGATTCCGGGTCCATCATGTCGTGCAGGGCGTCGAAGAGAGGACGCAGGTAGGGGTCGATCTTGTCGTTGAGCGTGCCGGGCAGGAATCCGAGCCGCTCACCCGCCTCGACGGCAGGGCGCGTCAGGATGATCCTGGTGACTTCCTTGTTCTGCAGCGCCTGGACCGCCTTGGCCATGGCCAGGTACGTCTTGCCGGTGCCGGCCGGACCGAGTCCGAACACGATCGTGTTCTGGTCGATGGCGTCGACGTAGCTCTTCTGGTTGAGCGTCTTCGGCCGGATCGTACGACCGCGACTGCTGAGGATGTTCTGGGTCAGGACCTCGGTGGGCGTGGGCACGGTGCGTGCGCTCAGCATGCCGAGGAGCTGGACCACCAGTTCGCGAGTGACCGGCGTGCCCCGTTCCGACAACGACTTCAGCTCCAGCACCAGACGGTGCGCCAGCTGCACGTTCTCGGTGGGCCCCTTCAGCGTCAGCTCGTTGCCACGCACGTGGAACGTCACGCTGGGGAAGGCTGCTTCGAGGCCGCGCAGGGTTTCGTCGTGGGCGCCCAGCGCCCGCACCATCGCCGTGCCCGTGTCGAAGAGGACCACTTCGGTCCGCGAGAGGGGCGTGCTGTGCGGGAAGTCGGCGTGACCTGACAGGGCCCCCGATGGCATGGTTTCTTCGCTCATGGTGCCGGCCCTCGTGACCGGGTATCCCTTTCCTGGAAATCGTGCGGCCATGCAGTCCATGGCCTGCTGAAAGTCTACGTCAGGACGCCGGACGGTCACGGCTTGGGCACAGCGGGGTATCAATCGGATTGCACTTCGGCCGCCCACCCGTCCTGGCGCCCGGCGAGCCGATGCGCTGTGGCAAGGTGGAGTGCGGGGCGTGCTGATCAGCAGGCCCTTTCGCATGGGCGACCACCGGCCACCAGCCGGGGAAGCCCTCCATCTGGATCAGGAGAGGCACGGTGAGCATGGTCAGCACGCGACGACGTCGGCGACTCCCTGCGCGCCTTCTGGCCCTCCCGCTCGCGGCCGCGCTCCTGTCCGCGTGCACCGCGACGCCCTCCGGGACCGTCTCCTCCGGCCTGCCGGATCCGCAGTCACTGGCCACCTCCGTGCCGGAGGTCAGCGCCGCTCCGAGCGGCACGGCGGACACCGAGACCCAGGTGCAGATCTACTGGATCGGACGCACGGGCGGCAACGCCTATCTCTTCTCGGAACCCCGCAAGACGGGGGCCGTGGACGATCCCGTCACGTCCGCTCTCAAGGTCATGATGGCTCAGAAGCCCGAGGACCCCGACTACTTCACCGCCTGGCAGGCCCCGCACCGTCTGGCGGCTTCGATCTCCGGGGCCTCCACCATCACGGTCGATGTCAGCGCCGATGCCTTCTCCAAGAACCTCGACCCGTCCATGGCCAAGCGGGCTCTGCAGCAACTGGCGTTCACGGCGGTGTCCGCCGCCCGCGCGTCGGGGATGGTCGATTCTTCGGTGGAACCCGACGTCGTCCTCCTCATCGACGGACGCAATGACGTCGAGGCGTTCGGCTCGATCCCGCTCAACCTCCCGTTCCACCGGGACCTGGCGTTCCTGTCCCCGGTCCGCATCATGGTCCCCCAGGACGAGGCCGTGCTCAGTTCGGGGACGCTGTCCTTCAACGGCGTGGTGCTGGGAGGTCAGAAGAACGTGACCTGGTCGATCTCCCCGGCCGGCTCCCCCGCCGGTCAGGATGTGATCTCCTCCGCCACGGTGGCCCTGACGAAGGCGGCGGAGAAGGTGGGCCGGTTCAGCGCCCGGACGGTGCTGCCGAAGGGTCACTACGAGCTGACCGTGTCCACCATCGTTCCCGGCGGCTCACAACCGGTCGAGGATTCGAAGAGCGTCACCATCCGCTGACGCCGCAGCGCCCCGTCAGGTCACCAACGGCCGAGGACGGTGCTCGCCACCACCAGGGCCGCCGGCCCCGCCGAGGAGGACCGCAGCACATGCGGTCCGAGCAACGCCATCCGCGCTCCAGCGGCTTCGAAGGCCGCCACCTCCGCCGGGGAGATCCCGCCTTCCGGACCCACGATCAGCAGGACATCGCCTTCCAGCCCCGCCACCTCATCGAGTTGCGAAGCCAGGGACGTGCTCGCATCCTCGTGGAGGATGAACGCCTTGCCGCCCTGGGCGATCCGCCGGGCGAGCCCTGCGGAATCGAGAACGTCTTCGACCTCCGGGGTCCGGGCCCGGCGCGACTGCTTGGTGGCCGCCCGGACCACCGACCGCCACTTGGCCAGGGCCTTCGCCGCCCGATCGCCGCGCCAGCGAACGATCGACCGGTCCGACTGCCACGGGATGACGCCGTCGATCCCCAGCTCGGTGGCGCTCTCGATAGCCTGTTCGTCCCGGTCCCCCTTGGCGAGGGCCTGCACGAGGATCAGCCGGGGCGACGGCGACGGCTCGCGCACGATCTCCAGCGCGCGCACCACCAGCTCGCCGGAGTCGGACGACTCGACCTCACCGATGACACGGGTCCCCTGCTCGTCGACGAGATCCACGCCCTCCCCCGGGGAGAGCCGCTTGACCGTCACAGCATGCCGGGCCTCGGCGCCGTCGACGGTCACCAGGCCTGAGGGTTCCACCCGGTCGAGAGAGCCGGCGGGGGCGAAGAAGACCGGGTTGCTCATGGCTCAGAGGTTGCCGAACTTGTCGCGGAGCTTGGCGAACATCCCGCCGCTGCTGGCGAGCCTGCCTTCGGTGAACTCCTCCTCGCGGAGACCGGCGAGCTTGCGGAGGAGCTCTTCCTGTTCGGCGTCGAGCTTCGTCGGGGTCTCCACCTGGATGCGGACCTTCAGATCGCCACGGCCGTATCCGCGCAGGTGTGTGACGCCCAGCTCGTGAAGGGTGATCACCTCGCCGGACTGCGTGCCGGGCTTGATGGTGATCGACTGCGGCCCGTCGAAAGTCTCCAGCTCGACGTCGGTGCCGAGGGCGGCCGCGGTCATGGGGACCTTGAGAGCCGCGTGCAGGTCGTCGCCGTCGCGCGTGTAGGTCTTGTCCGGGTTCACCTTCACCTGGACGTACAGATCGCCCGAAGGGCCACCGGCGATGCCGGCTTCACCGTGGCCGGAGAGCTGGATCCGGGTCCCGGTGCTCACGCCCGCGGGGATCTTGATGGACAGCGAACGATGCGAACGCACCCGGCCCTGGCCGTTGCACTCATTGCACGGATCCTTGATGACGGTGCCGAAACCCTGGCAGCTGGGGCACGTGGCGGCCGTCATGACCTGGCCCAGGATGGAGCGCATGGGGCGCTGCACCTGACCGGCGCCGTGGCAGATGTCGCAGCGCTCCGGACTCGTGCCCGGCTGGCAGCAGCTCCCGTCACAGGTCTCGCACACCACGGCCGTCTCCAGCTCGAGCGTCTTCTCCACGCCGAACACGGCGTCCTTGAGATCGATCCGGACCTCGACCAGCGCGTCCTGACCTCGCCGCACACGGGAGGCCGGGCCGCCGGCCGCGCCGCCGCCACCGAAGAAGGTGTCGAAGATGTCCTGGAAGGCGAAGCCGGAGCCGGAGTACCCGCCGAAGCCGTTGTCGGTGCCGTTCTCATTGCCCGTGGTGTCGTAGACCCTGCGCTTCTCGGGATCCGAGAGGACCTCATAGGCGTGCGTCACGGCCTTGAACTGCTCGGCGGCGTCATCCGCGGAGTTGACGTCCGGGTGGAGGGTCCGCGCGAGCTTGCGGTAGGCCTTCTTGATCTCCTCGCCGCTGGCGTCGCGCGGGACTCCGAGGACTTCATAGTGACTGCTCACGTGTGTGTACTTCTCTTCCTCTGTTGGGTGACTTGCTGTGGCGTCGGGCGACCGGTGAGGTCACCCCGCCAGAATCCGTGAAAGATAGCGTGCGACGGCGCGCACCGCCGCCATGGAGGACGGGTAGTCCATGCGCGTGGGGCCGAGGACGCCCACCTTCGAGGCGGAGCCCTTGCCATAGCCGGTGGCCACCACCGAGGTGCCCGCGAGTTCGTCGAACGGGTTCTCGCGCCCGATGCTGATGGCCACGCCGTGCTGATCCTGGTGCATCTCGGTCAGGAGCCGCAGCATGACCACCTGCTCCTCGAGAGCCTCCAGCACCGGCCCGATGCTCAGCGGGAAGTCCATCGTCGCGCGGGCGAGATTCGCGGTGCCCGCCAGGACGATCCGGTCTTCGGCGCTCGAATCGAGCAGGGAGAGCAGCGCCGCGGCGAGGACGGCGGCCGGCTGCTGCAGGCCGGGCGTCACCGTCGCGGTCAGGACCGGGACGGTCTCCCGGAGGGTGTCGAGCGGCTGGTTCGCGCACCCCGCCAGGAACATCGTCCTCAGCACGGCGACGTCCGACTCGGCCAGGACCTGACCGAGGTCCACCACGCGCTGGTCCACCGATCCCGTGTCGGTGATGAGCACGAGCAGCACCTGCGAACCGCCGAGCGCGACGACCTCCAGGTGCCGCAACCGGGCCTGGCTGGCCTTGGGATACTGCACCACGGCCACCTGGCGGGTCAGCTGGGACAGCAGGCGGGCCGAACGCTCCAGCACGTCATCGAGATCAGAGGCGCTGTCCAGGAACGAGTGGATCGCGCGGCGTTCTGCGGCGGACAACGGCTTGACCGAGGCGAGCTGGTCCACGAAGAGCCGGTATCCCTTGTCCGTGGGAATACGGCCGGCGCTCGTGTGCGGGGCCGCGATCAGCCCCTCCTCCTCGAGTGCCGCCATGTCATTGCGGATGGTCGCGCTGGACACGCCCAGCTGATGGCGCTCGACCAGGACCTTGGATCCCACGGGCTCGCGGTAGTGGACGTAGTCCTCCACGATCGCGCGCAGGACTTCGAGACGACGAGGATCACTCACTCGGCCACCTCCACATGCTCTTGCTCTTCGGCGTTTCTCTTAGCACTCTACCTCTCTAAGTGCTAATTCTAGTATGCCTGCCCCGGACCCGGGACATCACCAGGCGGAGAACAGCAGGAGGCTTCATGTCCATCCATTCCTGGGGACCTCAGGACCTCAGCGCACCCGCCAAGAAGCAGCTGCGCGAAGTGCCGGTGGAGCGGGGCATGGTCCTCGAAGAAGTGCAGACGGGCTGGGTCGGCGCCGTGACGCGCGTGGAGAAGTCCGGCGGGATGCACATCCTCAGCCTCGAGGACCGCCGGGGCAAGGAGCGTTCCTTCCAGCTCGGGTTCGGATTCCTCCTGGACGGCGAAGCGGTCAAGGTCGTCCCGCCACGGGCCGCCCCACCGGCCCAGCAGGGACCGCGCCGGACCGCCAGTGGGTCGCTCCACGTCGACACGAAGGCCCGCACGGCCCTCGCCAGCCGGATCTGGGTGGAAGGCAAGCACGACGCCGAACTCGTCGAGCGCGTCTGGGGCGACGACCTGAGGGTGGAGGGCATCGTCGTCGAACCTTTGCACGGCATCGACGATCTGGAAGCGGCTGTGGCGGCCTTCGCTCCCGGCCCCGGCCGCAAGCTCGGCATCCTGGTCGATCACCTGGTGCCCGGTTCGAAAGAACAGCGGATCGTCGACGCCCTGATGCGCAAGCCGGGCGTCAGTGGGAACGTCCTGGTGGTGGGCCATCCGTACGTCGACGTGTGGCAGGCCATCAAACCCCAGACGCTCGGCATCCCGGCCTGGCCACAGATCCCCCGTGGCACGGACTGGAAGACCGGCATTCTTCAGGCCTTCGGCTGGCCTCATGCCACGGCCGAGGACATCGGCCTGGGCTGGCAGAAACTGCTCTCCACGGTCCGAAGCTACGCTGACCTGGAACCGAGCCTCCTGGGGCGTGTCGAGGAGGTCATCGATTTCCTCACGGCCTGACCTCCCAGCCACTATGCTGAGTAGGAAACGCCGTCACAGGCCCTGCCTGTGATCCGGAACTATCTCAGGAGTAAGTGCTGTGTCTGACGCATCCGGTCCGAAGCCCCAGGGAGCATCCTCCCCGGGTGATCAGCCGCGCTCCGCGTCCGGCATGAACGGCGGCCCGGCCCAGAACAACCCCGCACAGAGCAATCCAGGCCAGAACAACCCGGGTCAGACGCCCGGCGAGCACCCGTACACGGGCGCCAGCGCCGTGCCGGAGCCCCTGAGTTCCAGCGAGGACCGACAATGGGCCATGCTGGCCCATTTCGGCGGCATCCTCGGCTTCATCCCCTCGCTCCTGATCTACCTGATCTTCAAGGACCGCGGGCCCTTCACGGCCCAGGAGTCGAAGGAAGCCCTCAACTTCACCCTGCCGCCCACATTGGTGGCGGTCGTGGCGAACATCCTGAGCCTCATCCCCTGGATCGGCGGGATCTTCGCGGTCATCGCGGCCCTGATCTGGATCGCCCTCACCGTGTTCTCCGTGATCGCGGGCATCCACGTCAACCGGGGCCAGCCGTACCGCTACAAGTACAACCTGCGGCTCCTCAAGTAGCCGAAAGGCGGAACCCCGCGAAGGGGTTCCGCCTTTTTCATGCCCTGAAGGCCTTCGGGTGCTGGACGCCCCTGCTGATCGAGCCGGGTCAGTCCGGCAGCAGACGGCGCACGACGGCGTCGGCCAGGAGGCGGCCCCGCAGGCTCAGCCGCACGGTGCCCTTGAAGGCGGCCTGGGGGTCGATCAGTCCGTCCGCGATCAGGCCCGCGACGGCGGTGCGCCCCTCGGCGTGGAGCGCCGAGGTGGGCAGGCCCTCAGCCAGCCGGACGCGCAGGAGGACGTCCTCGAGGTAGCGCGTGCCGCCGTCGAGCACTTCCTTGCCCGCGGCAGGTGAGACGCCATCGCCCAGGCGCTGTGCGTACGCGCGTGGGTGTTTGACGTTCCACCAGCGGACCCCTCCGACGTGCGAGTGGGCGCCGGGACCGATCCCCCACCAGTCGTCGCCTCGCCAGTACGCGAGGTTGTGGCGGCACTCCTGGCCCGGTTCGCGCGCCCAGTTGCTGACCTCGTACCAGTCGAAGCCGGCCGCGGCGAGGCGCTGCTCGGCGAGTTCGTACTTGTCCGCATGGTCGTCGTCGTCCACATCGGGGACTTGGCCGCGCCGGATCTGGGCTGCGAGCTTCGTGCCGTCCTCGATGATGAGGGCGTAGGCGCTCAGGTGGTCGGGTTCGCAGGCCAGGGCGGCGTCCAGGGAATGCTCCCAATCGGCCAGCGACTCCCCCGGGGTCCCATAGATGAGGTCCAGGCTCACGTTGAGGCCGGCGGCACGGGCCCATTCCACCACCTGCGGAACCCGCTCGGGCCGGTGGACCCGGTCCAGGGTCTTGAGCACGTGCGGGACGGCGGACTGCATGCCGAAGGACACGCGGGTGAAACCGGCGTCCGCGAGCCGTGCCAGGGACTTCTCGGTCACCGTCTCCGGATTCGCCTCGGTGGTGACCTCAGCGCCCGGTTCCAGGCCCCAGAGATCCCGGGCACGGCCCAGAAGGGCTCCCAGTTCGTCCGGATTCAGCAGGGTCGGCGTGCCTCCACCGAAGAACACGGTGGACACGGGGCGTGACGGAACGCCGGAGCGCTCCAGGACTCCGGCCGCGAAGTCCAGTTCGGACAGCGCGGTGCCGGCGTACTCGTCCTGGCTCGCGCCGCCGCCGAGTTCCGTCGCGGTGTAGGTGTTGAAGTCGCAGTACCCGCAGCGGACCGTGCAGTACGGCACGTGGATGTACAGGCTGAAGGCGCGCTCCTGCGCGCCTTCCCGGGCCTGAGGATCCAAGAGCCCGTCCGCGGGAGCCGGGTCACCGAGAGGAAGCGCACTGGGCATGGGCTACTTCTTGGCCTTGTCCTTGCCGTTGCCTTCGTCGTTGCTCAGCGCGGCGATGAAGGCTTCCTGCGGGACCTCGACGCGGCCCACCATCTTCATGCGCTTCTTGCCTTCCTTCTGCTTTTCGAGCAGCTTGCGCTTACGGCTGATGTCACCGCCATAGCACTTGGCGAGCACGTCCTTGCGGATGGCTCGGATGTTCTCTCGGGCGATGATGCGCGCGCCGATGGCGGCCTGGATGGGGACTTCGAACTGCTGACGGGGAATGAGTTCCCGGAGCTTGGAGGTCATCATGACGCCATAGGAGTAGGCCTTGTCGCGGTGGGTGATCGCGCTGAAGGCGTCCACCGTCTCGCCCTGGAGCATGATGTCGACCTTGACCAGGTCGGCGACCTGGTCGCCGTCGGCCTTCCAGTCCAGTGAACCGTAGCCGCGGGTCTTGGACTTCAGGGTGTCGAAGAAGTCGAAGACGATCTCCGCCAGCGGGAGCCGGTACCGGATCTCCACGCGGTCCTCCGAGAGGTAGTCCATCCCGCCCAGGATGCCTCGCCGGGACTGGCACAGCTCCATGATGGCGCCGACGAACTCGTTCGGCGCCAGGATCGTGGCGGATACCATCGGTTCGCGCACCTCAGCGACCTTGCCGACCGGGTATTCACTCGGGTTGGTGACGTGGACGATCTTCTTGTCCTCGAGGGTCACCTCGTACTCCACGTTCGGAGCGGTCGAGATCAGATCCAGCTTGTACTCGCGCTCCAGACGCTCACGGGTGATCTCCAGGTGGAGCAGGCCGAGGAAGCCCACGCGGAAGCCGAAGCCGAGGGCCGCGGAGGTCTCCGGCTCGTACACGAGCGCCGCGTCGTTGAGCATCAGCTTCTCCAGAGCGTCACGGAGCACCGGGTAGTCCGTGCCGTCCAGGGGGTACAGACCGGAGAAGACCATGGGCTTGGCGTCCTCGTAGCCGCCGAGGGACTCCGACGCGGGCTTGTGCAGCGTGGTGACGGTGTCACCGACCTTGGACTGGCGGACGTCCTTCACACCGGTGATGAGATAACCGACCTCGCCGACACCCAGCCCCTTGGTCGGCACGGGCTCCGGAGAGCTCACGCCGATCTCGAGGAGTTCGTGGCTCGCCTTGGTGGACATCATCTGAATGCGCTCACGCGGCGACAGCTTGCCGTCCACGACGCGGACGTACGTGACCACGCCACGGTAGGTGTCATACACGGAGTCGAAGATCATGGCACGCGCAGGCGCGGCCGGATCGCCCACGGGCGCCGGCAGGTCCTGGACGATCTTGTCCAGGAGGCCTTCGACGCCGACGCCGGTCTTGCCGGACACCATCAGCACGTCCTCGGGCTTGCCGCCGATGAGGTTGGCCAGCTCCGCCGCGTACTTCTCCGGCTGGGCCGCGGGCAGGTCGATCTTGTTGAGCACGGGGATGATCGTCAGATCATTCTCCATGGCCAGATAGAGGTTGGCCAGCGTCTGGGCTTCGATGCCCTGTGCGGCGTCCACCAGAAGGATCGCGCCCTCACAGGCGGCCAGCGAGCGGGAGACCTCATAGGTGAAGTCCACGTGACCCGGGGTGTCGATCATGTTCAGCGCGTAGTTCGTGCCGTCGAATTCCCAGGGCATGCGGACAGCCTGGGACTTGATGGTGATGCCACGCTCGCGCTCGATGTCCATGCGGTCCAGGTACTGGGCCTTCATGTCCCGGGGCTGAACCACGCCGGTCAGCTGCAGCATGCGGTCGGCGAGGGTCGACTTGCCGTGATCAATGTGCGCGATGATGCAGAAGTTGCGGATCACGGACGGATCAGTCGCGGCGGGCACCGGTGCAGTGCGGGCCATGGGAGACACTCAGGAGTCCTTACTGTTGCCTTCGGTCGGTCCTTCCGGCGCGGTTCCGGCTCGAAGCCGGGCATGCGGAACAGGACCGTGGGGTCAGATCAACCATTCTCCCACGTTTCGGCCCACTTCTCCTCACGCACACCGGCACGGCCGCGGCGGTCTCCCTGGGTACGCTGGACCACATGGCCGGCTTGTTCTCACGCATCCTCAGGTTCCTCGGCGCCACGCCGCGCCGCACACCCCGCGTGAGGCGCGGCACGGCCGGCGGATATCCCGGCGACTTCACCGGCGTCGTGCCCGTGAGCTATTCACCGCGGGCCGACGGCAAGGCCGATCCCGGCGAGATCGTGTGGACGTGGGTCCCCTTTGAAGAGGACCCTCGGCAGGGCAAGGACCGGCCTGTCCTTCTGGTGGGCGAGGACGGCCCGTGGCTGCTCGGCCTCATGCTGACGTCCAAGGACAAGAACAACGGCGCGCATCGGGACCCCGCCTACGTGGACATCGGCTCCGGTCCCTGGGACCGCGAAGGCCGGCCCAGCGAGGTCAAGGTCAACCGCGTGGTGCGGGTCGACCCCGCCGCCATCCGGCGCGAAGGGGCCGTGCTCGACAAGCGGCGATTCGCCCAGGTCAGCGACGGCCTGCGCCGCGCCGGACACTGAGTCTTTGGCCATCCGGGCCGGGATTCTGCTAAGATCATTTGCTGTGTGTCCGCACAGGTCGACGGACACTGATGATTGGCTGCCATAGGCATCCCCACGCCGCTCAGTCAATGGCCAATCTGACGCCCTCTAGACCCATCCGTCATTACAAGAGAGTTCACTAAGTGGCTAACATCAAGTCTCAGAAGAAGCGCATCCTCACCAACGAGAAGGCTCGCCAGCGCAACGTCGCTGTCAAGTCTGAGCTCAAGACCCTCATCAAGACCGTCAACGAGGCGGTCGAGGCTGGTAACAAGGATGCCGCTGAGTCCGCCGTGAAGGCGGCCAGCCGTAAGCTGGACAAGGCTGTCAGCAAGGGCGTCATTCACAAGAACAACGCTGCCAACCGCAAGTCCGCGATCAACAAGAAGGTCAGCGCTCTCTAAGAGAACCGCTGCGGCCGATCGCTGACGCGACAGGCTGACACCTCACTTGCTTCGGAGTGGCCGGTCCCCCAGGGACCGGCCACTCTTGCGTTAAATGTGCGGTGCGGCCCGCATTCGACGTGAAGGTGTTCGACGTCAAACGCAGGCCGCACCGTGGCGCTACGGTCTGAGGCTCTCTCTGCCGCTCCCCCTCAGCGGCTCCGGACGGAGGATGCCACGAGGTGGACCACGCGTTCGACCGCGTAGACGGGATCACGGGACAGTCCCTTCACCTGGGCATCGGCCTCGGCCACGGCCCGGACGCACAGGCGCAGCTGTTCCGGGGTCCACCGGCGGACTTCCCGCTGCGCTTGCTCCACGAGCCACGGCTGCATCCCCAGATCACGCGCCACCTGGGCGGCGGAGCCACGGCTGCCGGCCACCCGGGCCAGCGTCCGCAGCTTGGCGGCCAGGGCCGCCACGAGAGGCACCGGGTCCGCACCGGAATCCAGGGCGTAGCGGAGGGTGGCCAGCGCACCGGCGGCGTCGCCGTCGAGCGCGGCGTCGGCGACCTTGAACGACGTCGCCTCGATACGGCCGCCGTAGTACTTCTCGACATCATCCGCGGTGACCGTGCCCGTGGTGTCCTCGATGAGCTGAACGCAGGCTGCGGCCAGTTCGGCGGTCTGCGAGCCGACCGCGTTGACGAGGGCCACCACCGCCGGTCCTTCGATGCGACGGCTGGCCGCGCGGAACTCGGAGGTGACGAACGCGTTCTTGTCGGTATCGCGCTTCAGGGGCTGGCAGTCCACCACTGGCCACCGCGACTTCACGGCATCCAGGAGCTTCTTGCCCCGGTTGCCACCGCCATGGCGGAGCACGACGACGGCGTCCTCCGCCCCCGAGGTGCTCAGCTCCAGCGCGTCGGTAAGGAACGCGTCGTTCATGGCTTCCAGCCGCGAGACCTCGATGAGTTTGAATTCGCCGAAGAGCGACGGGCTGCAGGCCATGAGAAGCGCCCCGGGCTGGTAATCCGAAGCGTCGAAGCTCGTCACCTCAAGGTCGGGGTGAACCTGGCGGAGCTGACTGCGCAGCAGATCACGGGCACGCTGGGCGAAGTACTCCTCGGGGCCGGAGAGGAGGACCAGCGGTGCGGGCTGGATGTCACGCCAGTTCAAGGCGGTGGATGCGGCGGCCTTCGCCATCGAGGTGGTCTCCCTGCTGTTTTCGGCTGTTCGCTCCCCAGCATCGTATCGCGAGCAGGGCGCCTCGATCCCGGTTCGACGGCGTCACGCAGGTCCCCCGCCGGACCCGCTCACTGCGCCCGCAATTGCGCTTCCAGCTGGGCTTCCAGCGCCGCGATCCTCCGCTCAAGATACTCGAGGTATTCGATCACGTAGGCGTCCTTCGCCTCGATCCGGTCCAGCCGCGGAAGGATGTGCTGCACATTGCCGTTCATCGGAGCGACGAGCGGATGACCGTCGTCGATGGCTGCCAAGGCCCGGCGCAGAGGGCTGGTTTCGTCAGGAAGAGTCATGTCTGCACCCTATCGGCCTCCGGCGGGCTCCGTCGTGGGCCGTCTCTCAGGAGTGCGTGAACCCGACGGTAGAAACTCAGGACGGTCCGCGGATGGGCCAGCAGCCACAGCAGCCCCACCTGGCATGCTCCGAAGGCCGCCATCGTGAACAGTCCCAGAGCCCCCGGAGGCCAGTCGACGAGCGCTCCGGGGAGCCCGCTCACCACCTGGGCGATCGTCCAGATCCCCTGAGTGGCCAATCCTGCCCAGCCGATCAGCAACCCGCTGAACGGTCCTGGTACCAGGGTCAGAGGCAGCGCCGCGGTTCCCAGCAGCGTCACCGGGGTGACCAGCGGCGCCGTCAGCGCGTTGGAGAGCATCGAATACGGTGTCAGCTGCGGCTGGATCAGCACGAGCAATGGCGCACACGCCAAATTCGCCGCCAGCGGGATCGACAGACCCAGCGCCACCGCATACGGCATCCACCGGGCCAGCCACTGCGCAAGGCCCTGAGCGGAGACGAGGATCCCCGCTGTCGCCGCCACCGAGAGTGCGAACCCCAGGTCCCAGGCCAGCCACGGCTCGGCCAGCAGCAACCCTGACGCACTCACACATAGCAGAGGAAGCCCGCGGCCCCGGTGGCCGCCCATCATCACCACCAGCCCCGCCCCGGACATCACCACGGCCCGCAGGACACTCGAGTCCGGCCCCACCAGCGCACCGAACGCCGCCAGTGACAGCAAGGACAACAGCATCACGGCCGGACGGCTCACCCGCACACCACGCAGAACCAGCACCACGGAAGCGAACACCACACTGCAATTCGCGCCGGAGACCGCGGTCAGGTGTGTCAGGCCGGTGGTGGTCATGACCGCAGCGGACTCCGGAGCCGCACGGCTGCGGTCCCCCAGCACCATGCCGTCCAGCAGAGCGCCCGGATCGCCGGCGACGGCACGGCTTCGGCGGAGGAACCCCTGCCGGAGGCGGGAGACCGCAGCCTCGAAGAGCGACGGAGCTGCGAGGAACCGGGGCCTCGCCACGACGGTGCCGGAAAGCGAGCCGGGGCGGCCGTCCCGCTCCTTGAGGCGCAGCATCAGTTGCACCTCCTGGCCGTAACGGAGCGACGTGCAGACGGTCAGACACTGGGCGTCCACCGCCAGGTCCAGACTTCGCTGCGTGGCTCCGCTTCCGATCCGCTGGAGCCGGACCGTGAACCGGCAGCCGTGGACGCACGGCGACTCTTCCGGCAGTTCGCCGGTGTCCTGAGGCGTGGCCCCCTCGCCCCGGCCTGGCTCCTGAGGGAGCGCCTCGGGGTGCCCTGCGACCTTGGCGAGAACGGTGATGGCCTGCCGGGCCTCCACAGCGCTCCACAGCTGTCGCTGACCGGGATCGGCGGTGCGGACGAGTCCGAGGAGACAGCCCAGCAGCGCCACGAGGACTCCGAGGGCGAGGCCGGCGCCCACGCTCCTGCGGGGTCGCCCGGTCCTCGGACGGCGCAGCCTGCGGGCTATGAAGAACCACCACAGGGCGACTGTGCCGAGCGCGGCGGCGCCCGTGATCGCCAGAACCCTCAACAGCGCTTCATCCCTCGCCGCGGTCACGGCGCTCACCACCCAGAGCAGGCAGAGCACCGGCACCAGGCGCACATCATGCGTCGTCTCCCGCAGCAGAAGACGCCGCTCGAGTTCCTCGTCACGAGAGCGCAGGGCGGCCTTCGCCACGGCCAGCAAACTCGCCAGGCCCCTCACGGCACGCCTCAGGATCACAGTGCGCTTCATGACCGTCGGACCTTTCACGATCGACCGTCCAGGACGAGGAGGGGCGTCAGCTGCTCCAGAAGACGCGGGCCGATGCCGTCCACCGCGTCGAGGTCCTCGACTCTCGTAAAGGGCCCATGCTGTTCACGCCAGGCGAGGATCCGGTCAGCGAGCACCTTCCCGACCCGCGGCAAGGTCATGAGCTGCTCCTCCGACGCCGTGTTGAGGTCGACGCGCGCGGCAGGGCTTCCGGACCGCTTGCCGGTGGCTCTGGCGGGCCCGGCGTCACCCGAGCCTCCTCCGGGGCCGGGCGGATTCGTGTCCTGTCCCGTCATCCGCTCATCGCGCTGCGGCACATGGATCTTGCGCCCGTCCTGCAGCGGCTCGGCCAGGTTCAAGGCGTCCAGCTCCGCCGAATCCAAGGCGCCGCCGGCCTTATCGATCGCCTGGAACACCCGGACACCGGCCGGAAGGCGGACGATGCCTGGATGCTTCACCGCACCGGAGACATGGACCACGATCACGGCTGGTCCTGAGGCCGGACCCGAAGGTGAGACGGAGGAAGGATGCGAAGAGGGCCTCGACGGGATGGGCTCCACGGAGCTGCGCGAGGCGGAGGGTGACTCCTGAGCGGGCTGGCCCGGCACTGCGGCCGTGACCGCCCACCAGGCGCCCAGCAGCGCGACGAGGCACAGTGCCGTCGTCGTCAGGGCCCGGAGGCTGAGGTGCCAGCGGAAGCGGCCACGGCGGTGAAGCCGACGCCGCTCGGCCAACGTGGGGTTCGGCTCGGCTGGCGGGGAATCGGCGCCTCCGGACGCCCCGGCGAGAATCCGGTCCAGGCGTCCCTGCGCATCGGACGGTGTCATCCTCCGAAATTACTGCGGCAAGCCACCCGGGGCGGGTGCGGGAGGGCCTATGAGGACAATTCGCGGGGAGGGAGCTGTGCGCTGACGATCGCGAGGACGCCGAGGCCCACGTGAGCGGCCAGCACCGGCGGAAGCGTGCTGATCACCACCGGCGGCGCGGCGGGGAAAGCAGCGGCCAGTCGGCCGGCAAGCTCCGTGGCGGCCTGCGGCGAGCCGAAGTGATGGACCGCGAGCCCGAGTGATTCTTCGGGGATACCCTTCGCGGCGGCGCCTGCCAGCTCCTCCAGACGAGCCAGTGCCCGGGCCGCGGAACGGACGCGCTCCACCGGCACCACTTTGCCGCCGGCGATGCCGAGGATCGGTTTGATGGCGAGCACGGTGCCGAGCCACGAGGCCGCGTTGCCGATCCTGCCGCCACGGCGGAGCTGCTCCAGTGACGGGACGTAGAAGTGGACCGTGCTTCCGGCCAGCGATGCTTCGGCGCCGGCCGCCACCAGTTCCAGAGGAGCCCCCTGGCCGGCCAGTTCACAGGCGGTCTGCACGGCGAAACCCTGGCACATGGCGGCGGTCCGTGAGTCGAGCACCTGCACCGGGATCCCGCACTCTGCGGCCGCGATGCGCGCAGCATCGGCGGTTCCGGACAGGTCTGCGGAGAGATGCACGGACAGGATGGCCGAGTAGCCGGCCGCTTCGAGCTCGCGGTAGGCGGCCGCCAGGGTGGCCGGCGAGGGACGTGAGGTGCGCACCGTCTCCCCCATCGCCAGGGCGACGCTCAGACGCTCGGCCACCCGTGCCTCACCCTCCGCCAGATCGGCCGAGGAGTAGATCTCCTCCCCCACCATGACCGGCATGGGCACGTGCCGGAACCAGTCCGGCGCCTGGTCGAGCCAGGCCTGCGGCAGGGCCGCCGCGGAATCCGTCACGACGGCGACCTGCACCGGCGGCGGCACAGGCTTCCTGGCGCGCCCGGCACGGCCGTCCGCGCAGCCACCCTTGAAACCGGAAGAGCCGAGGGCACGGAGAGCCTCGAGACGCTCGAGCAAGCGTCCCCAGGTCCCGACCCCCGGCTCCGGCATGTCGTCCGGCCTAGGCGGGGACGATGTTCACGAGCTTGGGCGCCCGCACGATGACGGTCCGGATGTCCCGCCCGTCCAGGATCCGCTGCACGTTCTCGGAGGCCAGCGCGAGCTCGCGCAGAGCGTCCTCCGTGATGTCGGCGGGGACCTCCAGACGGTCGCGGACCTTGCCCTGGACCTGCAGCACGGCGGTGACCGTGTCCTGAACCAGGAGCGCCGGGTCGAACGTCGGCCAGGCGGCGTTCGCCACGAACGGCTCACGGCCCAGCAGGTTCCACATGTCCTCCGCCGTGTACGGCGCGAACAGGGACAGGATGACGGCCACGGTCTCGGCCGCCTCGCGAACGGCGGGATCGGCGGCGCCGGCCCCGGAGTCGATCACCTTACGGGTCGCGTTGACCAGCTCCATGAGCCGGGCCACCACCACGTTGAACTTGTTCGCGGCGAGCAGTTCCTCCGCATCGGCGATGGTCCGGTGCGTCACAGCGCGCAGGGACTTGTCACCGGACTCCGCGGGGGTGCCCGGCTCGCTGGTGACGTCCTGCGCGAGGCGCCAGGCGCGGGCCAGGAACTTCGCGGAACCCGACGGCGAGACGTCCGCCCAGTCGACGTCGTCCTCCGGCGGGGAGGCGAACACCATGGTGAGGCGCACGGCGTCGACGCCGAACTTGTCCAGCTGCTCGCTCAGGTCCACGCCGTTGCCCAGCGACTTGCTCATGGCCTTGCCGCCGTTGAGCACCTGACCCTGGTTCAGGAGCGCGGTGAACGGCTCGGTGGTCTCCAGCATGCCCAGGTCATGGATGACCTTGGTGAAGAAGCGGGAGTACAGCAGGTGCAGGATGGCGTGCTCGACGCCGCCCACGTACTGACCGACCGGCATCCAGGTGTTGACGGCCTCCGGGTCGAAGGGGCCCTCGGTGTAGTCCGGCGAGGTGAACCGCAGGAAGTACCAGGACGAGTCCACGAAGGTGTCCATGGTGTCGCTGTCCCGGCGCGCCGGTCCCCCGCACTCAGGGCAGGTGACGTTGACCCATGCCTCGGCCGCGGCCAGGGGCGACGTGCCCTTCGGCGCCAGGTCCTCGCCGCGCAGATCGTCCGGCAGACGGACCGGCAGGTCCTCGTCCGGCACAGGCACCTCACCGCAGGATTCGCAGTGGATGATCGGGATCGGCGTGCCCCAGAACCGCTGACGGCTCAGCAGCCAGTCGCGCAGGCGGAAGTTCACATAGCCCTCACCGGTGCCCAGGCGCTCCAGGATGGCGATGGCGGCCGGAATGGCTTCAGTCTTGCTGAGGCCGTCCAGCTCACCGGAGTTGATGAGCGTGCCCTCGCCGGTGGCCGCGACGCCGGTCTCCGCCGGGTTCTCCTCGCCGGTCTCCAGCACGGGGCGGACGGGGATGCCGAACGCCTTGGCGAAGTCCAGGTCACGCTGGTCGTGCGCGGGCACGGCCATGATCGCGCCGGTTCCGTAGTCGGCCAGGACGTAGTCGGCGGCCCACACGGGCAGCTTCTCGCCGTTGAGCGGGTTGATCGCGTAGCGGCCCGTGAACACACCGGTCTTGGGACGCTCGGTGGACTGACGCTCGATCTCGGAGAGGGCCTTGACCTGCTCGCGGTAGGCGTCCAGGGCCTCCGCATGCTCCGGGGCGACCAGCTCGACAGCCAGATCGGAGTCCGCGGCCACGACGAAGAAGGTGGCGCCGTACAGCGTGTCCGGACGGGTGGTGAAGACCGTGGTCTCGCGCTCGGGCTTGTCCCCCGCCGCTTCGATCACGAAGCGGACGTGGGCGCCTTCGGAGCGGCCGATCCAGTTCTTCTGCATGGCCAGCACACGCTCGGGCCAATGGCCCTCCAGCTGATCCATGTCATCGAGCAGACGCTGCGCGTAATCGGTGATCTTGAAGTACCACTGGTTCAGGGACTTCTTCGTGACCGGGGTGCCGCACCGCTCGCAGGCGCCGTTGATGACCTGTTCGTTGGCCAGCACCGTCTGGTCCTTCGGGCACCAGTTGACGGGAGAGTCCTTGCGGTAGGCCAGGCCCTTCTCGTAGAAGCGCTTGAACAGCCACTGGGTCCAGCGGTAGTACTCGGGGTCCGAGGTCTGCAGACGACGGGTCCAGTCCGCGGAGATGGCGTACCGCTTGAAGGAAGCGGCCTGGGTGTCGATGTTGGTGTAAGTCCACTCGCTCGGGTGGGCGTTGCGCTTGATCGCGGCGTTCTCGGCGGGCAGGCCGAAGGAGTCCCAGCCGATCGGGTGCAGGACGTCGTAGCCCTTCAGGCGCCAGTACCGCGACACCACGTCACCCATGGCGAAGGCCTCGGCATGACCCATGTGAAGGTCTCCGGACGGGTACGGGAACATGTCCAGGACGTAGCGGCGTTCGCGCGATCCGTCGTCGAGGGGGGCGAACTGGGGGTTCTCCTCCCAGGCCTTGGCCCACACGGCCTCGATGGCGGCGAAGTCATAGCCACGCTCGCGCGCGGACTCACCGCCCACGGTCTGTTCAGCTTCTACGCTCACTCTTTGCTCTCTCACCTTCGGCGCTCCGGCATCGTTCCAGCCACGCTCATCCACTCCACACACACAAAAGCCCCTCAACCCGCGACGACAGCCCGGCTGTCGGAAGGGTTCAAGGGGCGGCCGTCCACATCGGAACACCACGTCGGAACTGTGTGCGGACGCGGCGCCGAGGGACGGCTAGCTAAGCAGAAGGATTGCGTGCATACCCTCCACTTTACCGCACGGTACCGTCCCGTCGCGCGGCATGGTCCTCCGGTCCACGGAAGAGGCCGCACACCACCCTTGCGGGCGATGCGCGGCCTCTCTCCGTCGTGACGGAGGACTTACTTGACGTCCTCGTCGACCCAGTCCATGGACTTGGTCACGGCCTTCTTCCAGAGGCGCAGCTGACGGTCGCGCTCTTCGGCGTCCATCTGCGGCTCCCAGCGCTTGTCCTCGCCCCAGTTGGCGGACAGCTCGCCGAGATCCTTCCAGAACCCGACGGCGAGGCCGGCCGCGTAGGCGGCGCCCAGCGCGGTGGTCTCGGTGACCTTCGGACGGACCACGGGCACGCCCAGGATGTCGGCCTGGAACTGCATGAGGGCCTCGTTGGCGACCATGCCGCCGTCGACCTTGAGCTCCGTCAGCGGCACACCGGAGTCGGCGTTGACCGCGTCCAGGACCTCACGGGTCTGGAAGGCGGTGGACTCCAGCGCGGCGCGGGCGATGTGACCCTTGTTGACGTAGCGGGTCAGACCGACGATCGCACCGCGGGCGTCCGCACGCCAGTACGGGGCGAACAGACCGGAGAACGCCGGCACGATGTACGCGCCGCCGTTGTCCTCGACCGAAGCCGCCAGCTGCTCCACCTCGGGAGCGGTGGAGATCATGCCGAGGTTGTCACGCAGCCACTGGATCAGCGAACCCGCGACGGCGATGGAGCCTTCCAGCGCGTAGTGCGCCGGCTGGTCCCCCAGCTTGTACCCCAGGGTGGTCAGCAGACCGTTCTTGGAGTGCACGATCTCGGTGTCCGTGTTGAAGATCAGGAAGCAGCCCGTGCCGTAGGTGTTCTTGGCCTCGCCGGCCTGGAACGCCGCCTGACCGAAGGTCGCGGCCTGCTGGTCGCCCAGGATGCCCGCCACCGGCACTTCGCGCAGCAGCTGCGACGTGTGCACCTGGCCGTAGACCTCGGAGGAGGACTTGATGGCCGGGAGCATGGAGGCCGGAACGCCGAAGGCGTCCAGGATGTCCTGATCCCACTCGAGAGTCTGCAGGTCCATGAACATGGTGCGGGAGGCGTTGGTGACGTCCGTGGCGTGCACGCCGCCGTCGACGCCGCCCGTCAGGTTCCACAGAACCCAGCAGTCGGTGGTGCCGAAGAGCAGATCGCCGGCCTCGGCCTTTTCGCGGGCGCCTTCGACGTTGTCGAGGATCCACTTGACCTTGGTGCCGGAGAAGTAGGTCGCCAGGGGCAGGCCCACCTTCTCCTTGAAGCGCTCGACGCCGCCGTCGGCCGCGAGCTCGTCCACGATCGACTGGGTGCGGGTGTCCTGCCACACGATGGCGTTGTAGACGGGCTCGCCGGTGTTCTTGTCCCAGACCACGGCGGTCTCGCGCTGGTTCGTGATGCCTACCGCGGCGATGTCGTGGCGGGTCAGGTTCGCCTTGGACAGCGCGCTCCCGATGACCTCACGGGTGTTGTTCCAGATCTCCTTGGCGTCGTGCTCGACCCACCCGGCGTGCGGGAAGATCTGCTCGTGCTCCATCTGGCCACTGGAAACGATGTTCCCGCTGTGGTCGAAGATGATGGCACGGGAGCTCGTGGTGCCCTGGTCGATCGCGATGACGTATTCAGACATGACTTCCTCGTTCTCCTTCTCGACCGGCTACTTGGCCACAGCCGTGAACACGATGGGCAGGTGAGCCGCCCAGCCGGCGAGCAGGCCGCCGATGATGGGGCCGGCGATCGGGACCCAGGCGTAGCTCCAGTCACTGCTGCCCTTGCCCTTGATGGGCAGGACGGCGTGAGCGATGCGCGGGCCGAGGTCACGGGCCGGGTTGATGGCGTAGCCGGTGGGGCCACCGAGGGAGGCGCCGATACCGACCACGAGCATCGCGACGGCGAGCGGGCCGAGACCCGAGGGCGAGCCGCCGAAGCAGAGGATCACGAACACGAGCACGAAGGTGCCGATGATCTCCGTGACCAGGTTCCAGCCGTAGTTGCGGATCGCGGGTCCGGTGGAGAAGGTGCCCAGCTTGTTGGCCGGATCGGGCTCCACGTCGAAGTGCTGCTTGTAGGCCAGCCAGCAGACGACGGCGCCGATGAAGGCACCGAGCAGCTCCGCACCGAGGTAGGTGAAGATGGATGCTGCGTCCACCGGGATGCCGGGAACGAACTCGCTCTTACCTGACGCGACGATACCGAGCGTCACGGCGGGGTTCAGGTGAGCGCCGGACTTGGCTGCCACGAAGACACCGGCGAAGACCGCGAGGCCCCAGCCGAAGTTCACAAAGAGGAACCCGGTGTTGTTGCCCTTAGTCCCCTTCAGCGCGGTATTGGCGACAACGCCACAGCCGAGGAGGGTGAGCATTGCGGTACCGAAGACTTCCGAAAGGAAGACGATTCCAAGAGACATCATTGACTCCTTGAGAGGTGCTGAACACACCGGGCCAGCGCCCGGTGGATAAGTAGCCCCGAAGGGCTAGGCAACCAGGCTGTCCAGCTGAACCAGATGCATACGCTCCAGGACAGTGGTTGCATGGTTGATTTCCGCCACGATTCGATCCTTGTCCCAGCCAAGCGGTTCTGACAAGACCTCGGCCGTTTCGCGGAGGAGTTCTCCCGTGACCAGGCCACGGAAAGCGAGGGAGGTGCGGCGGATGAGAACGTCCACCAGGTGGCCGATCTGCTCGTGCTCCGCCATCCAGTGAAGTTCACGGACGCTCAGTTCGTGCGTGGAGTGCAGGAGGCGGTCCTCCCCCTGGCCCAGGTACGCGATGACGTCGTCGGCACGGGTGCCGTAACGCGTGAGGAGGCCGTCGACGCGAGCCGCGTCGAGCCCCGCCGCCGGGTTGAGACGCTGCTTGATCCACTGCTGCACCCCGGCGTCGTCGGCCGGGAAGCCGACACCGCCGCCGATGGCGAGCTTCGCCGTGGAGACCTTGCGCTGCACGCCGATCAGGCCGAGCACTTCATCCGCGAGGTGCTCGGAGAGCGCGCGGAAGGTGGTCCACTTGCCGCCCACGAGGCTGAGCACGGTGGCGCGGACGGAGCCGAAATCCTGCACGCGCTTCTCGATGCGGTAGTCGCGGGAGACGAAGCCCGGCGCGGTGTCATCGTGACGCGGCAGGGGGCGGACGCCGGAGAAGGTGTACACGATCTGGTCACGGCTCACGGCGATGTCCGGGAAGACGTGCGCCACGAGGTCGAAGAAGTAGTCGATCTCCTCGTCGGTGCAGACGGCGTCCTCGTTCATGTCCGCGTTGATGTCCGTGGTGCCCACGAGGACGCGGTCGCCCATCGGGTAGATGAGGACGATGCGGCCGTCGGTGTGCTCGAAGAAGATCTCGCGGCCACCGGTGGCGGCGAGCAGCTCCGGGTGGTCCAGCACGATGTGCGAACCCTTGGTGCCACCCATGAACGTGGTCGGAGCGCCCAGCGCGGTGTTGCTCTGGTCCACCCAGGCGCCGGTGACGTTGACCACGATGTCGGCGCTGAAGTCGAACTCCTCGCCAGTCAGCTCATCACGCAGACGCACGACGCCGGGTGCGGACTCCGCCGCGCCCACGACGCTGAGGTAGTTGGCGGCACGGGCCTTGTCGCCGCCGGCCTTGAGGCCGTCGTTGAGGACGTCCAGGGTGAGACGCTCCGGGTTGTGCACGGAGGCGTCGAAGTAGCTGGCCGCGTACTTGATGCCCGGGTTCAGACGGGGCAGCTCCTCGAGGGCCTTGGTGCGGCCGCGGAACTGGTGGCGGGGCACGGTGCCGCCGTCGCGGGAGAAGGAGTCGTAGAGGCTCAGGCCGAGCTTGATGAGGAAGGCGCCGCGCTCCTTCGGCTTGCCCTGCTTGTGGGTCAGGAAGCGCATCGGGGCGCTGAGGATGCCGGAGAAGGTGCTGAAGATCGGGATGGTGGTCTTGAGCGGCTTCACGTAGTGGGGCGCGATCTTCATGAGGCGGTTGCGCTCGACCACGGACTCCTGGACCAGGCGGAATTCGCCGTTCTCCAGGTAGCGGATGCCGCCGTGGATCATGTGGGAAGACGCGCCCGAGGCGCCCTGACAGTAGTCGCCGCGCTCCACCAGGACCACGTCCACGCCCTGGAGCGCGAGGTCCCGGAAAGTGCCCACACCGTTGATGCCTCCGCCGACGATCAGCACCTTCGCTGTCGGCCTGGCGGCGATGGCCTCGACGGCCTGGCGGGTCTGGGGGGTGTTGGCGGATGCGTTCTGCTGCGTGGACATTGCTTCTCCGGACTGGGTTTCACGTCGTTCCAGACGCCATGACGGCGTCGTCCCCACTATTCTTGGAAGGAGTGAAAATTACCGTCAAGCAAAATGCACAAACGTGCAGAAGGGTGGGTCATGCGCAAGGACGGCGACGTGCTGAAGGCCGCGCAGCTCTACTACCTGCAGGACCTGACCATGGACGCGATCGCGCGGGAGCTGCGCACCTCCCGTTCCACGGTCTCACGTCTCCTGGCAGCCGCGCGGGATACCGGCCTCGTGCAGATCCAGGTGCGCTCCAGCCTGGACATGGCGCCCGAGCTTGAACAATTGATCAAAAAACACTTCGGAGTGGACGCCCACGTCGTGCCCATCCCGTCGAGCGTCGGCGAGGCCGAGGCGCTCGACCGCGTGGCCCTCTACGCCGCACGGACGATCACCCCGCACGTCGACTCCAACTCGATCATCGGCGTCGCCTGGGGCGCCACCATGAGCGCCGTGAGCCGCCACCTCACCAGCCGGCCCACCCACAACAGCGTCATCGTTCAGCTCAACGGCGCCGGCAACACACACTCCACCGGCATCTCCTACTCGAGCGAGATCCTCCGCCGCTTCGGTCGTGCCTACGGCGCCAAGGTGGAGCAGTTCCCGGTGCCGGCCTTCTTCGACCACGTCGAGACGCGGGAGGCGATGTGGAAGGAACGCAGTGTGGCGCGCATGCTCGACCTCCAGTCCCGGATGACGATGGCGCTGTTCGGCGTGGGCGGGATCGACGCCGGATACCCCAGCCACGTGTACGCCGGCGGCTACCTGGAGCGCCGGGACCTCGAATCCCTCGCCGAACACCAGGTGGTGGGCGATGTGGCCACCGTGTTCTTCCGCGCCGACGGGTCCACCGACGGCATCCCTCTCAACGCCCGATCGACCGGGCCCAGCCATGAGCAGTTGCGCCGGGCGCCCCGCCGCGTGTGCGTCGTCTCCGGTCCGGGCAAGATCAACGGCCTCAAGGGGGCACTCGCCGCCGGCCTCGTCACCGAACTCATCCTCGACGAGAAGACGGCCCGGCTCCTGGTGGGCAGCTGAGCGCGAGTCCCCCGGATTCGTGGAGGCACCTTCGGTAGAGTCAGGAGCATGAGTCACATCCCCTCCGTCGCCCTGAACAACGGCGTCCTGATCCCTCAGCTGGGATTCGGGCTCTACAAGGTCCCCGGGGAGGATGTCGGCGACTTGGTTCCTGCCGCCGTCGACGCCGGATACCGTCATTTCGACACCGCGGCGATGTACGGGAATGAACTGGCGCTGGGCAAGGCCCTGGGCGCGCAGCTGGAGGACGGCAGCCTGAGCCGTGAGGACTTCTTCATCACGAGCAAGGTCTGGAACGACCAGCAGGGCTATGACGCCACGCTGCGCTCCTTCGACGACTCGATGGTGGCCCTCGGCCTCGACGTCCTGGACCTCTACCTGATCCACTGGCCCGTGGCCGGCCGCGGTCTGTACCTGGAGACGTACCGTGCGCTGGAGACCCTGTACCGCGAGGGCCGGGTCCGGGCGATCGGCGTCTCCAACTTCCAGGTGGAGCACCTCGAACGGGTGCTCGAGGAACACGAAGTCGTGCCCGCCGTGAACCAGGTGGAACTGCACCCCTGGCTCCAGCAGCGGGATCTCCGGGCCTTCCACGCCCAGCACGGCATCACGACCGAAGCGTGGAGCCCCCTGGCGCGCGGCGCGCTCCTCGAGGATCCGGTGCTCGCGGCCCTGGCCGCCAAGCATGGCAAGAGCGTGGCTCAGATCGCCCTGCGCTGGCAGATCCAGGAAGGGATCGTCGTCTTCCCCAAGGCGAGCTCGGCCGAGCGCATCCGGCAGAACGCGGACCTCTTCGGGTTCAGCCTGGACCAGGAGGACCTCGACCGGATCGCCGGTCTTGACCGGGACTTCCGCAGCGGCTCCCACCCCGATCAGGTGAAGTGATGAACCCACGGAACCAGACCCTGCCCGACACCACCGGCTTCATCTCCCCCGCCCTCGCGGACCGGGAACGGACCGCCGTCGTGGAGCTGCCCGGAGGGCCCGCCCGCTACTGGGAGCATTCCGCCGTGGATCCGGTCCCCGGCACGAGCCGCACCATCCTGGTGATCCACGGGTTCCGCGGCGACCACCACGGCCTGCTGCGTCTGGTGGATCTGATGCCGGGCCACCGCTTCATCACTCCGGACCTGCCCGGATTCGGCGCCTCGGAGGCGTTCCAGGACCGCGAGCATTCGCTGGAAAGCTATGCCCGGTTCGTGGCGGAGTTCATGGACGCCCTGGACCTGGGTCCCGACACCGTCCTGCTCGGCCATTCCTTCGGCTCTCTCGTGTGCAGCCGCTTCGTGACGCTGTATCCGGGCAGGGTCAACCCGTTGATCCTGATCAATCCCATCGCCGCGCCGGCCCTGGAAGGGCCCAAGGCCCTCCTGACCAAGCTCGCGATCGCCTACTACCGCGCCGCCGCCGCTCTGCCCGAGAAGGCCGGGCGGGCCCTGCTGGCCAATCCGGCGATCGTCCGCGTCATGAGCGTCACGATGGCCAGGACCAAGCAGAAGGACCTCCGCCGGTTCATCCACGCCCAGCACGACGCGTACTTCAGCGACTTCGCCAGCCGGGAAAGCCTGCTCGAGTCCTTCCGCGCCTCCGTGTCCGGCACGGTCACCGAGGTGGCGGACCGGATCACCCTGCCGACTCTGCTGATCGCGGGCTCCACCGATGAGGTCGCCCCGCTGCCCGCCCAGGAGAAACTGCAGGACGTACTGCCGGACTCACGGCTGGTGGTGATCGACGGCGTCGGGCATCTGATCCACTACGAGACGCCGCAAGCCGCCGCCCACTCGATCGAACTCTTCCTTCAGGAGCACCCCGCATGAAACTGGTGATCGACGCCCGGTTCACCCGCACCGACCACCACGACGGCATCAGCCGCTACGGCGCCAGCCTCATCGAGGCCTGTTCCAAGGTGGCGGACGTGACCATGCTGATCAGTGACGAACGGCAGCTCAAGCTCCTCCCGGATGTCCCGTATGTGAAGATCGGCAGCCCGCTCTCGCCGCTCGAACTCTTCGTGGCGCGCGAGGTCAACAAGCTCGGCGCGGACGTGGTCGTGTGCCCCATGCAGACCATGGGCTCCTGGGGCCGCAAGTACGGGCTCATCCTCACCCTCCACGACCTGATCTACTACGAACACCCCGCTCCTCCGGGCTTCCTCCCGGCACCCGTCCGCTTCCTGTGGCGCCTGTACCACAAGGCGTACTGGCCGCAACGGGTCCTGCTCAACCGGGCCGACGTCGTCGCGACCATCAGCCGAACCACCGAGTCCCTCATGGAGAAGTTCCGGCTGACCAAGCGCCCCATCCGGATCGTCGGGAACGCCCCGCAGCCGGGCGCGGTCCCGCGGCCTGAAGGCGTGGCACCGGTCAAGGAGCTCGTCTACATGGGCTCCTTCATGGAGTACAAGAACGTCGAGACCCTCATCCGGGGCATGGCGTCCCTGCCGGACTACACGCTCCGGCTCATGAGCCGCGTGCAGCCCGAACGACGCGCCCAGCTGGAAGCCCTCATCCCCGAGGGTGCACAGGTGGTGTTCCACAATGGCGTCACGGACGAGGAGTACGAGGACCTGTTGCGCCGCTGCACGGCGCTGGTCACGCTGTCCAAGGCGGAGGGCTACGGCCTTCCGCTGGTCGAGGCGATGTCGCTGGGCACGCCCGTCGTGGTGGCAGACACCCCGATCTTCCGTGAAGTCGGCGGGGACGCCGCACACTATGTGCCGGCCGAGGACCCTGCCGCCTTCGCCGCCGCGGTCCGCTCATTGGAGGACGACGGCGCATGGCAGGCCGCCAGCCGCGCCTCGCTGGAGCAGGCAGCCCGGTTCTCTTGGGACCAATCGGCGCAGGAACTCCTGTCCGCGGCGGAGGAAGTGATGCGGCTCCGGGGTTCGCGGAGCCGCTGAAACCCGGAGGCTACAGCAGATCCAGGCCGTCGAAGCGCACCTGGGCTGCAGCATGGGTCCTCTTCGCCGAGGCCGCGGCCTTCGCGGCCCGCAGCAGCCGTGCGGCTTCGGAGGCCACCGCGAAGGGGATGAAGCAGAGCGTCCGGTAGTCGCCGTCGTCGAAGGGGACGGGACCCACCGTCCGCACCTCATGCTCGCCGGCCTGCAACGGCGCCAGCGCCTGCTGCAGGTTCTCCACCGCGTCCTTGGGCCCGGTGATCGCGGCGACGCGGACCGCAGGCGGCAGGTGGAGCTCCCGGCGCTCGGCGAGCTCGCGCGCGGCGAACGACGCCGGATCCCAGCGCACGAGCGCTCCCACGGCGACCTCGTGCTCAGCCGTGATCATGACCACTCCCCCGTCCCGCGCCGGACGGACCAGCGCCGCCGCATTGAACCAGCGGCGGACCGTCTCCTCCGCTGCCCGCAGGTTCTCACGCCGGAGCATCTGATCGCCATCCAGCAGGAGCGCGGCGGCGTACCCCTCGGGCGCGACGGGCTCAGCGCCCAGCGTCGCGACCACGAGGGTGCCTGCCCCGGAGACCTCGTCCTTCACGCGACCGGCCGACGACGAGACCACCCGTGCACCGGGGAACGCCCGGCCGAGTTGCTCGGCCGTGCGGAGGACACCGTTCCCGGCGACCGTGTACCGCTGAGACCCGCAGACCCGGCAGGTGACCGTGCGGTGCACCGTGCCGCACCAGCGGCATTCGGGCGCAGCGCCGGTCGCCGGGACGTGCAGGGGGCCTTCACATGTCGAACAGCGTAGCGGCGTGCTGCACTCTGCACACAACACCGTGGGCGCGTACCCGCCCCGCGCCACCTGGATAAGAACCGGCCCGTGCGCCAGAGCGTCCTTGGCTGCCTGCCAGGCCGCATGCGGGAGCCGGGCGGCAGTGGCCAACGGGTCCCGTTCCTGATGATAGGAATCCGCCGTGTTGACCACTCGAGGGGTGACGGCGCGCAACAAGGGACGGTCCGCTTCGACCGCCGGCGCCCAGCCGTGCTCCACGAGGCGTTCGGCCTCGGTGCTCCGAGCATGTGCCGCGAGGACGCACGCCGCGCCCTCCCCCTGGGAACTGCGGATCATGAGGAGTTCGCGGGCATGCGGGTACGGAGCGCGGGGTTCCGCGTGGACGTCGTCGCCGTCGTCCCAGATCGCCACCAGTCCCAGGTTTTTGAGGGGCGCGTAGGACGCCGCCCGGGTGCCGATGACCACGCGGGCGTAGCCGCCCAGGACGCGGAGGTACTCGCGATACCGCACGGACGGGCCGTCCTCGGCCGAGAGCCTGGCCACGAGGCCCCGCGGCACATGCGCGGCCAGGGCGGCGGCCAGGCGATCCAGGTCCCGGCGGTCCGGGACCACGAGCAGGGCATTGCGTCCGGAATGCAGCGTGGCGACGGCGGCCTCTGCGAAGAGCTCGGGCCACGCGTGCGGGCCGTATCCCTCGGGCACGGTCACGACGGCGCGCGGGCTGCCGCCCGTGCGAAGGTGCTGAAGGAAGGCGGCGCCTTTGCCGAGGCGGCTCCACGCCTCCTCGCGGGCAGGCGACTCCGCCAGGGACGCCACGTCCTCGTCATTCCCGCCCCGCGGCGTCCAGTCCTTCTCGCAGCTGGCCACCCGGCCCGGAATGGCGAGCCGGAGGACGTCGCTCACGGTGCCCGCGTACCGGGCGGCGACCAGACGGCAGAGCTCCAGAACCTCAGGGGTGAGCACCGGGACCGGGGAGACGACCTTGTCCAGCACACTCAGACGTGTCCCGGAGTCGCTGTCCTCCCGGCGTTCGACGATGTATCCGTGCAGTTCCCGGCCCGCGAACCGGACCCTGACCCGGGCTCCGGCGACGGCGTCGCCGTCCAGGGCGTCCGGCACCAGGTAATCGAACGGTCGGTCCAGATGCGGCAGCGGGGATTCGACAACCACCCGTGCCACAGGATTCGTGGCGGCCAGCTTCTCCGGCGGTTCAGGCATGAGCCAGCCCTTGCCGCCTCCTGCGCCCGGCCCGGAGGCCGACGGTCCCACGGAGTCAGAGACCGGAAAGAGTCCGTCCTGCACGTGTCACCACCGGGATCAGGCGTTGAAGAAGGCCTTGAGGTCCGCGACCTTGTCGAGACGCTCCCAGGTGAACTCGGGCTCTTCGCGGCCGAAGTGACCGTGAGCAGCCGTCTTGGCGTAGATGGGGCGCTTCAGATCCAGGGCGTCGATGATGGCGCGCGGGCGGAGATCGAAGACCTCGTTGATGGCATCACTGATGCGCGCGGGATCCACGGTCTCGGTGCCGAAGGTCTCCACGTAGATGCCGACCGGACGGGCCTGGCCGATCGCGTAGCCGATCTGGATCTCCGCACGACGCGCGAGCCCCGCGGCCACCACGTTCTTGGCCACCCAGCGCATGGCGTAGGCCGCCGAGCGGTCCACCTTGGACGGGTCCTTACCGGAGAACGCTCCGCCACCGTGGCGGGCGAAACCGCCGTAGGTGTCCACGATGATCTTGCGGCCGGTCAGACCGGCGTCACCCACGGGGCCGCCGATGATGAACTTGCCGGCGGGGTTCAGGATGCTGCGGACCGAGGAGGTGTCCAGTTCCGCCGTGGCGAGCACGGGAGTGATCACGTGGGTCTGAAGATCGCTGCGCAGCTGCTCCAGGCCGGCATCCTCGGCGTGCTGGCTGGAGATGACGATGGTCTCGACCGACACCGGCTTGTCCCCGTCATACCCCACGGTGACCTGGGTCTTGCCGTCGGGACGGAGGTAGGCTAGCTCGCCGTTCTTGCGGACTTCGGTGAGCCGTTCGGACAGGCGGTGCGCCAGCCAGATGGGGGTCGGCATGTAGCTGGACGTCTCGTCACTCGCGTAGCCGAACATGATGCCCTGGTCACCGGCGCCCTGGAGATCGTAGTCGTCCCGGGTGCGGCCTTCACGGGCTTCGATGGAGTTGAAGACGCCATCTGCGATGTCATTGGACTGCTGGCCGATCGAGACGGACACGCCACAGCGGGCACCGTCGAAGCCGTTGGCCGAGGAGTCGTACCCGATGCCCAGGATGGTCTCGCGGACGATCTGCGGAATCTCGACATAGGCGTCCGTGGTGACCTCGCCCGCCACGTGGACGAGGCCGGTGGTGGCCATGGTCTCCACGGCGACCCGCGACTCGGGGTCCGCGGCCAGCAGCGCGTCCAGAATGGAGTCGCTGATCTGGTCACAGATCTTGTCCGGGTGTCCCTCAGTGACGGACTCGGAAGTGAACAGCCGGAGGCCGGTGTGCGAAGAATTCTGCATGGCAAAGGTCACCAGTACACTCTACCGGCCTCTTCCACCAGCTCTGGCGCGCAGATGACGTTATGTGGACGACGCCGCAGGACATGCCTGTGGACCCGCCCCGTTCAGCCGCGCAACTCCGCGGCGACACGGTGCACGATCGCCTCGGCCACGAGGTTCTTCGAACCCTCCACGTGCTGCATCTCACGGTCGGTCCGGGACAGGATCTCCACGGAGTTCACATCCTGACCGAAGACCTTGGACTCCCCCACGTGGTTCACGACCAGGAGGTCGCAGCCCTTCCGTTCGAGCTTCTGGCGGGCGTACTCGAGGACACTGCCCGAATCATCGCCCGTCTCCGCGGCGAATCCCAGGATGAGCTGCTCCCGGCCGTCCTCGGCACGGAGCCGCACCAGCTCGGCCAGGATGTCCGGATTGCGGACCAGTTCGATCACCGGGTCGGTGCCCTCGGCCCGCTTCTTGATCTTCGTGCCGGACCGTTCGGCGGGCCGGAAGTCAGCCACGGCAGCGGCCATGAGCACGACATCGGCGGACGCCGCCTCGCGGGTCATGACCTCCCGCAGTTCCTCGGCGGTGCCCACGCGCACGACGTCGACCCCCGCCGGGAGCGCGACCTCGACGTGGGCGGCCACGAGCGTCACCGTGGCGCCGGCGTCGCGGGCGGCGGCGGCCAGGGCGATGCCCTGCTTGCCGGACGACCGGTTGCCGAGGAACCGGACCGGATCGAGAGGCTCCTGCGTGCCGCCGGCGGAGACGAGCACCCGCTTCCCGGTCAGCAGCGCCCCGGCGGTATCGCCGTCGTGCGCCTCGTCAGGAGCGGACACCAGCGCCATCGCGGCCGCGAAGATGGCCTGCGGTTCCGGAAGACGGCCCGGACCGCTGTCCTTGCCGGTCAGCCGCCCGACGTCGGGGTCCAGCACGTGGGCGCCGTGGGCGCGGAGGGTGGCGACATTGGCCTGCGTCGCGGGGTGCCGCCACATCTCGGTGTGCATGGCGGGGGCGAACAGCACCGGACAGGTGGCGACGAGGAGCGTGTTGCCGAGCAGATCGTCGGCCAGGCCGTGAGCCGAGCGGGCCAGGATGTTGGCCGTGGCCGGCGCGACCACCACCAGATCGGCCTCCTGGCCGAGCCGGACATGGTTCACCTGCTCCACGTGCTCGAACACGGAGGTGCTCACGGGATGGCCGGACAGCGCCTCCCAGGTGGCCTGCCCCACGAAGTGAAGTGCCGCCTCCGTGGGCACGACGTTGACCTGATGACCCTGTTCGGTGAAAAGACGAAGGAGGGATGCGACCTTGAAGGCCGCGATCCCTCCTCCGACACCCAGGACGATCCGCATGCGCGTCTCCTTGGTTCAGTCTCTGGTGCCGGTGATCCGGCGCCGGATCACTCGGCTTCTTCGGTGCTCTCGACCGGCTTGCACTCGAGAAGGCCCTCGTTGATCTCGCGCAGGGCGATGGAGAGCGGCTTCTCGTTCATCTTGGTCTCGACGAGCGGACCGACGTACTCGAAGAGGCCCTCGTTCAGCTGGGCGTAGTACGCGTTGATCTGGCGGGCACGCTTGGCACCGAAGATGACCAGGCCGTACTTCGAGTCAGCGGCTTCGAGCAGCTGGTCGATCGGCGGGTTGATGATGCCCTCAAGGTTGGTGGACACGGTGTTCTCCAGGATCTTCTCGGTGTTCAGTCCCCGGCTCCTCAGAGAGGGTCCGGGATGGCGCCCGCCGGTGAGCAGGCGCCGCGTCATGGCGGCTTTTCAGCGAGGGTTCGGGGTCAAACCCATCAGGTGGACAAGTTCGTCGGCTGCACGCCGGACATCGTCATTGACCACGGTGTGGTCGAACTCCGGCTCGGCAGCAAGTTCCAGTTTAGCGGTTTCCAGCCGGCGCTGCTGTTCCTCCGGGCTTTCCGTGCCGCGGCCCACCAGTCGGCGGACCATTTCATCCCAGCTCGGCGGGGCCAGGAACACGAAGCGAGCATCCGGGACACTGGCCTTGACCTGGCGCGCACCCTGGAGGTCGATCTCCAGCAGGACGTGCTTCCCGTCGGCCAGCGCGGCCTCCACGGTGCTCCTCAGCGTGCCGTACCGGTTGACGCCGTGCACCACGGCCCACTCCAGGAACTCGCCCTCCTCGGCCAGCCGGTCGAACTCCTCGGCGGACTTGAAGAAGTAGTGGACGCCTTCCTGCTCCCCGGGCCGCGGGGGCCGTGTGGTCGCGGAGACCGACAGCCAGACCTGCGGGTAGTTGTCACGGATGTACGTGGAGACCGTGCCCTTGCCGACCGCGGTGGGTCCGGCGAGCACGGTGAGACCGGAAAGTGAGCTCACGGTGTCCTCTGGTCATAGGCCGCCCGTGGGCCGCCTGAACTATTTGTCTTCCAGAAAATCTATCAGGGCCTTACGCTGGTGGACGCCGAGGCCCCGGACCCTGCGTGACGGGGCGATCCGCAATTGCGTCATGATCGCCTGCGACCTGACGCGGCCGATGCCCGGGAAGGACTCGAGCAGTTCGGAGACCTTGAGCCGTGCGATGGCGGGGTCGTCCTCCGCCTGCGCCAGGACCTGCGGCACGGTCAGTTCCCCGGATTTCAGCGCCTCTTTGAGGCGTGCACGCACCTGACGGGCCGCTGCTGCTTTCGCAAGGGCGGCACTTCGTTCCGTGCTGGTCAGAACTCGCAGGCTCATGGCATCTCCCACCTCCGGGCACCCATGGCTATGGGCGCGACTGACGGTTGATGCGAACCTACCTGAAAGTGACGTCCGGCACCATAGCTGGGAGGTCACCGATTTCGGCGACCTCCCAGTTGAGCGGCGGGTCCGGGCGCTCCGAGAGCCGGCCCGGACGGTCAGCGCAGTCCGGCGAGCGTCCTCTCGATGCCCGCCACGAGCCCCTGGACGGACGGGCCGTCCTTGAGGATGTCGCGGCTGGACGTGCCCAGCACGAAGGGATAAGCCGCGCCGAAGGTGCGGCGCATGTCCTCGGCCGTGGCGCCCTGGGCTCCGAGGCCGGGAGCGAGGATGGGGCCGTTGAGGGAGGCGAGGTCGAGACCCAGCTCCTCGATCGCCGCTCCGACGGTCGCGCCGACGACGAGTCCCACCGAGCCGAGACCGGTCACGCCGGCGTTCTCCGCCGCGGCCGCCTCGATGATCCGGCGGGCCACGGAGGCCTCTCCCCCGACATGCTGGACGCTCGCGCCCTCCGAGTTGGAGGTGAGGGCCAGGACGAACACGCCGCGACCGTGAGCCGCCGCGAGGTCGAGGGCCGGGCGGAGCGACTCGAAGCCGAGGTACGGGCTGAGCGTCACGGCATCCGCCGCGAGGGGCGACGACGGCGACAGCCACGCGTCCGCGTAGGCGGCCATGGTGGACCCGATGTCGCCGCGCTTGGCGTCGGCGATCGTGAGCACCCCGGCCGAGGCGGCGTCAGCGAGCAGACCCTCGAGAACCGCCAGACCCGCCGAACCGTGCCGCTCGTACAGTGCGACCTGGGGCTTGATGGCCGCCACACGGCCCGAGGCGGCCTCCAGGACACGCGCGGAGAACTCCTTGAGGCCCACGGCCGAGTCGTCCAGCCCCCAGGCCTCCAGGAGACCGGGGTGCGGGTCGATGCCCACGCAGAGCGGGCCGAGGGAGGCCATGGCCTCCGCCAGGCGGGCGCCGAAGCCGGCGCCCGCCGTCGTCGTCTGGTCAGCCATTGCGGACCGCCGCGAGGTTCGCCGCGTGTTCCTGCAGGCTGGTGACGTCCCATTCGTAGGTGCGGATGGCCTCCATGGCCTGCACGGCCACGTTGAACTCCGCGACCGTGGTGATGCACGGGATGCCGATCGAGGTGGCCGCGGCGCGGATCTCGTAACCGTCCCCACGGGCTTCGCCACCGGACGGGGTGTTGAAGACCATGTCGATCTCACCGGCGACGATGCGGTCCACGATCGTGTTCTCACCCTCGCCGGAGCCCTGGCCCTCGGCGACCTTGCGCACGAGCGTCGCCTGGATGCCGTTGCGGTGGAGCACATCGGCGGTGCCGCCGGTCGAGACGATCTCGTAGCCCAGATCCGAGAGGCGCTTGACCGCCAGGATCACGGCACGCTTGTCCCGGTTCGCGACCGAGACGAACACGCGGCCTTCACGGGGCAGCGGGTTGTTCGCGCCGGCCTGGCTCTTGGCGAAGGCCGTGTCGAAGTGCTTGTCGATGCCCATGACCTCACCGGTGGAGCGCATCTCCGGGCCGAGCAGGGAGTCGACCACGTGGCCGTCCTCGGTGCGGAAGCGGCTGAAGGGCAGCACGGCCTCCTTGACGGCGACCGGGGCCTCCAGCGGGAGGTTCGCGCCGTCGCCCTGCTCGGGGAGCATCTTGTACGCGGTGCGGAGCTGGTGGATGGTGACGCCGACGCCGATCAGCGCGGCCGCCTTCGCCATCTGCACGCCGGTGGCCTTGGAGACGAACGGCACGGTGCGGGAGGCGCGGGGGTTGGCTTCCAGCACGTACAGGACGTCCGAGGCGAGGGCGAACTGGATGTTGATGAGGCCACGCACGCCCACACCCTCCGCGATGGCGCGGGTGGCGTTCCGGACACGCTCGATCACGTTCTTGCCGAGCGTGATCGGCGGCAGCACACAAGCCGAGTCACCGGAGTGGACGCCGGCCTCCTCGATGTGCTCCATGATGCCGCCCAGGTACATGTCGGTGCCGTCGAAGAGGGCGTCCACGTCGATCTCGACGGCATCTTCGAGGAAGCGGTCGATCAGGACCGGGTGGTCCGGGGTGATCTCGGTGGCGTTGGCGATGTAGCGGGACAGGTTGGCCTCGTCGTAGACGATCTCCATGCCGCGGCCGCCCAGCACGTAGGACGGGCGGACCAGGACCGGGTACCCGATCTCATCGGCGATCTTCTTGGCGTCCTCGAAGGAGACGGCGGTGCCGTTCTTCGGGGCGATCAGGCCGGCGTTGTCCAGCACGCGGGAGAACTCGCCACGGTGCTCGGCGAGGTCGATGGCCTCCGGCTGCGTGCCGAGGATCGGGACGCCGGCGTCGGCCAGTTCCTGCGCCAGCTTGAGCGGCGTCTGCCCGCCCAGCTGCACGAACACGCCCATGACACCGCCGGTGCGCTCCTCCGCGGCGATGACCTCGAGCACGTCCTCCAGGGTGAGGGGCTCGAAGTACAGGCGGGTGGACACGTCGTAGTCCGTGGAGACGGTCTCCGGGTTGCAGTTGACCATGACGGTCTCGTAACCGGCCTTGCGCAGCGCCATGGAGGCGTGCACGCAGGAGTAGTCGAACTCGATGCCCTGGCCGATGCGGTTCGGGCCGGAACCCAGGATGATGACGGAAGGCTTGGAGTGCAGGCCCACCTCGTCCTCCTCGTCGTAGGACGAGTAGTGGTACGGGGTGTACGCGGCGAACTCTGCGGCGCAGGTGTCCACGGTCTTGTAGACCGGGCGGATGGAGAGCGCCTGGCGCACACCGCGGACCACGGCCTCCGGGTTGTTGGTCAGGGCGCCGATCTGGGCGTCCGAGAAGCCGTGGCGCTTCGCCAGGCGCAGCATCTCCGGTGTCAGGGCCTCGCTGCTGCGGATCGTGCCGGCGACCTCGTTGAGGAGCTGGAGCTGGTCCAGGAACCAGGGGTCGATCTTGGTGGCCTCGAAGACCTGCTCGACCGTGGCGCCGCCCAGGAGGGCACGCTGCACCTGGTGCAGACGCTCGGTGGTGGGGCGCTTGGCCTTCTCCAGGAGCTCCTCCACCTCCCACTCGGGGACGTGGCTGAAGTCCAGCGTGGCGCCCTTCTGCTCGAGCGAGCGGAGGGCCTTCTGGAGGGCCTCGGTGAAGTTGCGGCCGAGGGCCATGGCCTCGCCGACGCTCTTCATGGTGGTGGTCAGGGTGGGGTCCGCCGCCGGGAACTTCTCGAAGGCGAAGCGCGGGACCTTGACCACCACGTAATCGAGGGTCGGCTCGAAGGAGGCCGGCGTCTTCTGGGTGATGTCGTTGGGGATCTCATCCAGGGTGTAGCCGAGCGAGAGCTTCGTGGCGATCTTGGCGATCGCGAAGCCGGTCGCCTTGGAGGCCAGGGCCGAGGAGCGGGACACGCGCGGGTTCATCTCGATGACCACCACGCGGCCGGTCTCCGGGTTCACGGCGAACTGGATGTTGCAGCCACCGGTGTCGACGCCGACCTCGCGGATGACGGCGATCGCGACGTCGCGCAGCTTCTGATACTCGCGGTCGGTCAGCGTCAGGGCCGGCGCCACCGTGATGGAGTCACCCGTGTGGACGCCCACCGGATCGAAGTTCTCGATGGAGCACACGACCACGACGTTGTCGTTCTTGTCGCGCATCATCTCCAGCTCGTACTCCTTCCAGCCGAGGATGCTCTCTTCGAGCAGCACCTCGCTGGTGGGGCTGTACTGGAGGCCCTGGCCGACGATGCGGCGCAGATCGCTCTCGTTGTACGCCAGGCCGGAGCCCAGGCCACCCATGGTGAACGACGGCCGGACGACCATGGGATAGCCGAGGTCCTCGGCGGCGGCCAGGGCCTCATCCATGGTGTGGATGATGTGGCTCTTGGCGCTCTCGGCGCCACAGCGCTCGACCACGCCCTTGAACTTCTCGCGGTCCTCGCCCAGCTCGATCGCGGCGATGTTCGCGCCGATCAGCTCGACGTCGTACTTGGCGAGCACGCCGTTCTTGTCCAGCGCGATCGCCGTGTTGAGGGCCGTCTGACCGCCCAGCGTCGGCAGGACCGCGTCGGGGCGCTCCTTGGCGATGATCTTCTCGACCACCTCGGGGGTGATCGGCTCGACGTAGGTGGCGTCGGCGAACTCGGGGTCGGTCATGATGGTGGCCGGGTTGGAGTTGACCAGGATGACCCGCAGGCCCTCCTCCTTCAGGACACGCAGGGCCTGCGTGCCGGAGTAGTCGAACTCGGCCGCCTGGCCGATGACGATCGGTCCGGACCCGATGACCAGGACACTCTTGAGGTCTGTACGTTTCGGCATGCTTAGGCGTCCTTGTCCTTCTGGTTGGTCTGACCGCTCTCGGCTTCCATGAGCTCGATGAAGCGGTCGAAGAGGTAGGCGGCGTCGTGCGGACCCGAGGCGGCCTCGGGGTGGTACTGCACGGAGAATGCGGGGATGTCGAGGCAGGAGAGGCCCTCGACCACGTCGTCGTTGAGGCTCACGTGGCTCACCTCGACGCGGCCGAAGCGGCTCTCCGGCGCCTGGGTCGCGCCGTCCATGGGGGCGTCCACCGCGAAGCCGTGGTTCTGCGAGGTGATCTCCACCTTGCCGGTGCGGCGGTCCAGGACGGGCTGGTTGATGCCGCGGTGGCCGTACTTCAGCTTGTAGGTGCCGAAGCCGAGCGCGCGGCCCAGGATCTGGTTGCCGAAGCAGATGCCGAAGTACGGCAGCTTCTCGTCCAGCACGGAGCGCAGGAGGCTGACCTGGGCGTCCGCCGTCGCGGGGTCGCCGGGGCCGTTGGACATGAAGAACCCATCAGGGTTCACGGCCTTGACGTCCTCCAGCGTGGCCGTGGCCGGGAGGACGTGCACGCGCACGCCGCGCTCGGCGAAACGCTGCGGGGTCATGGCCTTGATGCCGAGGTCGATCGCGGCGATCGTGAAGCGGGGCTCCCCCTCCCAGCCGTGGTCAGACGGCTCGACGACGTACGCCTCGTCGATGCTGACCTCCTCGGCCAGGCGGGAGCCTTCCATCGGCTCGCTCGCCCGGACCGCGGCCAGCAGCTCGGCGTCGCTCGCCTGAGCGGCCTCGCCGGAGAAGATGCCGGCGCGCATGGTCTTGTGCTCGCGGAGGTGGCGGGTCAGGGCGCGGGTGTCCACGCCCTGGATGCCCACGATGCCCTGGCGGACGAGCTCCTCGTCGAGCGAGGCCTCGCTGCGCCAGTTGGAGGGACGTCGGGCGGGGTCCCGCACCACGTACCCGGCGACCCAGATGCGGCGGGATTCGGCGTCTTCACCGTTCACGCCGGTGTTGCCGATGTGCGGGGCGGTCTGCACCACGATCTGACGGGCGTAGGAGGGGTCCGTGATGGTCTCCTGGTAGCCGGTCATGCCGGTGGTGAAGACGGCCTCCCCCAGAGTGGTGCCGACGGCACCGTAGCTCTGGCCGCGGAAGATGCGTCCGTCTTCAAGGACGAGAACTGCCGCGCCGGTGCTCGCCTCAGGCGTTTGAATGCTCACTGTGTCCTCTTGTTCGCGTTCGTGTGGTCTGTCATGTCGTTTCGGAGGGCCCTCAGGCCCGTGCGGGGCCCAGGAGTCGCTCCAGGGCTTGCCGCAGTGGTTCGGTGTCGGCGCCGTGCCGGGGCAGGAATCCCGTGTCCAGGCTGCGCTCCCCCAGCTTCCAGGTGGCGACGAGGATCTGATCCTTGCCCAGGAACTTCCCCGCCATGCCGCTGGTCAGCCGGACCTCCTCGAGGTCGGCCGCCGGGATGAAGAGCTCTTCGCAGCCCGGCCGCGTGATCAGCACGCCGTCCGGGTGGACGGCCAGGTCCGCCCGGGAGCGGATGCCCAGGCTGTGGACCGCCACGCGGTCCAGCCAGTCACCCGCCGTCGTCGTGGCCACATACTGGCCGGCGACGGCGAGTCCGGGCTCGCCGAGCTCCGGCACCGTCGGCAGCGGATCCAGATCGCTCTGGCGCCGCTGGCGGCTGCGCCAGCCCACGTACAGCAGCACGATGACCGCCGCCCCGAGGGCCAGCATGAGGATGCCCGGCAGGACCTTGTCCATGGCTCAGGCCCCGACGGTGGTGCGCGGAGTGTTGAGCGCCCCGTCCAGCACCGTGGGATGGCCGTGGAAGAAGGTGGCCCGGACCTTGCCCGGCAGCTCCATGCCCTGGAATGGCGTGTTCCGGCCCTTGGTGGCCATGGCCTTGCCGTCCACGGTCCAGCGCGCCGCCGGATCCACCAGGACCACGTTGGCGGGCTCGCCAACGGCCAGCGGACGGCCCTGATCGGCCACGCGGCCGACCTCGGCCGGGACCTGGGACATCACGCGGGCCACATCGGCCCAGCTCATGAGTCCGCTGTCCACCATGGTGTGCTGGACCACGGACAGTGCCGTCTCGAGGCCCGTCATGCCCATGGCGGCCTGGGCCCCACTCGCATTCCTTGTGCTCGCTCGGGTGCGGCGCGTGGTCCGTGCCGATGACATCGATGACGCCCTCGGCCAGGGCCTGGCGCAGGGCCAGCACGTCCTCCTGGGTGCGGAGGGGCGGGTTGACCTTGTAGACGGGGTCGTAGCTGCGGACCAGCTCGTCCGTCAGCAGCAGGTGGTGCGGGGTGACCTCGGCGGTGACCCGGATGCCGCGCTGCTTGGCCCAGCGGATGATCTCCACACTGCCCGCCGTGGAGACGTGGCAGACGTGCAGGCGGGAGTCGACGTGCTGTGCCAGGAGCACGTCGCGGGCGATGATGCTCTCCTCGGCGACCGCGGGCCAGCCGGCCAGGCCGAGGACCGCGGACACCTCGCCTTCGTTCATCTGGGCGCCCGCCGTGAGGCGCGGCTCCTGAGCGTGCTGGGCGATGACGCCGTCGAACGCCTTCACGTATTCGAGGGCGCGGCGCATCAGGACCGGGTCGTGGACGCAGATGCCGTCGTCCGAGAACATCCGCACCTGGGCGCGGGAGTCGGCCATGGCGCCCAGCTCGGCGAGCTGCTCGCCGGCCAGGCCGACGGTCACCGCGCCCACGGGGCGCACATCGACCCAGCCGGAGGCCTGGCCGAGGCTGTGGACCTGCTCGACGACGCCGGCCGTGTCGGCCACCGGGGAGCTGTTCGCCATGGCGTGCACGGCGGTGTAACCGCCCAGCGCCGCGGCGCGGGTTCCGGTCTCCACGGTCTCGGCGTCCTCCCGGCCCGGCTCACGCAGGTGGGTGTGAACGTCCACGAGACCCGGCAGGGCCACGAGACCCGACGCGTCGGTCACGGTGGCGCCCTCGGCGTCCGGGTGGGCTGCGGCGTCGGCGCCGAGAGCGGCGATGACGCCGTCGGCGATCAGGATGTCGGTGGGCTCGCCGCCCAGGAGCGAGGCTCCCGTGAGGAGGTGGTTGTCGGAACTCATGCGGGGATTCCCTCCGTGACGGCTTCGGTGCTGTGGTCTTCGGCGTCCCGGCCGCCGGCCAGGAGCAGGTAGAGCGCCGCCATGCGGACGGACACACCATTGCTGACCTGGTCCAGGACGGTGGAGCGCGGCGAGTCGGCGGCGGCGGAGGAGATCTCCAGACCGCGGTTCATGGGGCCGGGGTGCATGATGATCGTGTCCTTCAGGCCGTGACGGTCGAGCGCCTCGAGGCGCGCGTCGTCAAAGCCCCAGCGGCGCGAGTACTCGCGGGCGGAAGGGAAGAAGGAATCGTGCATGCGCTCCTTCTGGACCCGCAGCATCATCATCGAGTCGACGCCGGCTTCCAGCGTGGCGTCCAGGTCGTAGCTGACCTCACACGGCCAGCTCTCGACGCCGACGGGCAGCAGGGTGGGCGGGGCCACGAGCGTCACGCTGGCGCCCAGCGTCCTCAGCAGCCAGACATTCGAGCGGGCCACCCGGGAGTGCAGGACGTCCCCGGCGATCGCGACGCGCATCCCGGACAGATCGGTTCCCGCGGAATCGGTCCCGGCGATCTTCGCCCAGTGCCGCCGCATGGTGAAGGCGTCCAGAAGGGCCTGTGTGGGGTGCTCATGAGTGCCGTCGCCGGCGTTGAGGATCTTCGCGTCGATCCAGTCCGTGTTGGCGAGCCGCTGCGGCGCACCACTGGCCCAGTGACGGATCACGACGGCGTCGGCGCCGATCGCCGCGAGGGTCTGGGCGGTGTCCTTCAGGGACTCCCCCTTGCTCACCGAGGAGCCCTTCGCGGAGAAGTTGATGACGTCGGCGGACAGACGCTTGGCAGCGGCCTCGAAGGAGATGCGCGTGCGGGTCGAGTCCTCGAAGAAGAGGTTGACCACGGTGCGTCCACGGAGCGCGGGGAGCTTCTTGACCTCCCGCTGGCCGACGCGGGCCATTTCCTCCGCGGTGTCCAGGATGTCCAGGGCGTCGCGGCGACTCAGGTCCTGAGTGGAGAGCAGGTGTTTCATGCGCCCGCCTCGATCACGACTTCGTTGTCACCGGAGTCGACTTCGCTCAGGTGCACGCGGACCTTCTCGCTGCTCGCGGTGGGGAGGTTCTTGCCCACGTGGTCCGCCCGGATCGGCAGTTCACGGTGCCCGCGGTCCACCAGGACGGCCAGGCGGACGATGCGGGGACGGCCCAGGTCCACAAGGGCGTCCAGGGCGGCGCGGATGGTGCGGCCCGAGTAGAGGACGTCGTCCACCAGGACCACGACCTTGCCGTCGAGGCCGCTCTTGGGGAGCTGCGTGGGAAGAGGTGAGCGCGTGGGCTGGTGGGCCAGATCGTCACGGAACATGGTGACGTCGAGCTGGCCGAGGGATTCCCGGACGTCGAAACCGGGGTGTGCCGCGGCGATCTTCTGCGCCAGGCGCTGAGCGAGGGGGTAGCCGCGACGGGGAATGCCGAGCAGGACGAGATCCTGGGTCCCCTTGTTCGCCTCGATGATCTCAAAGGCGATGCGGGTCAAGGCGCGGTCGATGTCGTCGGAGCTGAGGACGACGCGCTGGGCCGGTTGCCCGGCCGAGGATGCACTGGTGGCGTCATTCATGCCTCTCTCCCCTTTCCCCGCCTCACGGGACGGAATTAAAAAAGGATGATTGCGTACCAAAATTACCACACGGCCGCGGTCGGACCGCTGTGTGACGGCCGCCGTCGGGCGTGATCCGCGACGCATCCGGCGCGTTGCGTCCGCGTGCTGGCTGGGGAGCCTCCGAATCAATACGATGGAGAATCATGAGCGCCCCACCGTATGGTCACGACGACCCTTCAGGCCATCAGGTCCCCGGCCGGCAGCCGCATCAGGCGCCCGCGCCGGAGCCCTTCTTCGTCCCCGAGGACCAGCAGCTGAATCCGAGCTGGATCGGCCGGGTCGATCCCGAGAGCTACACGCAGCCGGGGGCGAACTACGCCGGACGCCCACCTCTGCAGCCGTCGGCACCCCTGCAGTATCAGGACCAGCAGTACCAGAGCCAGCAACCCTTCCAGCAGCCTGCACAGCAGCCTTTCGAGCAACCCGCCCAGCCGCAGGCTTTCCAGCAGACGTTCCAGCAGCCTGTGCCCGGTCCTCAGGCGTGGCAGCAGAACCCGTGGCCGCAAGGTCAAGGACAGCAGTTCCCGCAGTCCGCCCCGCAGGGCAACCCGGCACAGCAGGCGCCGGCCTGGCCCGCCGGTCCCCAGCAGTTCCACGGCGCCTGGCAGCAGACGCCGACCGGCTGGGCGCCTCCCCGCCGGCATCGGAACATCAATCCCGCCACGCTCACGCTCATGATCATCGGCGGGGTTCTCGCGTTCCTCAGTCTGGTGCTCGTCCTGCCGCTGCTGCTCTCGAACGTCGGAGGGCAGGGGTTCATGGGCGGCTTCTTCGCCTCCCTGATTCCGCTGGCGATCGTGCTCACGGCGGTCTACTTCATGGACCGCTGGGAACCCGAACCGCGGAAGCTCCTGCTCTTCGCGCTGCTCTGGGGCGCCACGGTCGCAGTCGCCACCACGGTGGTGATCCAGCCGTTCTTCCTGCAGCTCGCGCCGCCGGATTCCACCAAGGCGGAGGTCCAGACCTTCCTGGCCACCGTGGAGGCGCCGATCGTCGAAGAGTTCTCCAAGTCACTCGGGCTGCTCCTGCTGGCGCTCCTGGCGCGCAAGTACTTCGACGGCCCGGTGGACGGACTGGTCTACGCCTTCACGATCGCCGCGGGCTTCGCCTTCACGGAGAACATCCTCTACTTCGGCCGGATCTACTCGGCCGAGGAGGGCGCCGGCCAGACGTTCTGGACCATCGTCTTCCTCCGCGGCATCCTCTCCCCCTTCGCGCATGCCCTGTTCACCGGTGCCACCGGCCTGCTCATGGGCTTCGCGGCGCGGCGCTGGAACCGGGGTCTGACCGTCGGGGCGTTCTTCGTGGGCCTGCTGCCCGCCATGTTCCTGCACCACCAGTGGAACAGCATGGGCCAGGACTTCCTCTGGCTCTACATCGTCATCCAGATGCCGCTCTTCTTCCTGGCGGTCCTCGGCTTCATCTTCCTCCGGGTCGCGGAGGCCAAGCTCACGCGCGCCCGACTGAGCGAATACGCTGCGGCCGGCTGGCTCACCTGGCCGGAAGTGGGTCTCTTCGCGACGGGCCAGGGGCGCCGCGCCGCCAAACGCTGGGCCTCACAGTTCGGTCGCCAGAAGACCATGCACGAGCTCATCCGCACCGCGACGGCCCTCGCCTACACCCGCCAGCGGATCCTCACCGGGCGGGATCTCCCCCGGCTTCAGCAGGACGAGCACCGGCTGCTCGAACGCCTCGGCCAGCTACGGTCCATGGTGACCGCCTGAGCTCTCCGCACACTGAGACTTCTGCAGACTGAGACCTCCGCGAACTGTGATCTCGGCAAACGACGACGGCGGCCCGCCCCCGGAAAGGGGGCGGGCCGCCGTCGTCGTCCACCACTGAGCGCTGGATCCCTCGCGGGGATCAGGCGAGCAGCGTGGGCTTGAGCTCCTTCAAACGACCGAGCAGGCCGTTGATGAACGCGGGTGAGTCGTCCGTGGACAGGGTCTTGGCGAGGCTCACGGCCTCGCTCACGGCCACGCTGTCCGGCACGTCCTCGTTGTAGAGCAGTTCCCAGGTCCCGATGCGGAGGATGATCCGGTCCACATTCGGCATGCGCTCCAGGGTCCAGCCCTGGGCGTAGGTGGTCAGGAACTCGTCGATGGTCTCCTGCAGCGACACCACACCTTCGACCACTTCCACCGTGTAGGGGTTGATGATCTGGTCGGTGTGCTCACGCCGCTCCTTGATCACGGAGAACGGGGTGACCTGACGCTGCTCGGCTTCAAACAGGATGTCGAGTGCCCGGTTGCGGGCCTTGCCGCGGGCGCTCACTAGTCGGTGACCCGGCCCAGGTAGCTGCCGTCGCGGGTGTCGACCTTGACGCGGGTGCCCTGCTCGAGGAACAGCGGGACCTGGATCTCGTAGCCGGTCTCCACGGTGGCGGGCTTGGTGCCGGCGGAGGGAACGGTCACCCTGCAGGCCGGGCTCGGTGTAGGTGATCTCGAGGACGACGCTGGCCGGCATTTCGAGGTACAGCGGCGAACCGTCGTGCATGGCGATGATGACCTGCTGGTTCTCCAGCATGAAGTTCTTCGCGTTGCCCACGACCTCCGGGGTCACGGTGAGCTGGTCGTAGTCCTGCACGTCCATGAAGACGTAGTCGGCGCCGTCCTGGTACAGGTAGGTGTAATCGCGGCGGTCGACCGTGGCGGTCTCGATCTTGGCGCCGGCGTTGAAGGTCTTGTCCACGACCTTGCCGGAGAGGATGTTGCGGAGCTTGGTGCGCACGAACGCGCCGCCCTTGCCCGGCTTCACGTGCTGGAACTCGATGACGTTCCAGAGGTTGCCCTCCAGCTTGAGGACGGTGCCGTTCTTGATGTCGTTCGTGGTTGCCACTGCAGCCTCTCTCCCGATGCGGACTGTCCGGGGCCCTGAGGGCGCGAACAGCCATGTAGTTGTCAAAAAACCGAGATCCAGTCTACCGTGTCCGGCGGACTGCCCGGAATGCGGCCCGGCGGGCCGTGTGTCAGCTGGCCTCCGCCGCGTGCCGCGCCTGCTGCAGCGCGATCGTGGAGGAGTAGATCAGCTCGGGGCTGGCATGCGACGCGACCCGCAACTCCAGGGCTTCCTGGAACGCGTCCGCGCTGCGGGCGAAATCACCCGAGCTGTAGTAGGTGTTGCCCAGATGCTGCAGCACCTCCGCTTCGTGACCGGTCCCCCGGTACTGTGCCAGCAGGCGGTGCAGCCGCTCGTAGGCGGCCTCGAGGCGGCCACGTGTGTAGAGGATCTCCGTGTCCAGGAGCAGCAGCTCGAAGGACTCGGGATCCACCATGCGCGCCTCGGCGAGCAGTTCGGCGGCTTCGGTGGTCTTGCCCTGGACCATCAGCACGAAGACGCCTGCCCAGGGGCGGTCATCCCCTGCGAGGGTCTCCTGCACCAAGTCCTCGTCCACGATCTCGTAGCGACGTGTCAGAGGATTGACCTTGATGCCCGGGAACCCGGACTCAGGCCACTCGGAGGTCTCCAGGTCGACTCCGCCGCCGCTCATCCCTCGGCCACCTCCTGATAGGCGGCGAACAACAGGGACGTGTCCGGCACCTCCAGGACGCCGGGCTTGCCGACGCCGTCCAGGACCACGAAGCGCAGCAGGTCGCCACGGGACTTCTTGTCCCGCCGCATCCCGTCCAGCAGCGCCGACCAGCGATCGTTGCGGTAGGACGTGGGGAGCCCGAAGCTCTCCAGGATGGCCTTGTGCCGGTCCGCCTCGGCGTCGCTCAGCCGCCCCACGCTGCGAGCGAGTTCCGCGGCGAACACCATGCCCACGGAGATGGCGGCGCCGTGACGCCACGAGTAGCGTTCGGCCAGCTCGATCGCATGGCCGAGGGTGTGTCCGTAGTTCAGGATCTCGCGGAGGCCGGACTCCTTCAGGTCCTCGGAGACGACCTTGGCCTTGACGGCGATGGCACGTTCGATCAGTTCCCGCAGGACCGGGGACTCCGGATCCAGGACGTCCTGGCCGTGCTCCTCCAGCAGGTCGAGGATCACCGGATCGGCGATGAACCCGCATTTGATCACCTCGGCCAGGCCGGAGACCAGCTCATTGCGGGGCAGGGTCCGCAGCGTGTCCAGATCGGCGAGCACGGCCGCGGGCGGGTGGAATGCGCCCACCAGGTTCTTGCCTTCGGCCGTGTTGATGCCGGTCTTGCCTCCGACGGCGGCGTCCACCATGCCGAGCACGCTGGTGGGCATGTGGATGACCTTGACGCCGCGCAGCCACGTGGCGGCGACGAAGCCGCCCAGGTCGCTCACGGCGCCGCCGCCGACGGTGACGACGGCATCGGAACGGGTGAAGTCGTTCTGCCCCAGGACCTGCCAGCAGAACGCGGCCACCTGGATGTGCTTGCCTTCCTCGGCGTCCGGGATCTCGGCCGTGACGGCGGTGAAGCCCGCGGACTCGAGCTCGTCACGGACGGCGTCGCCGGTCAGACGGAGCGCGCGGGGGTGGACCACCAGGACGCGTTTGACGCGCTCGCCCAGGCGGCCCGGAAGCTGCGCCAGAAGGCCGCGGCCCACCACGACGTCGTAGTTCTCCTCCGGGCGATTGCCGGTGACCTTGATGACCGTCTCGGGATGCGTCACTCGCTGCTGTCCTTTGCTGTGATTCCGGGGAGGTCCAGCGCCCTGGCGATCTCCAGGGCGAAGTCCTCCGGGCTTCCATGGCGCACGTCGACGGTCAGCTCGGCTGCCGCCTGGTAGAGGTGGCGCCGCTGTTCGAAGAGTGTGAGCCAGCGCTCGGCCGCGTCACCCGTGAGCATGGGCCTGCCGGTGTCCCGGGCGATGCGCGGGAGGACCGTGGCCAGGTCCGGTTCCAGGTACACCACACGGCACGGCGCGATGGCCGCGCGGGACGCCTCGGCCACCACGGACCCGCCCCCGAGGGAGATGATCCGCGGCGCTTCGGGGTGGGTCATGGGGACGTCGCCAGCCACGGCGCGCGCCACGATCGAGGCCTCCGCGGCGCGGAACGCGTCCTCGCCGTGGGCCTCGAAGTATTCCGTGATCGGGCCGTTCTCCAGGACGAAGACCTCGTCCGTGTCCACGTACTCGCCCTGGAGCAACGCCGCCAGGGCCCGTCCCACGGCGCTCTTCCCGGCCGCCATGGGGCCGACCAGGACGATCGCCGTGCTGTCTGCTGCCTCATCAGAAGGCATGTGGGGCTCCCTGTGTTTCAGTTGCCGTATCAGTGGCCGGAGGAGCTGAGCTCCTCCGGGATGGCTGCCAGGTAGTTCTGGAGGTTGCGGCGGGTCTCGGCCACCGAGTCACCGCCGAACTTCTCCAGCATGGCCTCCGCGAGGACCAGGGCCACCATGGCCTCGGCCACGACGCCGGCCGCGGGCACGGCACAGACGTCCGAGCGCTGGTGATGGGCCTTGGCGGCCTCACCCGTCGTGACGTCCACGGTCTGGAGCGCGCGGGGCACGGTGGCGATCGGCTTCATGGCGGCGCGGACGCGCAGCACGGTCCCGATGCTCATGCCGCCTTCGATGCCGCCGGCGCGGTTGCTCAGGCGGGAGATCTCGCCGTTCTCGTCCTTGACCATCTCGTCGTGTGCGGCGGAGCCGCGGCGGGCGGCCGTGGCGAAGCCGTCGCCGACCTCCACGCCCTTGATGGCCTGGATGCCCATGAGCGCGGACGCCAGGCGGGCGTCCAGGCGGCGGTCCCAGTGCACGTAGCTGCCGAGTCCCGGCGGAAGGCCGTAGGCGAGTACCTCGACGACACCGCCGAGGGTCTCGCCCTCCTTGTGAGCGGCATCCACCTCGGCCACCATGGCGTCCGAGGTCTCGCGGTCGAAGCAGCGCAGCGGATCCGCGTCGAGCGCGATCAGGTCCGACGGCGAGGGCAGCGGCGTGCCATCCGGCACGGCGACGGTGCCCACCGCGGTGGTGTGGCTGATGAGTTCGACGCCGAGCTGGCGGAGGAACTTCGCGGCCACGGTGCCGAGGGCCACGCGGGTGGCCGTCTCACGGGCGCTGGCGCGCTCCAGGACCGGGCGGGCTTCAGGGAAGCCGTACTTCTGCATGCCGGTGAAGTCGGCGTGGCCGGGGCGCGGACGCGTCAGAGGGGCGTTGCGGGCCGAGGTGGCCAACTCCTCCGGATCCACGGGATCCGCGGACATGACGCGCTCCCACTTGGGCCATTCGGTGTTGCCCACCTCGATGGCCACGGGGCCGCCCTGGGTCAGGCCGTGCCGGACGCCACCGATGATGGTGACCTCGTCCTGTTCGAACTTCATCCGGGCGCCGCGGCCGTAACCGAGACGGCGCCGAGCGAGGGCGTCACGGACGTCCTCGCTCGACAGTTCGACGCCTGCCGGGACGCCTTCGACGATCCCGACGAGCGCGGGGCCATGAGACTCACCAGCGGTTAACCAACGAAACATATGTCCATCCTGCCATGCTTGTGCCCGGTCACCCGCGTCGGGGTGCGTTCACTGCGTCACACATCGCGTCGATGACGCGAGGGGCCTTCTCGGGCCCGTTTCCGGTAAAGAGAAGCACTTGTTCGACCGCCTGGTAGAGCAGCATCTCCAGCCCCGGCACCACGGTCCCGCCCCGGGCGGACCACGCGGAGGCCAGTGCACTGGGCCACGGCTCGTACGCGACGTCCAGAAGGACCGGAGGCACGTCACCCGGCGACGGGGCACTCCCCCGGTCCGCCAGCTGGGCCGCCAGGCCGTCCGCCGCACGGGGCGGCAGCGTCGAGATCACGACGTCGTACTCCACCAGACTGCCGGTCGCCGAGTCGTAGGGCAGCAGGCTGAGCCGCACCCCGCTCGCGTCCGCGGCGCCGAACGCCTCGGCCGCCCGGCTTTCATCCCGGGCGAAGAGCACCACGTCACGGTGTCCCAGCCGGGACAGCGCCGTGATCGCGGCCGCGGAGGTCCCCCCGGCGCCCAGGATCGCGGCGCGGCGTCCCAGGGTGGACCCGTCGCCGGGAACCCCGTGGAGCGTCGGCAGGCCCGCGGCGTGGCGGAGGGCGTTGATGATGCCCGTGACGTCCGTGTTATGGCCCGTGAGCCGGGTGGCGCCGTCGGCATCCGTCGTCACGACCACGGTGTTCAGCACCCCGAGTTCGGCCGCGGCGCCGACGCACTCATCGACCTCGGAGACCATCGCCCGTTTGAGCGGCATGGTGACGGACAGGCCGCACCAGGCCGGCTCGCGGCGCACTCCGGCCATGAAGGCGGTCAGCTCGGGCTCGTCCACATCCACCGCGGTGTACTCGGCGTCGAAGCCCAGCACACGGTACGCCGCATTGTGCAGCGCGGGTGACTTCGAGTGGGAGATGGGATGCCCGAGGACCGCGGCCCTGCGCATCATTGGCAACGTCCTGCGTTGGCGCTGCACCACTCCTGGTAGAGCGCCACGTTGCGGTTGTGCTCCTCCAGGGTCTTCGCGAAGCGCGTCTCACCCGTGTCCAGGTTGATGGTCACCCAGAACAGGTAGTCGGAAGCCTTCGGATGGGCTGCGGCATCGATCGCCATCTTGCCCGGGGATCCGATGGGACCGACCGGCAGGCCGGGGTTCGCATAGGTGTTGTACGGGTTGCTCTTATCGTCCTTCTCGGCCTGGGTGAGCTCGTAGCTCTTCCGGCCCAGCCCGTACGTCACCGTGGCGTCCGACTGGATGAAACCGACCGTCTGGGCGTTGTGCTTCAGGCGGTTCATGACGGCGCCGGCGACGGTCGGATAGTCCGCCCGTCCTGCCTCGGCCTGCACGATCGAGGCGATGGTCAGCATGCGGTACTGCTCGTCGGCGTCGGTCACGCCTTGGGCCTTGAGCTCGTCCTGCGTGGCCTTGACCAGCTGGCCGATCACCTGCTTCGCGGTGCTGCCCACGGCGAACCGGTACTCGCCCGGGAACAGATAGCCTTCCAGGTTCTTCGCCTTCGAGGACACCCCGAACTGTCCCGGGGCGTTGGCGAGGTTCTTCAGATCCGAGATCTCGAGTCCGGTCCCCTTGGCGATCGCTTCGAGGGACTCCCCCAGCCGCAGACCGGCCGAGAGCGCGACGTACGAGACCTTGTCCTTGCCGCTCGCGCCGAAGACGTTCACGGCGTCCGCGGACTTCATCTCCTTGCGGAACGTGTACTTGCCCGGAGAGAGCGTGATACCGGACTCGCCGAACGCCTTGATGAACGTCCCGGCATCGGCGACCACGCCCTCCTCCTTGAGGGAGTTGGCCACCTGGGTGACGGACGAACCCTGCGCGACCTCGACGGACACGGAACCCGTGCCGGGCCCCGGGTAGTCGGTCACGCGGCCCCAGCCGAGGCTGGGCCCGATGAACTGGAACGCGGCGAACGCACCGCCTGCCACGAGCAGGAAGGACAGGAGCACGGCCACCCAGCCGCGCACCCGGCGGTGCTTGCGGGGACTGGCCACTTCCTCCTGGAACGCGGTCTTGGCGGGCTCGTCCTCGTCATGCCCCGGTTCCGGAGAGTGGATGAACTGGAAACCGTGCGTCCCGGCCGCCTCGTGCTGGCCGTGGTGCTGGGCCTCGGAGTCCTCGACGGCGGCAGCGTCGGCCGCCTCCGCAGCGGTTTCGGGACGAGCGGTCTGAGCAGCGGGCCGGTGAGCATGCGCCAGAGGATTGAGGCGGGTGTGCGTCGGTTCCGGGTAGAAGTGCTGGGCGTGAGCCGTCGCAGGGACCGGCGCGATGCGGGACTCGGACCCCGATGCGGACGGAGCGTCGTTGCGCTGGGCGCTGTCCTTGAGGTCGCCCTCGGCAGCCGGCTCGGAGGCGGTCTTCGCAGCCAGGGCACTCTCGGCTGCCGCCTTCTCCGCCTGGATTCTTTCGGCTTGGGCCTTCTCAGCCCTGACTTTCTCAGTCTGGGCCTTCTCAGCCTGAGCCTTCTCCATCTGGGCTTTGTCGGCCGCGGCCTTGTCGAGGCGAGCCTTCTCTGCTGCCGCGCGTTCGGCCGCTGCTGCTTCCGCTGCGGCGGCCCGGTCACGGCGGGCCTTGTCAGCCTGAGCCTTCTCGGCGGCGGCCCGTTCGAGCCGGGCCTTCTCCGCCTGAGCCTTCTCTGCCGCGGCCTTGTCGGCGGCGGCCTGGGCCGCACGGGCACGCTCGGCGGCCTTTTCAGCGGCAGCCTTCTCAGCGCCGGCGCGTTCCTCGGCGGCCTTCTCGGCCGGCGTCGGGGTGTCCTGTCGCTGGAAGGCGTCGCGCCGTCGCGGCAGCTCGTCCTGCTCCTGATCGAACGGAGCAGCGGCGCGCGCGGCCCGCTCCTGTTCCTCGCGCTGAGCGAGAAGACGCTCCCGCGCACGAAGTTCCCGCCGGGTCAGCGGCATCCCCTCTGCGGCCATGGGACCGTCAGCCCGGGACTGCTTGTCCCCGGGCTCGTTGTTGTCCGTGCTCACGTACGGGTGCCTCCATCACTTTCCTCGAAGGTGGCGGAATGGGCGCGCACCGGCGTCCCCACATCAGGTCCTTGGCGTTTCTGCATGTCAAGCGCATGCTGGAGGATGTTCACCGCCGCCACCTGATCCACCACTTTACGATGTTCCCGGCCGTCCATTCCAGCTTCGCGAAGCGTCCGGTGCGCCGTGACGGTGGTCAGACGCTCGTCGAGCATCGCCACGGAGCACTCGACGGCGGCCTCTTGAAGCCGGTCGGCGAGGATCTGAGCGTAGTCCAGCGCCATCTGCGTGGACTGACTCTCCCCGCCGCGCAAAGTGCGCGGAAGGCCGACGAACGCCCACCGGACCTGCCGCTCGATGATCTGGCGGACGATCACTCCGATGTCCGAATTCTTCTTGCTGTCACGCTGCAAGGTCTTGAAAGGGGTGGCCAGGATTCCGTCCGGATCGCTGACGGCCACCCCGACCCTCACCAGGCCGACGTCGATCCCCAGGCGGACGCCCCGTGGAGCGTCCGCCGGAGACGTCTGTGCATGGTCTTCCATCCGTGCCTAGCGGTTGCGGATCGCGTCGACGATGGCGGTGAGAGCCGTGGGGATCTTCGCGGCGTCGGTCCCGCCGCCCTGGGCGATGTCGTCCTTGCCGCCGCCACCGCCGCCGAGGATCCCGGCGGCAGTGCGGACCAGGGCGCCGGCCTTGACACCGGCCGCGCGGGCCTCGTCGTTCGTGGCGACCAGGACCACGGGACGGCCGTTCGCGACGCCGGCCACGGCGACGGTCGCCGCTTCGCTGCCCAGGCGTCCGCGGAGATCCAGCACGAGCGAGCGGAGGTCATCCGCGCCGCCGACCGTGCCGGCGTCGTGCGCGATCACACGAACGCCGTTCGCGTCGCTGGCGCTGTTCAGCAGCGTGGCGGCCTGAGCGGCGAGCTGTTCCTTGCGCAGGCGGTCGAGTTCCTTCTCCGCGGCCTTGAGCTTGCTCAGCGTGGCGCCGATGCGCTCGGACAGCTGGCCGGAGGGGACCTTGAACATCTCGCTGAGCTCGGTCACCAGGGCGCGCTCTGCGGCGAAGTGGCGGAACGCCTCCATGCCGACGAAGGCCTCCACACGGCGGTTGCCCGAGCCGACGGACTGCTCGCCCAGCAGGTTCAGGCTGCCGATCCGCGAGGTGCTGCCCACGTGGGTGCCACCGCAGAGTTCACGGGACCAGGCGCCGTCGATCTCCACGACGCGGACTTCGCTGCCGTAGTTCTCGCCGAAGAGGGCCATGGCGCCGAGAGCCTTCGCCTGCTCGAGGCCCATCACCGAGGTCTTCACCTCGAAGTTGTTCCGGATGGCGAGGTTGGCCACTTCCTCGATCTCGCTCTTGGTGGCACCGGAGAGCTGCTCACCCCAGGCGAAGTCGAAGCGGAGGTAGCCGGCCTTGTTGAAGGAACCACGCTGGGTGGCCTCCTTGCCCAGGATCTGGTGCAGGGCGGCGTGAACCAGGTGCGTGGCGGTGTGCGCCTGCTCGCCAGCGTGACGGCGCTCCGCGTCCACGGCGGCGCGCACGATCGCGTCGGAGGAGATCTCACCCTCGCGCACCAGGGCCTTGTGCACCGAGAGCCCCTTGACCGGGCGCTGGACGTCCAGCACCTCGACCACGAAGCCGTCACCCGTGATCAGACCGGTGTCGGCGGCCTGACCGCCGGCCTCCGCATAGAACGGGGTCTCCGCGAGGACCAGTTCGATCTCATCGCCCGTGGTGGCGTGACCCGTGCGGGCGCCGCCGCTGAGCAGCGCGCGGACCCGGGACTCGGTCTCCAGCTCGTCGTAGCCGGTGAACACGGTCTCGCCGTCGGCCAGGATGTCGCGGAAGACGGTGACGTCGGCGTGGCCGCCCTTCTTGGCTTTGGCGTCCGCCTGGGCACGCTGGCGCTGCTCCTGCATGAGGTCGCGGAACTGCTTCTCGTCGACGGCGACGCCGGCCTCCTCGGCCATCTCGAGCGTCAGGTCGATCGGGAAGCCGTAGGTGTCGTGCAGCGCGAAGGCGTCCTCACCGGACAGCGAGGCGCCCTGGGACTTCGCCTGGACCACGGCTTCGTCGAGACGAGCGGTGCCGGAGGCGATGGTGCGCAGGAACGCCCGCTCCTCGGCGTAGGCGATCCGGGAGATCCGGTCGAACTCGAGTTCGACCACCGGGTAGACGCCCTTCATGGCGTCGCGGGAGGCGGGCAGCAGCTCGGGCAGGCAGGCCTGCTCGACGCCCAGCAGGCGCATGGAGCGAACCGCGCGCCGGATCAGGCGGCGCAGCACGTAGCCACGGCCTTCGTTGGACGGGGTGACGCCGTCGGCGATCAGCATGAGGGCGGAGCGGACGTGGTCCGCCACGACGCGCATGCGCACATCGTCCGTGTGGTGCGGGTCCTCGGGGCTCTCGGCGGAGGTGTACTCCTTGCCGGAGAGCTCGGAGGCCTTGTCGATCACGGGGCGGACCTGGTCCGTCTCGTACATGTTCTCCACGCCCTGCAGGATCATGGCGAGGCGTTCCATGCCGAGGCCGGTGTCGATGTTCTTCTTGGGCAGCTCGCCGACGATGTCGAAGTCCACCTTCGACTTCACATTGTCGATCTGGTACTGCATGAAGACCAGGTTCCAGATCTCCACATAACGGTTGTCGTCCGCCTCGGGGCCGCCCTCGATGCCGTACGCCGGGCCGCGGTCGTAGTAGATCTCCGAGCAGGGGCCGGCCGGGCCGGGCTGGCCGGTGGACCAGTAGTTGTCGCTCTTGCCCATGCGCTGGATGCGCTCGGCCGGGATCGCGGTGTGCTTGAGCCAGAGTTCGCGGGCCTCGTCGTCGTCCTCGTAGACCGTGACCCAGAGCTTCTCCTCGGGCAGGCCGTAGCCGCCGTCCTCCACCGGGCTGGTGAGCAGTTCGTAGGCGAACTTGATGGCGTCTTCCTTGAAGTAGTCGCCGAAGGAGAAGTTGCCGCACATCTGGAAGAAGGTGCCGTGGCGTGCGGTCTTGCCGACTTCTTCGATGTCACCGGTGCGGATGCACTTCTGGACGCTCGTGGCACGGCTGTACGGAGGGGTCTCCTGCGCGGTCAGGTACGGGATGAAGGGAACCATGCCGGCCACGGTGAAGAGCAGGCTGGGGTCGTTCGAGACCAACGAGGCGGACGGCACCGCGGTGTGGCCCTTGGAGACGAAAAAGTCCACCCAGCGCTTGGTGATTTCCTGCGACTTCATGAGGAAGTGAGTTCCCTTCGGCGTGACACGGGCCGATGCCCGGTGATGCATGGTGGCGGACCAGCTGTCCGCCGCGTTCAATTGTGCCTTCATGGCCGCCCCGGGAGCCAATCCCGCGGCCGGTTTGCGCACCCGTTCCGGGGCGCGGCGATCAGGTGCGACGGCGGGAGGCCGCCGCCGTCGCGCGGGTCAGGACCGCTTGTCGTCCAGGGCGAGGGCCGCCCGGAGTTCGTCCTCGCGTTCCTTCATGCCGTCACGCACCTGATCGGCGAAGTGATAGATGCTGTCGCTCAGACGCCCGACCGCACGGTTCAGGCCTTCCGGGCCGACGGCGTCGCGGGCTTCGGAGAGTTTGCGGAAGACCACCACGCCCAGCGCGGCGCCGACTCCCAGCCAGAGGATTCGCTTCATCATGCGTCCTTCCTTCCGTCAGCGGCTGCGGCGGCCGGCGGGGCGCTGCGAGCCCCGCTTGCGCGCCGACAGGGCCGAACGGACACCGTGGCTGAAGGCAGCCACCTTGATCAGCGGACCACCCACGGTCGCCGAGATGAGCGAGGAGAGCGCCGAGAGGTTCGCACTCGCATCCGCGACGTTGTTCGAGATGCCGTCCACCTTCTTCAGCTGCTCATTGGTCGTGGTGACGGTTGCCGTCACCTCCGTCATGAGAGGCTGGGCGCCGTCGCTCAGCTCCTTGATGGAATCCCTGATCTCATCGAGCACCTTGCCCAGCTTCAGGATGGGCACTGCGAGGAAGAGGACCAACAGCAGGAAGACTCCGGCTGCGATGAGACCGGCAATGTCACCGCCACTCATGACTTTTCTCCTTGAGGTTCGTGGACAAGCACGTGTCCTACCTTATCGCCCGTGACCGCCGGCACGGCCCGGGAAAGAGAAAGAGCCCGTGGCCAGGGCCACGGGCTCCTTCCAGAGGCTCTTAGCGAGCGTAGAATTCCACGACGAGCTGCTCTTCGCAGGTCACGGGAACCTCAGCACGCTTCGGGCGACGCACCAGGCGTGCCTGAAGGGCCTCAAGCTTGACATCCAGGTAAGCCGGGACGGCCGGCAGGACATCGCGGTGGGCGCCGGCGGCAGCAAGCTGCAGCGGGACCATCGGGATGCTGCGCGGGTGCACGTGGATCAGCTGGCCTTCGGAAACGCGGAAGGACGGGCGGTCCACGCGCTGTCCGTCAACCATGATGTGGCGGTGCACCACGAGCTGGCGGGCCTGGGCGATCGTGCGGGCGAAGCCAGCACGAAGAACCAGGGCGTCCAGACGCATTTCGAGCAGCTCGACCAGGTTCTCACCGGTCAGACTCCTTGGTGCGACGAGCTTCCTCGAAGACGCGGGTCATCTGAGCTTCACGGATGCCGTACTGAGCGCGCAGACGCTGCTTTTCACGCAGACGAACGGCGTAGTCGGAATCCTGCTTCTTGCGGGCGCGGCCATGTTCGCCGGGTCCGTACGGACGGCGCTCCATGTACTTGGCGGCCTTGGGAGTCAGAGCGATGCCGAGGGACCGCGAAAGGCGGGCCTGACGGCGAGCACGAGTGCTGTTAGCCACTTGTGTCCTTCCAATGGTGCGGTTTTTGTGGTGTTAACTGGCCTCCCGTATGGAGAGCATCGGCAAACCGCCGCCTTTTGCTACTGGTCCCGGGCGCGCGCCACCCTCGCGGAGAACCGTGAGAAGGGTGCTTGCCGGCGGGATCATGCCAGACAAACCTCAATTCTAGCATGGTGGTCCTGCCTGGTTCAGCTCTGCTCAGCGCTCCCCGCGCACGATGCCCCGCAGCCGCTCCAGGCGTGCCGCGATCTCCCGCTCCGAGCCGTTCGCCGTCGGCTCGTAGTAGTTCCGGCCCACGAGGTCGTCCGGCGGATACTGCTGCCGGGCGATCGAGTGGGGTGCGTCGTGGGCGTAGAGGTAGCCCTTGCCGTGGCCGAGGCCCTTCGCTCCCGGGTAGTGGGCGTCCCGCAGTGGCATCGGGATGTCGGTGCCCTTACCCGCTCTGACGTCCGCCAGCGCCTTGTCGATCGCCAGATAGGCGGCGTTCGACTTGGGCGCGGTCGCCAGATGGACCACGGCCTCGGCCAGGATGATCCGGCCTTCGGGCATGCCGATGAGCTGCACGGCCTGGGCCGCGGCCACCGCGGTCTGGAGCGCGGTGGGATCGGCCATCCCGATGTCCTCCGCAGCGGAGATCACGATGCGCCGGGCGAGGAAGCGCGGGTCCTCCCCCGCTTCGATCATGCGCGCGAGGTAGTGCAGCGCGGCGTCGACGTCGGAACCGCGGATCGACTTGATGAACGCGCTGATCACGTCGTAGTGCTGGTCGCCCTGGCGGTCGTACCGCACCGACGCCTTGTCGATCGCCTGCTCGGCCTGGGCCAGATGGAGCACGGCCTTGCCCTGGCCGTCCTCATCGGAACCGCCCGCATGCTCTCCGAGCGCGACGCCGGCCGCGGCCTCGAGCGAGGTCAGCGCCCGCCGGGCGTCCCCGGTGGAGACGCGGACCAGATAGTCGAGCGCGTCCTCCTCGACCTCGATCTTGCCGCCGAGCCCCCGGTCGTCCTCGATGGCCCGTTCCAGGAGTCCGCGGATATCAGTGTCCTGAAGAGGTTTGAGCGTCAGGAGGATCGACCGCGACAGCAGGGGCGCCACGACCGAGAAGGACGGGTTCTCGGTGGTCGCCGCCACCAGGATCACCCAGCGGTTCTCCACACCGGGCAGGAGGGCGTCCTGCTGTGCCTTGTTGAAGCGATGGATCTCATCGAGGAACAGCACGGTCCCCTGACGGTGCAGGTCCCGGCGCTGCAGCGCCTCGTCCATGACCCGGCGGACGTCCTTGACCCCCGCGGTGATGGCAGACAGCTCCACGAATTTACGGCCCGGCGCGTTGGCGATCACATGCGCCAGGGTGGTCTTGCCCGTCCCGGGCGGTCCCCAGAGGATGATGCTCGACGGCCCGACGGCGGACGGTTCGCCGCTCGACTCCGCCAGCGACCGGAGTGGCTGGCCCGGCCGCAGCAGATGCTGCTGACCCACCACGTCCTCGATGGTCCGGGGCCGCATCCGCACCGCCAGCGGCGTGAGCGGATACGCGGACGACGAGGGCCCCCCACCCGAGGGGGAATCGCCCGGATCGCTCTGGGAGAAATCGTCCTGGGAAAAGAGGTCAGCCATGCTCCCCAGCCTAGCGGGCGAGGGGCCCCGCCGAACTACCAGGCTCCGCTGCCTCAGCACGCTCCGGGCGCGCGGCGCAGAGGGGCACTGCGGTACCAGTAGGAGCCGGCCTCGACGAAGCCCAGGTCCCGGTACAGCGCCACGGCCCCCTGATTGGCACGCGTCACGCTCAGCCAGAATCCGCGCGGGGTGGCCGGCTCGGCCAGGAGCGCGGTCAGGATCGCGCGCGCGTGGCCCTTCCGGCGGTGCGCTTCGCGCGTGACCATGCCGTAGATCCCCGACCACGCACCCACGTGGATCGCCTGGCCGACGGCGACCGGGGCGCCGTCGTCGTCGCGGAGGAGAGCGTGGCTGGACCGCACGGACTCCTGGATGGCCCGCGCGGTGTCCGCAGCCTCGGCGCCGCCGTGGCCGCTCGTGAGCCACCACGCGTCGAACCATTCCTCGGTCAGGTCCGGAGTGATTTCGACGTGGCCAGGCGCCGGCGGAACCGGCCCGGCGGACGCCTCCCGGACCATGAAGATCGTGTGGGACTGCGCCCGGTAACCGAGTGCGTCGAGGCGGGCATCCAGGGCGGCGTCCGCCGGATCCGAGGTGAGCTGGAACAGCGCCGGGAGCCGCTGCGTGCGGTACCAGGACTCAGCGTCTTTGATGGCGGCGTCGACGTCATCCACGGGCGCGTACGGCCAGACCGAATTGGCCCGCTGCGTCACGCCGGAGGCACTGCGGAGCAGCCAGGCACCGGTGTCGAACGTGGTCAGGCCCGGCCATGCTGCGTTCTGCAGCGCGGCCAGGCCTGACACGGAGGAAAGGGACTCCACGGGATCAGTCGTCCGAGGTCTCCCCTGCCGGCTTCTCAGCGGCGGCGGCCTTCGGGGCAGGCTTGAAGTCCACACCGGCCTCCTTGCGCTGCTGCGGCGTGATGGGAGCCGGAGCGGCGGTCAGCGGGTCGTAGCCGCCACCGGACTTCGGGAAGGCGATCACGTCGCGGATGGACTCGGCGCCGGCCAGGAAGGAGACCACGCGGTCCCAGCCGAGGGCGATGCCGCCATGCGGCGGGGCGCCGTACTTGAAGCCCTCCAGCAGGAAGCCGAACTTGCTCTCGGCCTCCTCCTTGCTCAGGCCCATGACCTCGAACACCCGCTCCTGGACATCGCGCTGGTGGATACGGATGGAGCCGCCACCGAGCTCGCTGCCGTTGCAGACGATGTCGTAGGCGTACGACAGGGCCGACTCGGGATCCGTGTCGAAGGTGTCCATGAACTCGGGACGCGGCGAGGTGAACGCGTGGTGCACGGCGGTCCACTTTCCGGCGCCGACGGCGACGTCACCCGAGGCGACGGCAGCGGCGGCCGGCTCGAACATGGGCGCGTCCACGACCCACACGAAGGCCCAGTCGCCTTCCGACACGAGACCGGTGCGGTGCCCGATCTCGACACGGGCGGCGCCGAGCAGCGCGCGGGAGGCCGACTTCTCACCGGCGGCGAAGAAGATGCAGTCACCGTTGGAGGCGCCCACCGCGGCGGCCAGGCCCTCGCGCTCCGCATCCGTGAGGTTCTTGGCCACGGGACCCGTGAGCTCGCCGTCCTCCTTGATGAGGACGTACGCGAGACCCTTGGCGCCGCGCTGCTTGGCCCATTCCTGCCACGCGTCCAGCGTGCGGCGCGGCTGTGAGGCCCCGCCCGGCATGACCACGGCACCGACGTACGGGGCCTTGAACACGCCGAAGTTGGTGTCCTTGAAGAACTCGGTCAGATCCGTCAGCTCCAGGCCGAAACGCAGGTCCGGCTTGTCCGAGCCGTACTTGGCCATGGCCTCGGAGTAGGGCATGCGGCGGATCGGGGTGGGGATGTCCACGCCGATCAGCTTCCAGAGCGCGACGACGAGCTTCTCGCCGAGGGCGATGATGTCGTCCTGGTCGACGAAGCTGGCTTCGATGTCCAGCTGGGTGAACTCGGGCTGGCGGTCCGCGCGGAAGTCCTCGTCACGGTAGCAGCGGGCGATCTGGTAGTACTTCTCGAAGCCGCCCACCTGCAGCAGCTGCTTGAAGAGCTGCGGCGACTGCGGCAGCGCGTACCAGGAACCCGGGGCCAGACGGGCCGGAACCAGGAAGTCGCGGGCGCCTTCCGGGGTGGAGCGGGTCAGGGTGGGGGTCTCGATCTCGAGGAAGCCCTCGGAGTGCAGCAGCTCGCGGGCCACACGGCTCGCTTCGGAGCGCAGGCGCAGGTTGCGGGACAGGACCGGACGGCGCATGTCCAGGTAACGGTGCTTGAGGCGGGCCTCCTCACCGACCTCCACATGCTCGTCGATCTGGAACGGCAGCGGCTCAGAGGTGTTGAGCACCACGACCTTGTCCGCGATGACCTCGACCTCGCCGGTGGCCAGCGCGGGGTTCTCGTTGCCCTCAGGACGCCGCTCGACCGTGCCGGTCACCTGCAGCACGAACTCATTGCGCAGACCGTGGAAGACCTCCTCCTCGCGGACCACCACCTGGGCCACGCCCGAGGCATCGCGGAGGTCCACGAAGGCCACTCCGCCATGGTCACGACGGCGGGCCACCCAGCCTGCCAGGGTGACGGTCTGTCCGATGTTCTCGGCCCGGAGAGAGCCGAGGTCATGTGTGCGCAGCACAGCATTCCTTTCGAGTGAGGCGGATCCTCCCGCCGCCGACGAGATTCTGCAGATGTTCCGGGCGGGAAAACTCAAGGATCGTCAGGACCTCGCGGTCCGACCCAGACGATTTTACCCGGTGAGCCTGCTCCCGCCCGCCACCGGACACGTGAGCGCGGTGGCGGGCGGGAGGTGGGCCCGGGGAGGGATCAGTCCGCGAGGCGGGCGATCACCTGGGGACGGAGATCCTCGGTGGCGGGGCTCCAGAGGGCCGGGTCGGCCGTCACCTGTTCGCCGCTGCGGATGTCCTTGACCTGGTGGGTGCCCTCGGCGTCCGTGAACCAGACGAAGGGGATCCCGCGGCGGTCGGCGTACTTGATCTGCTTGCCGAACTTCTCGGCCTTGGCGGCGACCTCGGTGGCGATGCCGCGGCTCCGCAGCTGGGCGGCGACGTCCTGGGCGCCTGCCCAGGACTCGTCGTCGTTGAGCGCCACGAGCACGGCGGTGGGCACGCTGCGGCTGGCCGTCGCGAACTCCTGCGACAGGATGCGGGACACCAGACGGGTCACGCCGATGGAGAGGCCGACGCCGGGGAAGGTGCGGTTGCCCTTGGTGGCCAGGGACTCGTAGCGGCCGCCCGAGCAGATCGAGCCGAGCTGTTCGTGGCCGACCAGCACGGTCTCGACCACGGTGCCCGTGTAGTAATCGAGGCCACGGGCGATGCTCAGATCGGCGAGCACCTTGCCGGGCGCCCGGAGCGACGCGGCGGCCACCACCTGCTCGAGTTCAGTGAGGCCTTCCTCCAGGAGCGGGTGCTCGACGCCGAGCGCCCGGACCTGCTCGACGAAGGAGGTGTCCAGGGTCTGGATGGTGGCGAGCTTCAGGGCCGCTTCGGCCTGCTCCGGGGTGGCGCCCAGCTCACTCTGCAGGAGCTCGGCGACCTTCGCGGCGCCGATCTTCTCCAGCTTGTCGATGCTGCGCAGCACGCCGGCCGTGTCCTCCAGACCGATCCCCCGGTAGAACCCTTCGGACAGCTTGCGGTTGTTGACCCGCAGGCGGAATTCCGGGATGGGCAGCGCGGAGAGCGCCTCGGCGATGACCAGCACGATCTCGACGTCGTAGCGGAACGGCAGCTCGCCGTCGCCCACCACATCGATGTCCGCCTGGGTGAATTCGCGCGCGCGGCCTTCCTGCGGACGCTCGCCGCGCCACACCTTCTGCATCTGGTACCGGCGGAACGGGAACGCCAGGTAGCCCGCGTTCTCCACGACATACCGGGCGAACGGCACCGTCAGGTCGAAGTGCAGGGCCAGGGCGTTGGGGTCCGACTTGCCGGAGGCGTCGTCATCATCCTGGAGGCGGCTGAGTCCGTAGACCTCCTTGTCGATCTCACCCTTGCGCAGGAGCTGGCCCACCGTTTCGACCGCCCGGGTCTCGATGGAACCGAAGCCGTGCAGTTCGAAAACGCGGCGCAGAGTGTCCAGCACATGCTGTTCCACCACGCGTTCCTGTGGGAGCCACTCGGGGAATCCGGACAGGGAGGGGGTGCGTGCCATGCTGTGAAACTCCTTTGACGTGCGGCTTTTCGCCTGCTGCGGGGGAAGCCGTGCCTAAACTAGGTGCGTCAGCCAGTTTAAGCCGTGGCTGGCGTGCGCGGCGAACGCGCGACTTTCAGTCAGACGGACGACGGCGCCACCGGGCGCCGCAGGAGGTTACGGGTGGCAGCCAGCAAGGAGGAGCTGCGGGAGCAGCGCCGTCGTGTGCGCCAGATGGAGGCCAGGCGTTCCCTGCGCGACGCCCAGCAGCAGCGTCGTCGCCGTGACAACACCCTCGCCATCGGCGCGGGCGCCGTGGCGGTCGCGCTCGGCGTCGTGCTCCAGCTGACGGCCTTCGCCAGCAACCCCACTCCGGAGGAGTACGCGGCGGTGCAGGCAGGGCTTCAGACCCCGTCCGCGACCCCCTCCCCTTCCGAGAGCAATGTGGGCAACATCCCCAGCGCCGATCTGGCCCGCGGCAAGACCTTCACGGGAACCCTCACGGTCAACGGCAAGCCGCTCGGCGTCACCCTGGACGGGACGAAGGCGCCGCAGGCGGTGTCCGTCTTCAAGACGCTGGCCGACCAGGACTTCTTCAAGAAGAACAGCTGCCACCGGCTGACCACCGCCTCGATCTACGTGCTGCAGTGCGGGTCGAAGGACGGCAAGGGCGCGGTGGACCCCGGGTTCCAGTGGGGGCCGGTCGAGAACGTGCCGGCCGACGGCAAGTACCCGGCGGGCACGATCGCCGTGGCGCGCGCGGCGAGCACCTACAGCAACAGCACGCAGTTCTTCATCACGTACAAGGACAGCGTCCTCCCCGTGGACCAGGGCGGTTACACCGTGATGGGTCGCGTCACTTCGGGTCTCGACGCCATCACCTCCCTCGCCTCGGCCGGAGTCAAGGCCGGCGGGACATCCGCCACGGATGGCCCCCCTGCCACGGCAGTGACGATAGACTCGTTTACTCTGAAGTGATTTTCACTCTGAAGTGATTCCAGCTTCGGACGAAGCACCATCCTCGATCCCTGCTCCGGCCGGGACCGCGCATGTTCCAACGAAGGAAAGAGTTCTAGCGGTGACAGAAAGTCTGCAACCCGACGAAACCGGCGCCACGGAAGCAACGACGGAGACGTCCGCTGCCAAGCCCGCAGCACCGAGCCCCGCGGCCTTCGCCGCCCGGCCGAAGGCCGCGGCCGCGCCCGCACCGGTCCATGCCCCGGACACCACGGTGGATCTCACCGCTGCCCGCGCCTTCGGCCGGGTGGAAGGCGACGGCCACGTCTTCGTGACCGTCGACGGCGAGGAACACGTCGCGGGTCAGTACCCGGGCGTGTCGGCCGACGAAGCGCTGGCCTACTTCGCCCGTAAGTTCGAGGACATCACGGCGCAGATCGACCTGCTGGAGAGCCGCGTGGAGGCCAAGGCCGCCGCGGGCGAACTCCCCACCAGCCTCAAGCACCTGCGCGAACAGCTCGAGGCACGCAATGTGCTGGGCGACATCCGCGGCGCCCTGGACCGTGTGTCCGCGCTCGATGAGAAGGTGGCCGCGCTGATCGCAGAACAGCGCGCTCATCAGGAAGCCGCCAAGGCCGCCGAGCTGAGCGCCCGCGAGGCGATCGTCGCCGAGGCCGAGACCGTCTCCGCCCAGGATCCCGCGGCCACGCAGTGGAAGACGTCCAGCACCCGGATGAACGAACTCTTCGACGCCTGGAAGGCCGCGCAGAAGTCCGGCGTCCGCCTGTCCAAGAGTGTCGAGGAGGGGCTCTGGAAGCGATTCCGCACCGCCCGCACCGTCTTCGACCGTCACCGGCGTGCCTACTTCTCCCAGTTGGACAGCACCAACGCTCAGGCGAAGGCGGTCAAGGAGCAGCTGATCGCCGAGGCCGAGCAGCTGCAGACCTCCACCGACTGGGGTCATGCGGCCGCGGAATACCGCCGTCTCATGGACCAGTGGAAGGCCGCGCCGCGCGCCAGCCGCAAGGACGACGACGCCCTGTGGGCCCGTTTCCGCGCCGCTCAGGACGTGTTCTTCGCGGCACGCCAGGCCGCCAACGACGAGCTGGACGCCAGTTACTCGGCGAACCTGGCCGTCAAGGAACAGCTCCTGCTGGAAGCCCAGGAACTTGTCCCCGTGTCCGATCTGGCCGCCGCCAAGAAGGGTCTTCAGTCGATCCGGGACCGCTGGGAAGAAGCCGGGCGTGTGCCGCGCGCGGACATGGGCCGGATCGAGGCCGCCCTGCGCCGCGTGGAGGATGCCGTCCGCGAGGCCGAGGAGGAGAACTGGCGCCGGAGCGATCCCGAGGCCAAGGCCCGCAGCACCAGCATGATCGAGCAGCTCGAGGCCACCATCGCGGGTCTGCGCGACGATCTGAGTGCTGCCGAGGCCAAGGGCGACGCCCGCGCCATCAAGAGCGCCCGTGAGGCTCTCGAGGCCCGGGAACAGTGGCTCGAGGTCGTCCGCAACTCGGCCAAGGATCTCGGCTGATCGGCTTCGCCCCGCACTGAACAGCCCGTACTGAACAGTCCGCGCTGAACAGAAGGCACTGAACAGAAGGCCGCGGCCGCTGGAACCCAGGTTCCGGCGGCCGCGGCCTTTGTGCTCCCCGGCCTCCAGCGAGCCGCCTCCGTGTCCACCGCCGGCGCCGTCCCGGTTGTCCACAGGCGGAGGAGTGGTGGTGTCGCGCAGCCGGTCCTCGCGGCAGGATGCTGTCATGGACTTCCCCACTGCGGCGCCGCCCGGCCGCCAGACTCTCCTGCGCACCGGCCAGCCCTTCAGCAGGCCGGAACTGAACGCCCTGGTCCTGGACGGCCTGGTTCAGCCCCTCTCGCAGGAGTGCTTTGTTCCCGGGACAGCCGTGGTCGACGCGAGGCTGCGGGCGAGGGCCCTGGCGGAAAGCATCCCCCTCGAGGCCCGGCAGCGCGTGGTGGCGGGCCGGCTGAGCGCGGCGTGGATTCACGGCCACGGGCGCGAGCCCGCTCGGCCGGTGCTCTACATCGCCGCGGGACGCCGGGCCGGGGCTCTACGCCACGGACTGCGGGCCGAGCTCTACGACGTGCGTCTGGGTGATCATGACGTGGTGAGTCTGGGAGGGCTCCTGGTGACGACTCCCCTGCGCACCGCGCTGGACATTGCCTCGTCCCTCCGTCCGGAACTGGCAGTGCCGGTCCTCCGGAGCATGCTCCACGACGGCGACCGCACCCTCAGCTGGCGCGTGCTGAGGCTGGCGGTGGAACATGCGGCTCCCCTGCGCGTGCGGGATGCGGCGCTGGCGAAGGTGGACGCGTGCGTCCGCTGACGCCACGGCAGCCCTGCCCACGGCCGGCTGCGCGCTGGATTCCGCTCAGCTCCGCCGGCTTCCCCTCAGCGGCGCTGGCCGCCGCCGGTCCGGTACACGTCGAACACGCCGTCGATCCGCCGCACCGCGTTCAGGATGTGGTCCAGGTACTTCGGGTCGCCCATCTCAAAGGCGAAGCGGGAGATCGCCAGCCGGTCCTTCGAGGTGTGCACGCTGGCCTCGAGGATGTTCACATGGTTCTCAGAGAGCACCTTGGTCACGTCCATCAGGAGGCTCTTGCGGTCCAGCGCCTCGACCTGGATCTGGACCAGGTAGATGCTGCTGCGGGTCGGCGCCCATTCGACGTCCACGAACCGCTCGGGCTCGTGGGCGAGGGCCAGGGCGTTTGGACAGTCACTGCGGTGCACGGAGATTCCGGAGCCACGGGTCACGTAACCGGTGATCGAATCCGGCGGCACCGGGGAACAGCACCGGGCCAGCTTGACCCACACGTCATCGACGCCGCGGACGATCACACCCGCGTCGGAGACCCTGCCGCTCGGGCTGTGCGTGCGAGCAGGGGTGAACTCCTCCTCGACGGCCGCCTGGGCCGGCTCCGTAAGCCGCTCCATGGCCTTCTCCACCACGGACTGGGTGGAGATGTGCCCGTCGCCGATCCCGGCATAGAGCCCGGCGACGTCGACGTACTTGAAAGCATCGGCCAAGTGGGTCAGGTTCTCGGGAGTAAGCACCTTCGTGAGCGGGAGGCTCTGCTTGCGCATGGCGCGCGTGAGCATCTCCTTGCCCTTTTCGATGGACTCCTCGCGGCGCTCCTTGGTGAACCACTGCCGGATCTTGTTCCTGGCACGGGCGCTCTTGACGAAGTGCTGCCAGTCCTGGCTGGGGCCCGCCCCTTCGGCCTTCGAGGTGAAGACCTCCACGCGGTCACCGTGGCTGAGCTCCGAATTCAGGGGAACGAGCTTGCCGTTCACCCGGGCGCCGATGGTCCGGTGTCCGACCTCGGTGTGCACCGCATAGGCGAAGTCCACGGGGGTGGCGCCCGCCGGCAAGGTCATGATCTCGCCCTTGGGGGTGAACACGAACACCTCATTGGTGCTGATCTCGTGACGCAGGCTGTCCAGGAAGTCGCCCGGGTCCACCGTCTCGCGCTGCATGTCCACGAGGGAACGGAGCCAGCCCATCTCGCCCTCGCGAGGCGTGCCGGCGGCCCGGGCCTGGTGCTTGTACTTCCAGTGCGCCGCCACACCGTATTCGGCGTTCCGGTGCATCTCATGCGTGCGGATCTGGATCTCGACGGTCCTGCCACCTGGACCGATCACCGAGGTGTGCAGGGACATGTACATGTTGAACTTCGGGATGGCGATGTAATCCTTGAACCGACCGGGGATCGGTTTCCAGAGGGAATGGACCACGCCGAGGGCGGCATAACAGTCCTTGACGCTGTCCACCAGCACCCGCACACCGAGCAGATCGTTGATGTCGTCGAATTCCTTCTCCCGCACCACCATCTTCTGGTAGATGGAGTAGTAGTGCTTCGGCCGGCCGGTGATCGTCGCCTTGATGCGCGCTTCCCGGAGTTCCTCCGCCACCATCTCACGGATGCTGCCGAGCAGTTCCTCACGCTCGGGCGTCCGGGCGCTGACCATCCGGACGAATTCCTCGTACACCCGCGGGTACAGGGCGGCGAAGGACAAGTCCTCCAGCTCCCACTTCACGGTGTTCATGCCGAGGCGGTGGGCCAGCGGAGCGAAGATGTCCAGGGTCTCGCGGGCCTTCTTCGCCGACGACTCGGCGGAGACGAAACGCCAGGTCCGGGCGTTGTGCAGACGGTCGGCGAGTTTGATCATGAGGACGCGGATGTCCTTGGCCATGGCCACGACCATCTTGCGGACGGTTTCGGCCTGGGCCGCATCGCCGTAGGTGACCTTGTCCAGCTTGGTCACGCCGTCCACCAGCATGGCCACCTCGGGACCGAAGTCCTTGGAGAGCTGGTCCAGCGTGTAGTCGGTGTCCTCCACCGTGTCGTGGAGAAGGGCCGCGGCCAGCGTGGTGCCGCTCATACCCAGCTCGGCCAGGATGGTCGCGACCGCCACGGGGTGCGTGATGTACGGGTCCCCACTCTTACGCTTCTGGCCGCGGTGATGCAGTTCCGCGGTGTCGTAGGCGCGCTGAAGGTATTCGAGGTCCTCGCGTGGATTGTTGCTGCGCACCGTCCGCAGGAGAGGTTCGAGGATCGGCGAATAGCTGAGACCACCCCGCCCCGTGAGCCGCGCCAGGCGCGAGAGCGTGCGTTCCCGGCGCCCCGGGAAGGTGGCCTTGGCCGCGGAATTGTCCACGGGGACGCCCACCACGGTGTGCCCGGGGGTCTCCAGCGCAGTGCGCTCCGCCGTCGTCGCGGGCGCTGCCGAGCGCTCGGCACCCACGGGTGCCTCATTCTCCGGGGTCGAACCCGGCGCTGAACCGTCCACCACAGTTGTTCCTCCCCACGGACTTAATTCACCAATTCTAATCCGTTCCCGCGGCTTAAAAGGACGAAAGGCCGTCCTCACCCGCAGGTGAAGACGGCCTTTCGGTGTCAGGACCGATCGAGGGCGGTTCAGGCGCCCTCGACGACGGCCTCACTGCGGCTGCGCCGCTCGTGAACCTTCGCGGCCTGGGCCTTCAGCGCCGGCTCGCCGTGACGCAGCCACGCATAGAGCGGAGCCGAGACATAGAGCGTGGCGAGAGTGCCCAGGATGATGCCGACGAACAGGGCGAGCGACAGGTCCCGCAGCGTGCCCGCACCCAGCAGACCGGCGCCGATGAACAGGATGGCCGCCACCGGCAGCACGGCGACCACACTGGTGTTGATCGACCGGACCAGGGTCTGGTTGACCGCCAGGTTCACCTCCTCGTCGAAGGTGCGCCGCGTCGAGGTCAGCAGATCAGCGGTGTTCTCGCGGATCTTGTCGAAGACCACCACGGTGTCATACAGCGAGTAGCTCAGCACCGTCAGGAAACCGATGATCGCACTCGGCGTCACTTCGAAGTCACTGACGGCATAGATGCCGGCCGTGATGATGAGCGTGACGGCCATGCCGGCCAGCGCCGCCAGGGACATCTTCCAGGTCCGGAAGTACAGTGCCATGAGCACGGCGGCCAGGAGGACGAAGATCACCAGACCGAGGAGGGCCTGCTGGCTGACATCCGCACCCCAGGTGGGGCCGATGAAGGTCGAGGTGACCTTGTCGTCACCCACACCGTAGGCCTTGGCCAGGCTGTCGCGGAGCTGGGTGGTCTGCTCGTCCGTCAGCTTGTCCGTCTGGACGCGCATGGTGTCGCCGGCGATGTTCGCCACCCGGGGCGCGGAGCCCTGGACCACGTTGCGCACCGCTTCCTCGCCGAGGCGCTGATCGGTGCTGTGGACGTTGGAGATGGTGAACTCGGAGCCGCCGCGGAACTCGATGCCGAGGTTGAAGCCGCCTTTGAGCACCGGGACCATGATGGAGAGTAGGACCGCCACACCGGCGATCAGCATCCAGAGCTTCTTGCGCCCCACGAATTCATAGGAACGCTTGCCGGTGTAAAGCTCGTTGCCGAAACGTGCGAAGACTGTTGACATGGCTACTTGCCTTCCTTTCCGGCGTCGTCCGCCTCAGTGCCCTGCTCGCGCTCGGCACGACGGCGTTCGGCGATGGTCAGACGGCGTTCGGCCTCGGCCTGTGCACGGCTGTTCTTGGCGGACACGGGGGCGCCTGCGGTGACCAGGTCCTCCGGGGTGCGGATCCGGCCGGCGCCGCGGTACAGCGGCACAGCGCCCAGGTTCCGCGGGTCCAGACCGGAGAACCGGTGCCCTTCCCCGAAGAACTTGGTCTTGGCCAGAAGCTGCAGTGTCGGGTGGGTGAACAGGAACACGACCAGAAGGTCGGCGAGGGCTGTCAGGCCGAGCGTGAAGGCGAAGCCTCGCACGTTGCCCACCGCCACGAAGTACAGCACGACGGCGGCCAGCAGGTTCACCGCCTTGGAGGCCAGGATGGTGCGCTTGGCACGGCGCCAGCCGTTCTCCACCGCGGCCACCAGACCACGGCCGTCACGCAGTTCATCACGGATGCGCTCGAAGTACACGATGAAGGAGTCCGCCGTCTGGCCGATGGCCACGATCAGACCCGCCACACCGGCCAGCGAGAGACGGTAGTTCTGCGCCCAGCCCAGCAGGGTGATCGCCAGGTAGGTGATGACACCAGCCACCACGAGGGAGGCGACGGTCACGAAACCGAGGGCCCGGTACTGGAAGAGCGAGTAGATGACCACGAGCAGCAGACCGATGAGGCCTGCGATCAGACCCATCTTGAGCTGCTCGCCACCGAGGGTCGCGGAGATCTGCTCCTGGGACTGGATTTCGAAGCTGATCGGCAGGGCGCCGTACCGCAGCTGGTCCGACAGAGCCTTGGCGCTGGCTTCGGTGAAGTTGCCCGTGATCTGCGGACGGCCGTCCGTGATGACCGCGAGTGAACGCGGGGCGGACAGCACCTTGTCATCCAGCACGATGGCGAACTGCGCGCGAGGATCGCTGCCGTTCTCCCCGCCACCGGCGACATAGAACTGGTTCAGACGCTGCGTGACGTCCTTGAAGATCTTGGTGCCCTGGTCGTTGAACTGGATGTTCACGGCCCATTCGTTGGTCACGGCGCCCTGGCGGCCCTGCTGCAGACCGTAGGAGGACGTCACGATGTCCTGGCCCTTGACCTCTACCGGCCCCAGGACGTACTTGATGGCAGGCTGACCGTTCTCGGCCGGCTGGCACGTGACCAGCGGCTTGGTCGGATCGGAGCGCTTGACGCCACCCTTGTCCAGGGTGGAGCAGTCCGTCGCCTCGAACTCCTTCAGCACGGGCGCCGTGATCCAGGCGCTGTCGCTGGCGTCCTTCGGCGTCGTGGGCTTCGGGAGCTTGCTGGCCGGAGTGCGCTGCGCCTCGGGTACCGGAGTGCCGGCGCCCGCGGTGATCACCGGGCGGAAGTTCATGTCCGCGGAGGCCTGGATCAGATCCCGCTCCTCCTTGGTGGGAGTGCCGGGCATCGAGACGACCACGTTGCGGCCGCCCTGCGTGCTGATCTCCGATTCGGAGACACCGGAACCGTCCACACGCTGGCGGATGATCTCAACAGCCTGGTTGAGCTGCTCCGAGCTGACCGAGGCGCTGCCCTCGACGCGCGGCGCCAGGATCATCTGGGTGCCGCCTTCGAGGTCGAGGGCGAGTTTGGGCGTCCAGCTGGATGCGCCGGACAACGCTCCCCCGGCCATGACTGCTGTCATGGCAAGGGTCAAAGCGACAAGCCAGAGCAGCGTTCTGCGCGCCACCCTTATGGGGCCGGTCTTAGCCATCTATGAGGTCCTTTGGGGCTACGTGGCAAGGCCACGGAAGGTGTTCAGGGGCTACTTGCTGTCGCCGTTCAGGCGCTTGAGGGTCTCTTCCGGCGTCTCGGCGGCGGTGCCGGGCGCGACGTCGTCCTTGACCGTCTCCGGGAGGTCGGCAGCCGGGGCGGTCTGCGCCTCGGTCACGGTCTCCTCGACGGGAGCGACGGCCTCAGGGGTGGTCGGCTCGACGACCTTCGCGATGGCCTGGCGGTGCACGGTGGCGAGGTGGCCGGGGGAAAGCTCCAGCACCACCTTGTTGTCCGCTTCATCGATGGAGCGGATGGTGCCGAACAGGCCGAAGCTGGTCATGACGTCGACGCCCGGTGCGAACTTGGACTGCATCTGCTGCTGCTGTTGCTGGGTCTTCTTGTTCCGGCGCATCATGAAGAACATCAGAACGGCCAGCGCAGCCAGCATCAAGAGCAAGGTGGGATCCACGGATCATTTCCAATCGTTGCGTTTCAGGCAGGGGGTCGCCGCACCCGGAAAGGGGCGGGCGTCCACACAGTCTACGGGCAAAAACCGGGAGAACAGTGTCAAGCCGCCGAGCGTAACCGCACCATGGCCGAGCGCGTCAATCGCTGAAGGCGGACCCGTCGTCGTCCAGGAGGAGAGGCTGGAACGCCTCCTCCACCAGGCCTGCCGCGGCGAACTGTTCCCGTCCGAACACGCCGTCCGGCACCACGAAACCGAGGTGCGTCCAGGCGGCGGCCATCGCGATGCGTCCGCGGGGCGTGCGGCCGACCAGGCCTTCACGGACCAGGAACGGCTCGGCGACCGTCTCGACCGTCTCGGGTTCCTCCCCCACGGCGATCGCCAGCGTGGACAGACCGACCGGGCCTCCGCCGAACTTGGTCACCAGGGCCTCCAGGACGGAGCGGTCCAGGCGGTCCAGACCGCGCGAGTCCACTTCATACATGTCCAGCGCGGCGCCCGCGGTCCGGGCGTCGATCTGGTCGATCCCGTGGACCAGGGCCCAGTCCCGCACTCGACGGAGGAGGCGGTTGGCGATACGGGGCGTGCCGCGCGAACGGCCCGCGATCTCACTGAAACCAGCGGAGGAGACCTTCAGATCGAGGAGCCCGGCGGAGCGCCGCAGCACCAGCTCCAGCTCCTCCACCGCGTAGAACTCGAGGTGGCCGGTGAATCCGAAGCGGTCGCGGAGCGGTCCGGGCAGCAGACCGGCCCGCGTCGTGGCGCCGACCAGGGTGAACGGCGGAAGCTCGAGCGGGATCGCTGTGGCGCCCGCACCCTTGCCGACCACGATGTCGACCCGGAAGTCCTCCATGGCCATGTACAGCATCTCCTCGGCAGGCCGGGACATGCGGTGGATCTCATCGAGGAAGAGCACCTCGCCTTCGCTGAGCGAGGAGAGGATGGCGGCCAGATCGCCGGCGTGCTGGATGGCGGGACCGCTGCTGATGCGCAGGGGCGCGTTCATCTCCGCCGCGATGATCATCGCGAGCGTGGTCTTGCCCAGGCCGGGAGGGCCGGAGAGCAGCACGTGATCGGCGCTCTTGCCGCGCAGGCGGGAGGCCTCCAGGACGAGCTTGAGCTGCTGCCGGACGCGGGCCTGTCCGACGAAGTCATCGAGGTTCTTCGGCCGCAGGGCGGCCTCGATGACCCTCTCCTCGGGCTCTTCGCCGCCCCGGACCAGTGAGTCCTCGGCCGAACCGTCAGCCACGTCCGCTCCTCACCCGTGCGCCGTCCTGACCGAGCCAGCGGAGCGTCGCCCGCAGGATCTCAGGAACGCTTCCGGTGTCGACCAGCTCCGGTGAATCCTTGAGCGCCTTGTCGATGTTGGAGGAGGCGTCCTTCTCGCTCCAGCCGAGGCTGCTGAGCGCCGCGACGACCTGCGGCTTCCATGCCTCCTCGCCGGACACCGGCACCAGGGGCGTCCCCAGGGCGCCGGTCCCGTGCGGCACCAGCTTGCCCTTGAGCTCCAGGACGATCCGGCCGGCCACCTTGGGCCCGATGCCGGGCACCGTCGTGAACGCCTTGCTGTCCTCGCCGTGGGCCGCGACACGGATCGCCTCCGGGTCCAGCACGGCGAGCACCGCCAGCGCCAGCCGCGGCCCCACGCCGCTCACGGTGAGGAGTGTCTCGAAGACCTCGCGCTCGTCGTCGTCGGCGAAACCGAAGAGGGTGAGCGAATCCTCCCGCACGATCAGCGCGGTGCTGACCCGCGCTTCCTCGCCGAGACGCAGGGCGGAGAGGGTCTGCGGCGTGGCCTGCACGGCCATGCCCACGCCTCCGACTTCCAGGACCGCACTGGAAAGCCCCAGATGCGTCACGGTTCCACGGAGCGAGCTGATCACGGCGACCCCTCAGTAAGTTTGTGCCATTCGAACATTTCTACGAATAGGCTAGCAAGTCGATCCGCGTGTCAGCGACCGCGCCGCGCCCGTGCCTCCGCTTCGGCCCACGCCTTCTGCGCCGGGGTGAGCGACGCGTGACCGGGCGCCGAGGTGGCGACGGCGGCGCCGCTGCCGGCACGCCAGGCGTGCGTGATGGCCAGGGCCAGCGCGTCGGCGGCGTCGGCGGGACTGGGGGCCACCTCCAGCCGGAGGATCTTGGTCACCATGCGGGTGACCGCTTCCTTGTCGGCCCGGCCACTGCCGGTCACGGCGGCCTTGACCTCCGACGGCGTGTGCAGCGCCACCGCGATGCCGCGCCGGGCGGCCGCGGCGATGACCACACCGGACACCTGGGCCACGCCCATCACGGTGCTGACGTTCTGCTGCGAGAACACCCGTTCCACCGCGACCACGTGCGGCTCATGGCGGTCCAGCCATTCGTCGATCGCGTTGGCGATCACGAGCAGCCGCTGATCCAGCGGCTGCTCGGCCGCGGTGCCGACGACGCCGACGGCCACCATGCTGGCGCGGCGATCGCCGGCGACGTCCACGACCCCCAGGCCGCACCGCGTGAGTCCCGGATCGACTCCGAGCACCCGCAGGCTCACGGCAGGAGCCTTTTCACCGGGACGATGACTACTCGGCCTCGAGCTGCGCCTGGACCTCTTCGCTCAGGTCGGCGTTGGTGTAGACGTTCTGGACGTCGTCCAGCTCTTCCAGCGCGTCCACGAGCTTGAGGAACTTCTTCGCGCCGTCCAGGTCCAGGTCGACCTGCATGGACGGGATGAACTCGGCTTCGTCGGTCTCGTACTCGATGCCGGCCTCGTTCAGCGCGTCACGGATGGCCTGGAGATCGCCGGGCTCCGAGTGGATCTCCCAGTTCTCGCCCTGGTCCTTGACCTCGTCGGCGCCGGCGTCCAGTACGACCATGAGCAGATCGTCCTCACTCAGGCCGTTCTTCGGCAGGCTGACCACGCCACGGCGGGCGAAGAGGTAGGCCACGGAACCCGGGTCGGCCACGGTGCCGCCGTTGCGGGTGATGGCCAGACGGACCTCGGAGGCGGCACGGTTCTTGTTGTCCGTGAGGCACTCGATCAGCAGCGCGGAGCCCTGAGGGCCGCGGGCTTCGTACATGATCTCGGTGTAGTCGACGACCTCGCCGGTCAGGCCGGCGCCGCGCTTGATGGCGCGGTCGATGTTGTCATTGGGGACCGAGTTCTTCTTGGCCTTGGACACGGCCAGGTCGAGCGCCGGGTTGCCGGAGAGATCCGGTCCGCCCATGCGCGATGCGACCTCGATGTTCTTGATGAACTTGGCGAACGCTTTGGCACGCCTGCCGTCGATCACGGCCTTCTTGTGCTTGGTGGTAGCCCATTTGGAGTGACCCGACATGCCTACGCTTCTCCTTTGATCATCCGGATGAACAGTTCGTGAACGCGCAGCTCGCCCGTCACTTCGGGATGGAAGGACGTGGCGAGCAGATTGCCCGAGCGAACCGCAACAATTCTAGCCCGTGAATCGAGTGTCGCCGCGGACGGCATCTCGTCGGGGTGCAACTGGGCCAGGACCTCGACGCCTTCGCCGATCGACTCGACCCACGGTCCGCGGATGAAGACCGCGTGAACGGGGGCCACGCCGTCGCCGTCGCCGTCGCGCCCCGCCGAGAACTCGAGCCCGCCGAAGTCCAGATCGACCTCGAAGGACTCACGCTGCCGTCCGAAGGCGTTGCGGCGCACCGTCATGTCGATGCCGCCGAACGTCTGCTGGGGATTCCCCTCGAGGTCCAGGGTCGGATCCTCGATCCGGTCGGCCAGGAGGATCATGCCGGCGCAGGAACCATACACCGGGAGTCCGTCCGCGATCCGTTCGCGGAGGGGCCCCGAAAGCTCGAACGCGCGGGCCAGCTTGTCGATCGCCGTCGACTCGCCGCCGGGGATCACGAGACCGTCGACGCCGGCCAGCTCGGCCGGGCGGCGCACGGGAACGGCGCGGCCGCCCACCTCGTGGACGGCCTTCAGGTGTTCTCTAAAGTCGCCCTGCAGGGCGAGCACGCCCACCAGCGGGGCGTCGGAGGGAGGAATTCGCACCTTGACAGTGTAATCAGCCGGCACGTCGCGGCCGTTCCGTGTGACGCCCGCGACGCTCCCGCGCTCCCCTGACGGGGGCCGCCCACCCAGTAGCATTGGTCAGGACCCGTTATCTATCGAAGAGGTGCGCAGTATGTGCGGAATCGCCGGTTACCACGGCTTTGGGGAGAACGAGGAGATGCTCAAGGCCATGAGCGCCTGCATCGTTCACCGTGGCCCCGATGGTGAGGGGTACTTCACCGAGGCGAATGTGGGACTCGCGCACCGCCGTTTGTCCATCATCGACGTCGCGCACGGCCAGGAGCCGATGATCAGCGCCGACGGCGACTTCGTCCTCGTCTACAACGGCGAGGTCTACAACTACCTCGAGCTGCGCGCCGAGCTGGAGGCCCTGGGCCGCACGTTCCGCACCCAGTCGGACACCGAGGTCGTCCTGCAGTCCTACGAGGAGTGGGGCACCGAGGCGTTCGACCGTTTCAACGGCATGTTCGGTCTCGCCATCCTGGACAAGAAGCGCAACGTCACCGTGCTCGCCCGCGACCACTTCGGCATTAAGCCGGTGTACTGGGCGAATGCCGGCACCGAGGACGAGCCGCGCGTGATCTTCGCGTCCGAGATCCGCCCGATCCTGGCCACCGGCCACATCGAGGCCGCGCCCAACGAGCGCATCCTCTACCGCTACCTGCAGTACCGGATCCACGACGACACCGCCGAGACGTTCTTCGCCGGCGTCAACAAGCTGCTCCCCGGCGAGATGATGACCATCGACAACGCCACGGGCCGCTTCACCATCGAGAGCTTCACGCGACTGCGCCAGGAGCTCGAGGAACTCTCGAGCGTCAACCGCCCGTACACGCCCGAGGTCACCGAGGAATACCGCCAGCGGTTCACCGAGGCCATCCGGATGCGCCTCAAGTCGGAGGTCCCCGTGGGCTCCGCCCTCTCCGGCGGCCTCGACTCCTCCGCCGTCGTCGTGACCATCAACAAGCTGATGCAGGAGCACGCGGACGCGGTCGACTCGATCGGCCCCAAGCAGAACACCTTCAGCGCGGTCTTCCCCAACTCGATCAATGACGAGGAAGCCTACGCGGACGCCGCCATCGCCAAGTGCAGCGGCAACATCGAGGCCCACAAGATCCTCCCGACGGCCGAGGGCTTCGCGGCGGACCTCGAGGACTTCGTCCGCACCATGGAGGAGCCCATCATCTCCTCCGGGCCGTACGCCCAGTACTGCGTCATGAAGGAAGCCAGCAAGCACGTCACCGTGCTGCTCGACGGCCAGGGCGCCGACGAGATGATGGCCGGCTACATCCCGTACTACTTCGCCTACCTGCGCCAGCTGCAGAAGGCCGGCGACTACCGGAAGCTCCTCAAGGAGGCCGGCCAGTCGCTGGACATCTTCTACCGCCTGGGCCGCTTCCGTCTGAAGTCCAAGCTCACCGCCAAGAAGCGCGTGACCATGGGCCAGCTCCTCAACAAGGAGTTCACCTCCGGATACCGTGGCGAGAAGTTCGGCAACGTGCCGGACAACATGAAGGCCCGTCTCATCGACGACCTCTTCCACAAGTCGCTGCCCTCGCTGCTCCGCTACGAGGACAAGAACACCATGCGCTTCTCCCTGGAGGGCCGCGTGCCCTTCCTGGACAAGGAAGTGGTGAAGTTCCTCTTCAGCCTGTCCGATGAGGCCATCATCAAGGGCGGCTGGAACAAGCGCATCCTCCGCGACGCCACCCGAGGACTGCTTCCCGAGAAGATCAGCAACCGCCGCAACAAGATCGGCTTCACCACCCCTGAGGTGGAGTGGTTCCGCATCATGAACGAGCGGATCTACAAGATCTTCATGTCGAACTCCTTCTACAACCGCCCGTACTGGAACCGCGAAGCGGTCCTGACGGCGTTCGAGGAGTACCTCAACGACAAGAACGACGCCGACACCATGGTGTTCTGGCGCCTCATGAACGTGGAGCTGTGGTTCCGTGAGTTCATCGACAAGAACGAGACCCCTGCGGACGTGAAGCTCAACAAGAGCGACTACGAGCCGAACCCGGGCAAGGAGCTCGGCATCGAGTCGGCCGGCACCACGTTCCTCCGCTTCCCGCTCCAGACCGAGGTGTTCGCCAAGGACACCGAGCTGGCTCCCGCGGTGACCCAGTACCCGGCCCGCTTCTTCGACGGTCTGGAAGGCGCCCCGGCGGACGTCCGGGACGCCATCGAGAGCGCACGCCAGGACGGCCGGAAGTGGTACCTGCTGGTGAGCGAGAAGATCGTCGCCATCACGCAGGGCCGCTCCTTCCCGGTCTGGGAGATCAAGGTGACTCCGGCCGCGCGCGTGCTGAGCAAGTTCGTCACCCGGACGCCCGCCGGCATCGGCCTGGGCAGCCCGTGGTCCATGCAGATCGCCATCAACGAGGTCGGCCTGCCGCTCATCGCCAAGGCCGCCGCGGCATCCGTGGTGGGTAAGTTCCAGGGCAAGAGCGGCGTCTTCTACGACGTGGTCGGCAACAACATCAACGCGATCGACGGCGCGACCCCGTACAGCCTGGGCGCGGCGAGCAACTCCGTGAAGCTCGCTCCGAAGGATCCCGAGGGCGTGGCGCGTGCGCTGAGCGCCGAGATCCGCGCGACCCTGCCCGACGAGGCGGTGGAGAACTTCGGCGGCGTGGCCATCATGGACGCCAACGACCTGGGCGTCGTGGTCATGGGCCACGACACCGCGCTTCCGACCGAGACGATCGCCGGGATGTTCAAGGACAACCCGCAGGGGCAGGGCGCCCAGGCGACCCCCATGTCGCTGGTGGTGACGCAGGCCTGACCCAGGTCTCCGGCCCGCGAGGAGGCCCCCACCGGATGTTCCGGTGGGGGCCTCCTCGCGTCCGGCTGTGGTTCGCGTTCAGGGCATTTCCTGTCAGCGGGTCTTCTCTTCAGAGCACTTTCCTTCAGCGCGTCCGACGACGGCGCTGGGCCACCTTCCCCATGAACCGCGAGGCGAGGAGGACGCGGGCCGCCGAGCGGGCCCGCTGCGCGCTGTAGCGCTCGAGGAGCGCCACGACGTCCTGTCCTTCCCCACCCTGTCCGTCTCCCGCGGCGCCGGAGACGAGATCGCACAGCGCCGCCGCATCCTCGAAGCCTGCCCCGGCGCCCTGCCCGAGGTCCGGGGTCATGGCATGAGCGGCGTCGCCGGCCAGAGCCACCCGGCCCCGGTGGAACGCTCTGAGGGGCCGGGCGAGGTCGTGGATGTCGCGGCGCAGGACGGCGTCGTCGGGTGTGGCGTCGATCAGCATGCCGACCGTGCTGTACCAATCGGCGAACTCGCGGCTCACGGCGTCCTTCTCGGACGCGAAGCCCCGGGACGCCGCGGTCTCCCTCGCCGGTCGGCTCGCCACGGCGAACCAGTAGACCCTGCCGTCCGCGAGGGGCACGGTGCCGAAACGGCGTTCCCCGGCCCAGTCCTCCCCCGCCGTGCCGCCTGTGTCGACCGGGACCGCCGTCACGCCCCGCCAGGCGGTGTACCCGGCATAGCGCAGGCCGGGGTCGAGCCCCAGCACCGACCGGGTGCGGCTGCGCAGGCCGTCCGCCGCGATCACCAGATCCCAGTCGGTGACGGTCGGCCCACTAGGTGCGTCCGGAGCGCCGCCGCCCCCGACGACGGTGAGGCGCGCGCGGCGGAGGCGGTCGCCGTCGTCGGCCACTGCGGCGGTCACACCCCAGTGGAAGGTCACGTCGGCGCAGGATTCCAGCAGGAACTCGCGGAGGTCATGGCGATGGAACATGCGGACGCCGTGGTCACGCGGAGCGGGTGCGGAGAACCTGATGCGCCCGTCGCGGCGGCGCATCGCGGTGCGGATTCCCGGAGGCGGGCCGTGCGGAAGACGATCGAAACCGTCGCCCAGCCCCAAGCGGCGCATGGCCTTCCGGCTGTTGGGAAAGAGCGAGATCCCAGCCCCGGCCGGAGGCTCCTGTCCGGCCTGTTCGAAAACCTCCACCTGGGCCCCGTGGCGTGCCAGGCCGGCGGCCGTGGCGAGACCGACCAGCCCAGCGCCGATGATCGCGATCCGCATTCAGCCCTCCTCTTCCCGGCTCACCGGGTCTCCCCATGACTCTCCCGGCGCGCCAGCCTTGTGACACACGCCACGGCTGTGAAAGGGTCGTTTCATGACCAATCCTCTTCTGCAGCCGAGCACGCTCCCGTACGGTCTGACGCCGTTCGCCGAGCTCACCACCGAAGACTACCGCGAGGCGATCCTCCAGGGCCTCCGCGAACACCGCGCCGAGGTCGAGGCCATCACCGGCGACACCGACGCGCCTGACTTCAAGAACACCGTCCTGGCGCTCGAATCCTCCGGCGCCCTGCTCGAGCGCGCCGTCCGGGCTTTCCACACCGTCTCCGGCGCGGACAGCTCACCGGAACTCGACGCTCTGGAGTCCGAGGTCACGCCCCTGCTCGCCGAGCACGAGGACGGGATCTACCTCAACCGCGCGCTGTTCGACCGCTTCGAAGCGGTCGACGCCGACGGGCTCGAGGGCGAGGACGCGCGGTTGCTGTCGGAGTACCTCCGCCGCTTCCGCCTCGCGGGCATCGGCCTCGAGGAGAGCCAGCAGGCACGGCTCCGCGAGATCAATGCCCGCCTGTCCGCGCTCGGCACCGAGTTCTCCCAGAAGGCCAAGGAGAGCGTGAACGCCGGAGCCCTCGTGGTGGACACCGAAGAGGCCCTCCGCGGGTTCGACGCCGATGCCATCCGCTCCGCCGCCCAGTCCGCCGACGAGGCCGGGAACTCCGGCAAGTTCCTCGTGCCCCTGATCCAGCCGAGCAGCCAGCCTGCCCTCTCCGTTCTGGAGGATCCCGGCACGCGCGCGCAGCTGCTTGCCAACTCGCTCGCCCGCGGCATTCAGCCCGGCGATCTGGATGTCCGGGAGAACATCCTGGAGCAAGCACGCCTCCGCGCCGAGAAGGCCGAGCTGCTGGGCTTCGCCAACTACGCGGAGCTGTCCGTACAGGATCAGACCGCGCCGGGTCTGGAGCCCGTCCTCGAAATGCTGCACCGCATGGCGCCCGCGGCCCGCGCGAACGCCGAGCGTGAAGCGGAGGCCCTGGCGGCATCGGCCGGTCACCCCATCGACGCCGCCGACTGGCAGTTCCACTCGGATCGGGTCCGCAATGAGCGGTTCCAGGTGGACGAGCAGGAGCTGCGCCCGTACTTCGAGCTCGACTCGGTGATCGAGAACGGCATCTTCCACGCGGCCGGCAAGCTCTTCGGCCTGACGTTCACCGAGCGGCCCGACCTCAAGGTCTACCACCCGGACGTCCGCGCCTGGGAGGTCTTCGAGGAGGACGGCACTCCCCTGGGCCTGTTCCTGGGTGACTTCTTCACGCGTCCGTCCAAGCGCGGTGGCGCCTGGATGAACTCCCTCGTGGAGCAGTCCAGCTTCGCCGGGACGTCGCCCGTGGTCTTCAACACCCTCAACATCGCCCGTCCCGCCGAAGGCGAGCCCGCGCTGCTGACCCTCGACGAGCTCCGGACCGTCTTCCACGAGTTCGGCCACGCCCTGCACGGACTGCTGTCGAAGGTGAAGTACCCAGGACTGTCAGGCGCCAATGTGCCCCGCGACTTCGTGGAATACCCCTCTCAGGTCAATGAGATGTGGATCTTCCACCCGGAGGTCCTGTCCAACTACGCCCGGCACCATGTGACCGGCGAGGCGCTGGATCCCGCCGTGGTGGAGCGTCTCGACGCCGCGCAGCTCTGGGGCCAGGGCTTCGGGACCACCGAGTACCTGGGCGCCGCCCTTCTCGACCTGGCCTGGCACTCGTTCGGCCAAGGCGACGTCCCCGAGGATGTCGAGAGCTTCGAGCGCGCTGCCCTCGACAAGGCCGGGCTGGACTGGGACCTGGTGCCGCCGCGGTACCGCTCGGGCTACTTCCAGCACATCTTCGCCGGCGGCTGGTACGCCGCCGGCTACTACTCCTACATCTGGAGCGAAGTCCTCGACGCGGACACCGTCGAGTGGTTCCGCGAGAACGGCGGCCTCACCCGTGAGAACGGCGAGCACTTCCGTCAGGAACTGCTCAGCAGGGGCAACAGCCGCGACCCGCTGGAGAGCTTCCGGGCCTTCCGCGGCCGCGACGCCGAGGTCGCCCCGCTGCTGAAGCGCCGCGGCCTCGCCTGAGGGTTACCGGTTGCTGGGTGACCGTCAGTGTGGGACTCCCGCGGACGAACACCCAGCAACCGGTCCCGGATCATCGGCCACCCGGAAGATGAAGTCCTGATCCGGCGGGAAGCAATATTCGTCATCACAGCGGTAACCGCGGAGCCATGGCTGTCCGTAGACCGCCCGAAGAAGAAGCCTTTGGGATACGAAACGTCGTCACGCAGCGGCGCAGAAGCCACCTTTAAGAGATCCCGACGGCGAACGTCCGGCGGAGCACCGTGTCAACCGCGCGAGCGTGCCACTCCCCCAGCGCCGGAGGCTCCGGTGAGACCCTCCATTACGCGTTGCAGTGGCTCGATGCTACGGGTGGCTTGGGCGAGGATGATCGCGCCCTCGATGGCGCAGACGGCAAGGGTGGCCGAAGTTTGTGCCTCGCGGCGGGCCAGGCCGTCGGCTTCGTAGGAGGAAGCCAGGGCCTCGGTCCAGGCTTCGAAAGCGTCTCCGGCGGCGTTGCCCGCCTCGGCCGCTACCTCGTGGCCCATGGCCGCGGCGGCGACGGGACATCCGGCCCTGAAGTCTGCCTGCTGGAGCTCCTTGATCCAGTTCTGGATCAGGAGGGCGATGAGTTCCTCGGCGCTCCCTTCGTGACGGAGCATCCTGGAGTGCACGCGTTCCCCTGCGACGCGGGTCGCCTCCGCGACGAGTTGATTCTTGCCATCAGGGAAGTTCAGATAGATCGAACGTCGCGCCACCGCGCTGTCCTCCAGCACCGCCGCCAGGCCCGTGCCTGCGACCCCGCGACGGCGCAGCAGACCGATGGCCGAATCGACGAGCTTCTTCTTGACGGTCATCTCGCTCTCCTGGACTCGTGTGCTTGTGGACGTGGGGCTTCCCCATTATGGTCAGAGTAGCCCGATCGGTCTACTTGGAAGGACGGTCCGATGCCGCAGCTTGCGAAGAGGGACGGCGTGTGGGCGCTGAACCTGGACGATGATCAGAACCAATTCACCGATGGATGGCTCACCGTGGTCGAGGCGGCCCTGAGCCGCATCGAGGCAGAACCGGGTTCGGCCCTGGTCACCCTGGGAACGGGGAAGTTCTTCTCCACCGGCCTCGCCCTGGAAGCCACACCCCTGGGATCGGCCGGATTCGCGGCCTACATCGCGCGAGCAGAAACATTGCTGGCGCGGGTGCTCACCCTCCCGGTCCCGACAGTGGCGGCCGTCACGGGCCACGCCTTCGGAGCGGGAGCCATGTTCGCCCTCGCCCACGACTACCGGGTCATGCGGGAAGACAAGGGCTACATCTGTCTGCCCGAAGTCGACCTGGGCATGCCCTTCACCACCGGCATGCACGCCCTGCTCGCGGCGAAACTGACCCCGCGCGCCCGGACCGCCGCGATGATCTCCGGACGCCGCTTCGGAGCGCAGGAAGCCCTGGACTTCGAACTCGTCGACAGTGCTGCGCCTGAGGGCTCCGTTGCCGCCGTCGCACTCGAACTGGCAGGAAAGCTGGTCGGTAAGGACCCCTCGACGCTCACGGCGATCAAGACCGGTCTCTACGCTGAGGCGCTCCAGAGCCTGGGGAACCCCCTCGAGCACATCCCCGGAGGCGTCCGATGAACACCTCGCCAGCAGAGGCGCTCTCCGCACTGAGCGGCATCCAGCTCCTGCGGCTCTTCCAATCCAATCCCGAGCTCAGGCCCAACATCGGCGTCCTGCTGGGTGCGGAACTTCAGACCGTGGAAGAAGGACACGTCGTCTTCAGCATCGAAGTCCGCCCGGACCATGCGAACCCCTTGGGAACAGTCCACGGCGGCATCCACGCCACGTTGCTGGACTCCGCCATGGGCTGCGCCGTGCACTCCATGCTCGGACCCGGCATCGGCTACGGCACCCTGGAAATGAAGCTCAACTACCTCCGCACCATCCAAGCCGATGCCCCGTCCCGCCTCACGGCCACCGGACGCGTGCTCCACCTCGGGCGATCCACCGCCCTGGCAGAAGGCCAAGTGACCAATGAAGCCGGCAAACTCATCGCCCACGGCACCGAAACCTGCATGATCTACCGCTGACACCCAGAAGCCACCGGATAGCTTGTGGCACTTCTCCCGACAGACCAAGGTAGTACTAAGAAGCGGAGGCGGTCGCGACCACGAAAAGCAGACCAGTTAAGGGGTGTGGTGATGAAAAGTTCGCGGCTCGTCCTGTCGTTGGCCGCTGCGGTGGCCGTGACAGGAGGGGTGACGGCGGGGATCGTGAGCGCGACCCAGACCCCGAACGTTCCGCCGCTTCCCTCCGTAAGTCCAGGAGCGCCCCTCCCCTATCTCTCCGACCTCCCGAACGCGGCTGCCCACAAACTCCTGGACTGGTCAGGAACAGGCCCTGAACCGTCCAGCAAGGTCATCAGCCTCATGGCCGAATCCGGCGCATGCGATCGTCCTGTCGCGACCTATCTCAAGGAAGAAGGAACGAAAGTCACCATCGGAGTGATCGCCCGCAAGCCGGCGGGGCCTCAAGAGATCTGCACCCTTCAGGCCGTCATACATCGCCTGACCGTGCACCTCGCCTCCCCCTTCGGCCACCGGATCCTGGAACACGCGAAATACGACTGAACCAGGCCTCTGCGGTCGAACTGCAAGATTCGCCCAGAGCGGAGGAGCTGGGATGCTGTGGTCTCCCAGTTCCAGCAGACCGGTCACGGACGTCAGGAATGATCGTTCGTGGTCGCGTGAGAATCGTGGCGTCGGACGGCGATCACGGCCCCGAGGCCGAGGAGGGCGAACAGAGCGAAGAGGGCGAACAGGCCGGCTGCGGCACCCGCGATCGAGGGCATGGCCGCATTGACGACGGTGCCTCCGATAGCGGCGGCGAACGCCTGCCCGAGTTGGCTGACGACTGGAATCGCGGCGGCAGCGGAGGCCCCGTCGGCTTCGCTCGAGGTACTGGACATCACCCGAACGGACAGGTGTGGATTCGCCAGGCCGACGCCGATGCCGGCAAGTATCAGCGCCAGAACCCACCCGATGATGATGGCCGATCTACCGCCTGGGATGAGCTGCAGAACGACGAGCACAGCCATCGCAGCCGCCGTCACAGCTGGACCGGCAAGCAGCAGGCGCGCACGATGGCTCGGCTGCTCGGCGCGCGAGCTCCAGATCGCAGCGACAGACCAGCCCACCGACACTGTCGCACCGAGGAAACCGGCTGCGAAGGGTGCGAGCTCGAACTGACGCTGCCCGAAGAGGGGGGTGAACGCCTCGCTCGCTGGAGCGGCCGTGGTCAGAGCGAGCGCCAAGTAGATCCACTTGAGCGGGCCCCGGGTGTAGGTGAGGGGTGGCAGGACACCGACGCGCGCAGAACGGTCGACGGCGACGAACACGATCAGCAGGATCGCCGCAAGCACGACTCCGGCCCACACCCAGCCGCCAGGCAGGACACTGGTGACGCTGAGCGCAGCAACCTCGCCGACCAGGACGATCAGCGAGAGAAGCGGCAGCCGCGTCAGGCTCACCGACCTCGGCGATCGGGGCAGCGCGAGCGGCGCGGCGATCGCCAGAACAACACCGGCGGCGGCGACCGACGCGAACGCTAGCCGCCAGGCGTCCACCTGCGCGAATGCCCCGCCGGCGGTTGGGCCAACAAGCGTGCCGACCCCGAACATCGCCGAGACGACAGCGGTCGCCCGTGCCCACGCCGGCTCGGGCAGCGCCATCCTGATGAGAGCGAACGCCAAGCCGGACAAAAGTCCGCCTCCGACGCCCTGCGCTGCGCGGCCTATCAACAGTATCTCCATGCTCGGCGCGGCCGCGGCGACCGCACTGCCGATCGCGAACGCACTCGCGCCGAAGACGTACGAGCGATGAGATCCGAGCCGACCGAGCACTGCGGGAGTCGCCACCGTGGCAGCGACTCCCGCGACGATGAACGCTGTCGTGACCCATGCGTAGTAGGCGTCTCCGCCGATGTCGGCGACCGCACTGGGCATCAGCGCGCTGGTGAGGTACATGGTGATCGCCTGCAGGAGCATCCCTGCCGCGAGCACCGTGGTCACCCCGGTGGTTGAACGGCCGCTGCCGCGCTCCGTTGGGTCTGACGAAGGGCGCGGTGCTGACGATGTGTTGTCCATGCTCGCCACGCTAAGACTTCAACAAATATTGAAGTCAAGCGCCAGGACTGACAGCCTTGGCTCATGTCTACCACCCCCATTGTGGAGGCCAAGCGTCTCCGGACTGTCAGAGATGTTGCCGAGGAAGGCGGCGTCGCACCTTCCGCCGTTCGGTTCTATGAACAGCACGGCGTGATCACCGCCGTGCGGACCTCCGGCAATCAGCGCCGCTTCGACGCGAGTGCCGGCTGCCAAGTCAAGGTGGCCAAGCTCGCCCAGCGCGTCGGGTTCACCGTTCGCGAGATCGCCGAGATCTTTCAGGAGCTGCCCGGGAACCCGCAGCCACAGGACTGGGCCCGGATCTCCGACCAACTCATCGCAAGCGCGGAACGACGCCTGGAGGAACTCACTCGCGCGGTCGACGCCATGCGCACCGGGGGCCGGTTGTGCGAGCTCAACGAGGCACTCGCGGCGGAATGAGACCTCGTGTGGCGGGCAACTCCGCCGGCCACGAGGATAATCGCTCGAAAACGTTTCCTGACATCGCAACGACTGCTGTTCATCCGCTGGTCACGGCATGCTGTTACGCTCCGGAAGCATGAGGGTAAAAGAGCTCGTGTGGGGCGTCGCCGCCTGGCCGCTTCTCGCCGTCATGGGACTGCTGGCAGCGCCCGGTGACGGAGACCTGCCGATGGGCACTTTGCTGACGCTCCTGCTCGGCACTGCTCTGGTCTTCGCGGCGCTGGGCGCAGCGATCTGGCTACCTCTCGCGCTCCTGGTCGAACGCCGTCTTGCTCGGCTGAGCGACCTCGCACGGACGGCGATCATCACCACGGTGGGCTTCGGGATCGGCGCGCTGTTCGTGACGGTGCTGACGGTGCATTCCAGGAACGCAAGCTGGCCGGAATCACTCGGTCTCATTCTCACGGCCGGAACCGCAGCAGCCCTGGCCTCCCTCGCCGGATGCCTCCTGGCGTACACTCTCCGCCGGGCACAGGTGAATCACGCGTCCGGTCAGCCGCTCCCACCAGCCCCCAGAGAACTATGAGAACTATGAGAACTATCTCCACAAGAGCAGGCTCCTGCGAGCAGGCAGCGGCGTGCGATGTGAAGAAGGCTGATGATGACCAAACGGGCAGCTGGGTCCCGAATTCAGTGGCCGCTGCCGTGATCATCGCCTTCCTCATCTCCGCATGACCCTCTGAGTGTGAGCGACCGCCGAGGACGCGAGCCCAGGATTCACACTCCGTAGTAGTCACGACATCTTGCGCCATGATGGCGGAACTACGAGCTGAGGCAAGCAGCACGACGTATTCCCTTTTGTCAGGTCAGCGGAGTGAGTGACTTCATGGTGATGTAGCCGGTGACGATGGCAACCCGGGGCAACCGATCGGTGCACCACGATCTCTGACAAGGATGAGGATGCCCCGGGCCTCGGTCTCATCGATTCGGACGCGGCTCTGGTCGCGGCCGTTAGCATGAGCCTTATGCAGAGTGTGACGTCGGAGATGTACCGCAGCTTCGCTCGCGTCGAAGCACGAGATATATCGCCCATCTATTGTGAATGGGCGTCCTCAGTGGCCGAAGACAGCGAGGTGCTGGCCGTCATCGAGACTTTGCCATGGGGGAAACGTCAACCGAACCTCATCTTCGCCGCTGCCCGGCTCAAGGGTGCGCCGGTGGGTCCTTACCGAGAATTCCGCGCCTGGATATTGGACCACTGGTCTGACGTCGAACCCGTAGTCCGAGAACGGTCCACCCAGACCAATGAAGCGGGCAGGTGCGCGGTCCTCCTGCCTGTCCTGAGTCGCCTCGAAGGGCCTTTGGCGCTCATCGAAGCCGGAGCATCCGCGGGGTTATGCCTCTACCCTGACAAATACAGCTACCGGTACGACACCGGAGAAGGCATCATCGGCCTTGATCCTGCCGAAGGGCTGAGCACGGTTGAGCTGCCTTGCCGAATCGATCCGAAGAGCGTTCCACATCGGATCCCCGAAGTCGTCGCGCGGGTCGGCGTTGATGTGAACCCGCTTGATGTCAGCGACCCCGCACAGGTCGAATGGCTGGAAACTCTTGTGTGGCCCGAGCACGATTCCCGACGCAGAAGGCTCCAGGCTGCACGGAAGATCGTTGCGGCAGATCCGCCGAATCTGGTGCGTGGAGACCTGCTGAACGTCGTCCCTTCGCTCGTTGCCCAGGCTCCGCACGGTTCCAGGCCCGTGGTGTTCCACAGCGCGGTGCTTGTCTACCTTGAAGCTGAGCGACGCGCTCGGTTCGTGGACCTCATGCAATCCATGCCGGAGGTGACGTGGATCAGCAACGAAGGTGAACACGTCCTCCCGACCATCAAGACTAAGCTCGCTGGACCGGCCAACGGGAGGACTGTCGTTTCCGTGAACGGCACTCCGCTAGCCTTCGTTGGCGCCCACGGGCAGAGCTACGAAGCTCTGTGACACCTTCCTCCCGCGCTGGTGCCTCAGGCACCTCGCCCTGCGCGCGGCCGGGACGGGATCGGCTCGGAACCTGCGCCGCGGAAGACTGCGTTGACGTGTTCGTCGACGACGGCGCCCGCACCCACCGTCTCTACAGCTCACTGACGCGTCTGAACTGATCGCGGGTGCGTGCCCACCGCCGTCGCGAACGATAGACAAGCCGGGAATGAGGATGCTGGTAACCAGGCCAACGGCGGATCAGGCAGAGGTCGAAACGTGGAGCACTTCGTAAATGTCGGAATCCGTTGACCGCTGGTCGGATGGGGCGCTGCTGAGTTCGACGAGGACGACATTCCAGGTGGTGACGTCCACTGCGCTGACGAGTGAGATCGTGCTTTCGCTGACACGTGAGAGGAACTGCTGGGCAATCGCGTCGAGGCAACGGGCAGGCGCGATGCCGGTCGGCAGTGGAGTGTTCGTGATCGAGAGGCTCCGTGCCTGACTGTAGTCACCGGGGCCAGCGACGAGCCGGTGGACAGTCCAGTCCTGGATGGGCTGACGCCCGAAATCGCGGACTATGGAGGAATAGCCTGGTTCTCCCCAGCAGAAGTTTCTCATGCCGTCGATATCCCGCCAGACGTAGAAGGGCGCGTAAGCGTTGCGTGGCGCACCCTGGGCCTTCTCCTGGATCAGATATGCCTTGAACTCGAGTCCGGCGAAGCCGTCCAGGAGGGGCCCGGTCGTGCGGACGCGTTCACGGATGATCTCCATGTCGTAATCGGCCGGCAGGCCCACTTGGTACTGCATCGCATACATCAGCGGTTCTCCTTGAATGCTCTGATCATGGTCGTCACCGCACGCCGTCGCGGCTGGCCCTCTGGCGGCCCGGCTATCGTGCAGAGTTTCCCGCCGTATCGCTCAAGGCAAGGATTTCGTCGACGACGTGGGCGACCGACGCGGTGGAATCGATGGCGATGCCTCCAGCCGGAACGTCCGCTCTCGTTCGGTGTAGGTGGAGTATCAGATCTCGTTCCGCGTCACGCCCCCGGCCTCCCCACTCTTCTTCTGGCCTACTGTCAAGCCGCCGGATCAGGGTCGCAGTGTCGACGTCGAGGACGAAGACTGCGTCGTACAGGTGAATGAACTGCAGAACGTTCCGCGATCCGCCACAGAAGAACGTCACAGGCTCGCTGTGATCCGCCACAAGAGCTCGGACCTTGTCGACACGCCAGAGATGGTGGTCGTGAACGGCCAGACCAGTAACGTTCCCCACCGGTTCTCCGGTCTTCGGATCCCCCCGGTAGGCAAGCTCACGATCGCCGTGAATGGCCTGGTATCCGCGCCGCGCGAGTTCCTCACACACGGCGGTCTTCCCGGTCCCGGAGCCGCCTTCGATGAGGACGTTTCTTCTACCCATACACGATCGTAGTCAGACTGTTCACTACGGCGGAAGGGCAGGGTGACGGAATCCGGCCAGCTGTCCTGGCTCGCCACGGACGAGCAACGCCAGGGCTGGATTCAGGATCTCACCAGCCACAGCCCAAAATGAGAACGGCCCACGCCGCCAATTGATGGGGGCGTGGGCCGAATCGCCTCATGTGCCAGTGTTTACCAGCCGCGCTCGGCGAACTGGATGGAGCGTGCCGGCTCGTCGACGTTGATGCCGACCATGGCCTCGCCCAGACCACGGGAGACCTTCGCGATGACCTCGGCGTCGTCGTAGAAGGTGGTGGCCTTGACCACGGCGGCGGCACGCTGGGCCGGGTTGCCGGACTTGAAGATGCCGGAGCCCACGAACACGCCGTCGGCGCCGAGCTGCATCATCATGGCGGCGTCGGCCGGGGTGGCGATGCCGCCCGCGGTGAAGAGGACGACGGGCAGCTTACCGGTGGCCGCAACCTCCTTGACCAGCTCGTACGGCGCCTGCAGTTCCTTGGCGGCCACGTACAGCTCGTCCTCGGGCAGAGCCGAGAGCTTGGCGATCTCGGAGCGGATCTTGCGCATGTGACCCGTGGCGTTGGAGACGTCGCCGGTGCCGGCCTCGCCCTTGGAACGGATCATGGCCGCGCCCTCGTTGATGCGGCGCAGGGCCTCACCGAGGTTGGTGGCGCCACAGACGAAGGGGACGTCGAAGTCCCACTTGTCGATGTGGTTGACGTAGTCGGCCGGGGTGAGGACCTCGGACTCGTCGATGTAGTCGACGCCGAGGGACTGCAGGACCTGGGCCTCCACGAAGTGGCCGATGCGGGCCTTCGCCATGACCGGGATGGACACGGCCTCGATGATCTGGTCGATCATGTCCGGATCGGACATACGGGAGACGCCGCCCTGGGCGCGGATGTCCGCGGGGACGCGCTCGAGAGCCATGACGGCCACGGCGCCGGCATCCTCGGCGATCCGGGCCTGCTCCACGTTGACGACGTCCATGATGACGCCGCCCTTCAGCATGTCGGCCATGCCCCGCTTGACGCGGCTGCTGCCGGTGACGACTCGCTGCTTCGCATCGGCGGCATTGCCGTTGGTGTTCTCGCCGTTCAGTTCAGCTGTAGACACAAAAAACCCCTATGGGTATCAGAAAATGGCGTACGCCAGGCACACGCGGCCAAACTCACGCAGTGTCACCCGACCGGCGGCAGAACGCCGCCTGCCGACAAGTCTAATAGCTGTCCGACGGCGGCACCGCCCGTGAGGCGCGCACGCGTAACAGACAGGCGAAGCCTCGGCCCGGGTCACTCCCAGGCCGAGGCTTCGCCGGTGCCTGCTCCCCCGTCCGGTTCCGGTCAGCGGACGGCGGCGGCCTGACGCCGGACCGTCTCGACGCGCTGCCCGATCGTGAAGAGCGATGCCAGCGCGAGCAGGACGAGCGTCACGAGCAGGACCACCGGCGGCAGGCCGAGCCCGGTGAGACCGGTCATGACCAGGAGGGCGACCAGTCGTTCCGCACGTTCCGCGATGCCCACATTGCACTCGAAACCGAGCGCCTCGGCCTTCGCCCGCGCATAGGACACGAGCATGCCGAAGACCAGGCACGCCAGGGCAGCCGTCGCGATGACCGGGTCGTCCCCCCCAGTGAAGTACCAGAACGCGACCGTGGAGAACAGCACACCATCCACCACACGGTCCAGCGTCGAATCCAGGAAGTTGCCCCACAGGCCGTGGCGCCCGGACAGGCGCGCCATGATGCCGTCCACCACGTCCGAGAAGATGAAGACCGTGATCGCCACGGTCCCCCAGAACAGCTGCCCCTGCGGGTAGAAGACGAGCGCGGAGACGACGGCGCCGAGCGTGCCGGTCACCGTCACGGCATCCGGGCTCACCCCGGCCTTGAGCAGGGCCTTGGCCAGGGGCGTGAACAGGCGCGTGAAGAAGGTGCGCGCGAAACGATTGAGCATGGGCTCAGAGGTCCCCTGCCGCTGCGGTGTGTTCGGCACCCGCCACGTCGCCGTCGTCGTCCGCCGGCCAGCCGTCCGCCAGCAGTTCCCGGACCTCGCCCAGGGTCTGCGTGATCGCTTTGGTCTGCGCGATGATCGGCAGGAAGTTGCCGTCGCCGCCCCAGCGGGGCACCACGTGCTGGTGGAGGTGCTCGGAAATCCCGGCGCCGCCCACCTTGCCCTGGTTCATCCCGATGTTGAAGCCACCCGGACGGGACACCTTCTGCAGCACGCGGATGGTGGTCTGGGTGAGGGCCGAGAACTCGGCGGTCTCCTCCTCCGTCAGATCCGTGTAGTAGGACACGTGGCGGTAGGGGCAGATGAGGGCGTGCCCGGGGTTGTACGGGTACAGATTGAGGATGACGTAGCAGAGCTTCCCCCGGTGCACGATGAGAGATTGCTCATCGGAACGGCTCGGCGCCACGCAGAACGGGCAGGAGTCCGGGTGGTCGTACTGCTCCTGACCACCCTTGATGTAGGCCATCCGATGAGGGGTCCACAGGCGCTGGAAGGCGTCCGGGACGCCGGGGAGCTGGAAATCGTCGGTCACGGCTTCATCTGAGGTCGCGCCCGTCCCGGAGGTCTCCGCAGCGCCTGTGGGTTCCGTCATGCCTAGAGGGTCCTGTTCTTCACGGCGTCGACGATCCGCTGCACGGCCTCCTCGACCGGCACCCCGTTGTCCTGGCTGCCGTCACGGAAGCGGAACGACACCGCCCCGTTCTCGGCGTCCTCGCCACCGGCGATCAGGACGAAGGGCACCTTGTCCTTGCTGGCGGTGCGGATCTTCTTCGGGAAGCGGTCGCTGGACGCGTCCACCTCCACGCGGATACCAGCCTTCTTCAGCTTCGCCGCCACCTCGTAGAGGTAGTCGTTGAATGCCTCGGCGACCGGGATGGCCACGACCTGCACCGGCGCGAGCCACGCGGGGAACGCCCCGGCGTAGTGCTCGGTGAGAACACCCATGAAGCGTTCGACCGAACCGAAGAGCGCCCGGTGGATCATCACCGGACGCTGACGGGAGCCGTCCGCCGCCTGGTACTCGAGCTCGAAGCGCTCCGGCAGGTTGAAGTCCAGCTGGATCGTGGACATCTGCCAGGTGCGACCGAGTGCGTCCTTGGCCTGCACGGAGATCTTGGGGCCGTAGAACGCCGCTCCACCCGGATCCGGAACGAGCTCCAGCCCGGACGCCTCCGCCACCTCGGCGAGGGTGCGGGTGGCTTCCTCCCACACCTCGTCACTGCCGACGTACTTCTCCGGGTCCTTGGTGGACAGTTCCAGGTAGAAGTCGTCCAGGCCGTAGTCCTTGAGCAGCCCGAGCACGAAGTTGAGCGTGCTGGTCAGCTCGTCCTTCATCTGCTCCTTGGTGCAGTAGATGTGGGCGTCGTCCTGAGTCATGCCTCGGACTCGGGTCAGGCCGTGCACCACGCCGGACTTCTCGTAGCGGTACACCGAGCCGAACTCGAAGAGCCGCAGCGGAAGTTCACGGTAGGACCGTCCGCGGGAGCGGAAGATCAGGTTGTGCATGGGGCAGTTCATGGGCTTGAGGTAGTAATCCTGGCCCGGCTTGCGCACAGTGCCGTCCTCGTTGAACTCCGCGTCGACGTGCATCGCGGGGAACATGCCGTCCTTGTACCAGTCCAGGTGGCCCGAGACCTCGTACAGGTGACCCTTGGTGATATGCGGGGTGTAGACGAACTCGTAGTCCGCCTCCACGTGCCGCTGACGGGAGTAGTCCTCCATGGCCTTGCGGATGATGCCGCCCTTGGGGTGGAACACCGGCAGACCGGAGCCCAGCTCGTCCGGGAAGGAGAAGAGGTCCAGTTCGACGCCGAGCTTGCGGTGATCGCGGCGCTCCGCCTCGGCGAGGCGCTCCTGGTACTCCTTGAGGGCTTCCTTGGTGGGCCACGCGGTGCCGTAGATGCGCTGCAGCGGCTTGTTGTTCTGGTCGCCCAGCCAGTAGGCGGCCGAGGAACGGGTGAGCGCGAAGGCGTTGGAGATCAGCTTGGTGTTGGGCAGGTGCGGGCCGCGGCAGAGATCGCACCAGACGACGTCGCCGCTCTTGCGGTCCACGTTGTCGTAGATCGTGATGTCACCCGCGCCGACCTCGACGTTGACACCTTCTCCGGCCTCATCGGCCGAGTCCGCCTTGCCGAGCAGTTCGAGCTTGTACGGCTCGCCGGCCATGGCCTCGCGTGCCTCCTCCGGCGAGACCACGCGGCGCACGAACTTCTGGTTCTGGTTGACGATCTTGAGCATCATCTTCTCGAGGGCCTTGAGGTCCTCGGGGGTGAACGGCTCGGCGACGTCGAAGTCGAAGTAGAAGCCGTCCTTGATGTACGGGCCGATGCCGAGCTTGGCATCCGGGCGCAGCTGCTGCACGGCCTGGGCCATGACGTGCGCGGTGGAGTGGCGGAGGACGTTCAGGCCGTCCGGGGAGTCGATGGTGACGGACTCGATCTCGGCGCCGGCCTCCAGGGGCTGGTCCAGGTCCTTCAGCACTCCGTCGACACGCATGACCACCACGTCACGGCGATCGAAGAACAACTCCGCGCCAGTGGTGCCCGCGGTCACCTGGGTCTCGTCTCCGTCGACTCTGAGGGTGATCTGTTGGGCTTCTGACACGGTGTCTCCTGTTCACATTGCGGCTTCATGACTTGCGGCATACGGGACCACAGCCAGCCACCGAACAGTCTAGTACGAGCGCCGGGAGCGCTCGGCACCGGTTCCCTGAAGAACGGATGAATCCGGAGTGGCGCCGCTCAGGCCGCGGCGCTGGTCAGCGGCTGGTCCTGCGCCATGCGGGCGAGGAGTTCCAGGCGTTCGGCGCTCAGGGCGTCGGCCGGGGCGAACCAGACGATCCGGGTGCCGAGCGTCTCGTCGGTCCACAGGCTCGTCATGCTGAGATTCAGCTCACCCAGCTGGGGGTGGCGGAGCCTCTTGAGGGCGTTGCGCTCACCGGAGACGTCGCCACGGGCCCAGAGCTCCCGGAACACCGGCGAGACGTCCTGAAGCTCTTGGATGAAACGCTGCCACTCCGGATACTCGCGATGACGTCCGTAGGCGGCGCGGAGACGGGCGGCGATGCGTCGCTGAGCGTGCTCGAGGTCCACATGCGCCCTCTGCCACTCCGGAGCCGTGAACAGCAGCCGGGCGCAGTTGCGCTCCCCCACCGGGATCCGGTCGAAGTCCGTGAACAGGTACCGGTAGGACCGGTTGTAGGCGACGATGTCGAAGCGAGCGGTCTGGGCGGCCGCCGGATACGGCATGAGCTTGGCGAGGAGCTCATGGTGCGCGTCGTTCAGACAGCTCATCGGGGCACGCTCGGGGATCGCGGCGCCGGCCAGGGCGAAGAGGTGATCGCGCTCGTCGTCGCTGAGCAGGAGCGCCCGCGCGATCGACGTCAGCACCTGCTCCGACGCGGCGATGGGACGGCCCTGCTCGAGCCACGTGTACCAGGTGAGGCCGACGCCGGCCAGCTGGGCCACTTCCTCGCGCCGGAGGCCCGCGACACGCCGCCGCGCGCCCCGTGGCAGACCCACGTCCTCGGGCCGCAGCCGCGCCCTACGGGAACTCAGAAATTCCGCGAATTCCTCGCGGCGTGCCGAAGCGGACATGTCTCCTCCTGCAGCGATCCTCTCACGTCCGTGGGCGGCCGCGAGCCGCTGGACCGGGTGCTGTCACTACCAGGATAAACAGGCTCCTGGCACCAGGATAAGAGGCGGAGCAGAGTGGTCCCATGACCACCGCACCAGCCGCCCCACCCGTGACGACGCTCCACCCGGTCCCACCGGCCGCCGTGCCGATCTGGCGCTATCTCGGCCTCGTCCTGGCACCCGGCGTCGGGTCCTACGCCTTCAACGCCGTCACAGTCTCCCTCTCGCAGCTGCACACGGAGTTCGCAGCGTCCGACGCCGGGTTGGAACTCGTCGTCGCCGGCTACGGGATCCCCTTCGCCACGCTGCTGATCCTGGGCGGGCGCCTCGGTGACCGGTATGGCAGGCACCGCATGTTCACCCTCGGAATGATCGTGTTCCTCGCGGCGGCCCTGGCGTGTTCCTTCGCGCCGAACCTCGGCGTGCTGATAGCAGCGCGGATCGCGCAAGGGCTCGGCGCCGCGCTCTGCACGCCCCAGGTGCTCGCCACGATCCAGGCGACGAGCGACGGCGCGGCCCGCGTGCGTGCCATCTCCGCCTTCGGGGCCAGCGGCGGGATCGGCGCGGCGCTCGGTCAGGGTCGCCGGCGGGGCGCTGGCGAGCGTCACATTCGGCCCGCTCTCCGGATGGCGTGCCGTCTACTGGCTCGCCGCGGCGATCGCGGCGGCCGCCGTCGTGCTCGGCCGCTTCGCGCCCCGCAGCACAGCCCACGAGGCCGTGGACATCGACGTCGCGGGCACGCTCCAGCTCGGCGGCGGCGTCCTGCTGCTGGCCGCCGGGCTGACGTTCGGGCCCTCGCTCGGCTGGCCGTGGCCCGTGCCGGTCGCGCTCGTGGTGGCCGCGGTCCTGCTGCTCGCACTGTGGCGGCATCAGAACCGGATCGAACGGTCGGGCCGCGTGCCTCTGCTGCCGCCCAGCATCCTGCGTCTGCCGGCTCTCCAGACCGGGCTGCTCGCCGCTGGCCTCTTCTTCGCCGGGTATGGGGCGATCCTCTACGTCATCCCCCGCGCCCTGGAACACGGGCTCGGCCTGACGCCCCTCGATGCGGGTCTCCTCCTGCTTCCCTTCGCCCTGGTCTTCACGGCCGTGTCCCTCAGCCTGTCCAGGATCCAGCGGTGGCTCGGCGACCGCACGCTGTTCTGGGGCGTCACGCTCCAGGGCGCGGCGCTCGTCCTGATCGCCGCGACAGTGCTGCTGGCCTGGACTCCGGCTCTTCCCCTGCTGCTGCAGCCGAGCCTGGTGCTCCTGGGCGCCGGGCAGGCGATGATCTTCTCCCCGCTCACCCAGGCGGTGGTGCGCGAGATCCCGGTGGAGGCGGCCGGCCTGTCCGGCGGGCTGTTCGGCACCGTCCAGCAGCTCGCGCTCTCCCTGGGCGTCATTCTGATCGGCGGGATCGGCACCGCAGCGGGCCTGACGGGACAGGCCGAGTTCGCCGCGGGAACGTTCCTGGACCTCGGGATCGCCCTGATCGTGGTGCTTCTGGCGCTCCGGCTGAACCGCCGTCGAACGGCTCATGAATAATCCGGTCGGGGGATGTCCCGGCACACCGGCCACGGCTACCATGCAGACATGAACCGTCGAGTGAACATCAGCAAAGCCCATTCCGACACCTTCAAAGCGCTGGGGAAGCTGAGCAAGGCCGCCACCGAGGCCGCTGCCGCCGCGGACATCAGCCCCCTGCTCTGCGAGCTCCTCAAGATCCGAGCCTCACAGATCAATGGCTGCGCTTACTGCCTGCGGCTGCACACCAAGGACGCGGTCAAGCTGGGTGAGACGCAGGACCGCCTCGCCGTGCTGCCGGCCTGGCGGGAGAGCGAGTACTTCACCGCCGTCGAACGCGCCGCCCTGGCCCTGACCGAAGCCATCACCCTCGTGTCCGATCACCAGGTCCCGGACGAGGTCTACGTGCCGGTGTCCCAGGTCCTCACGGAGGACCAGATCTCGGCGGTCTCCTGGCTCGCCATCACGATCAACGCCTACAACCGCGTCGCCATCACGAGCCACTACACCGTCAAGCCCTGAATCGGTCGGGCCCACAGCGACCCAACCGTCCGGTAGGGTCGGGCCATGGTGAAAGCACACGCTTCCGTCCTCGCCGATCAAACCGAGGACTTCCCCCGCTGGTACCAGGACGTTCTGGACAAGGCCCAGCTGGCCGACAACGGCCCGGTGCGCGGGACCATGGTCATCCGCCCGTACGCCTACGGCATCTGGGAGCGGATGCAGGCCGCCGTCGACGGCCGCATCAAAGCTGCCGGCGCCGAGAACGTCTACCTCCCCCTCTTCATCCCGCAGTCCTACCTGGAACGGGAAGCCGAGCATGTGGACGGGTTCAGCCCGGAGCTCGCCGTGGTCACGCACGCCGGAGGCAAGGAACTCAGCGAGCCCGTGGTCGTGAGGCCCACCAGCGAGACCATCTTCGGCGAGCTCATGGCCAAGTGGGTCCAGTCCTACCGCGATCTGCCGCTCCTGCTGAATCAGTGGGCCAACGTCGTGCGCTGGGAGATGCGGCCCCGGACGTTCCTGCGGACCAGCGAATTCCTGTGGCAGGAAGGCCACACGGCCCACGCGACGCGCGAGGAGGCGGCGGCGTACGCGCGCCGCATCCACCTCGAGGTGTACCGCTCGTTCCTGGAAGACGTCCTGGCCATCCCCGTCCTGGTGGGTGACAAGTCCCCGGCGGAGCGGTTCGCGGGCGCCGTCAACACGATGACCTGCGAGGCCATGATGGTCGACGGCAAAGCTCTCCAGATGGCCACGAGCCACGAACTCGGCCAGAACTTCGCCAAGGCCTTCGGCATCGGCTTCACGGACGCGGACGGCGCCGCGCAGGACTGCTGGACCACGTCCTGGGGATCGAGCACCCGGATGCTGGGCGGGCTGATCATGTCCCACGGCGACAACACGGGGCTCCGCCTCCCTCCGGCCATCGCGCCGGTCCAGCTGGTGATCGTTCCGGTGCGCGACGACGGCCGCGTCCTCGCCGCCGCGGCACGCCTCCGCGAAGAGCTGGAGCAGGCGGGCGTCCGGGTGAAGGTCGACGAACGGCTCACGACCGGCTTCGGACGCCGCGTGACGGAGTGGGAGCTCAAGGGAGTTCCGCTCCGGATCGAGATCGGTCCGCGCGACCTGGACCAGGGCGTGGCGACCCTCGTCCGCCGGGACACGGGCAGCAAGGAACCGGTGCCGCTCGCTGAGACGGCCGCGCTGATCCCCGGCCTGCTGACGGAGATCCAGGCCGCGATGTTCCAGGAGGCCAAGCGGCGGCTGACGGACCACACCCTCGAGACGACCGATCCCGGCGAGGCCGAGCAAGCAGCTCAGACAGGATTCGCCCGGATCCGCTGGGACCTCCTCGGCGAATCCGGCGAGAGGACGCTCAACGCCTCGGCCATCACCGTGCGCTGCCTGCAGACCGAGGACGGCGGACTCCCGGCCCCGGACGCGCGTCCCGAGGAACTCTTCGCGGTCGTGGGCAGGAGCTACTGACCCGGCCCGGGACCGACTCCCACGCACGACGGCGGCGGCCGGGATTTCTCCCGGCCGCCGCCGTCGTCGTTGAGCCGCGCTCAGCCGTGCGGCTGGATCAGATGTTGAAGCCGAGGGCCCGCATCTGGTCCTTGCCGTCATCGGTGATCCGCTCGGGACCCCACGGCGGCATCCACACCCAGTTGAGGCGCCAGTCGTCGACGACACCGTCCAGGGCCTTGCCCACCTGCTCCTCGAGCACGTCGGTGAGCGGGCAGGCCGCCGTGGTCAGGGTCATGTCGATCAGGAGCGCGCCGTCCTCGTCGGAGTACTTGAGCCCGTACAGCAGGCCCAGGTCCACCACGTTGACGCCGAGCTCGGGGTCGATGACGTCCTTGAGCGCCTCTTCGACGTCCTCAAGACTTGTCCTGGCCGCATTCACTTCGGTCATCTTCTGTCCCCTCCCGGGTTGTCAGTCGAGTCGCTCAGACCGCTGCCGGCTCGGAGGCCGTGCCGGCGCCGGCCACGTAGCGGTCGTAGCCCTCGTCTTCGAGGCGGTCGGCCAGCTCCGGGCCGCCCTGCTCGACGACCTTGCCGTCGACGAAGACGTGGACGAAGTCCGGCTTGATGTAGCGCAGGATGCGCGTGTAGTGGGTGATGAGCAGGGTGCCCATCCCGCCGCCGGCGTGAGCGCGGTTGACGCCCTCGGAGACGACCTTCAGAGCGTCGACGTCCAGGCCGGAGTCGGTCTCGTCGAGGATGGCGAACTTCGGCTTGAAGAGCTCGAGCTGGAGGATCTCCACGCGCTTCTTCTCACCGCCGGAGAAGCCTTCGTTGACGTTGCGCTGGGCGAAGTCGGCGTCGATGCGCAACTGCTCCATGGCCGCCTTGACATCCTTGGTCCAGGTGCGCAGCGAGGGGGCCTCGCCGTCGATGGCGGTCTTGGCGGTGCGGAGGAAGTTGGTCATGGTCACGCCGGGAACCTCGACCGGGTACTGCATGGCGAGGAAGAGGCCGGCGCGGGCACGCTCGTCCACGCTCATCTCCAGGACGTCTTCACCATCCAGGGTGATGGAGCCGCTGGTCACGGTGTAGCGCGGGTGACCGGCGATCGTGGAGGCCAGGGTGGACTTGCCGGAGCCGTTGGGGCCCATGATGGCGTGGGTCTCGCCGGTCTTGATGACCAGGGAGACGCCCTTGAGGATTTCCTTCTCGCCCTGCTCTGTCTCGATGCTGACGTGCAGGTCCTTGATTTCAAGAGTAGACATGCTGTTCTTTCTTGTCCTAAGTCTGTTTGGTGCGGCCGGGGCTCAGAAGACCCGGGCGCCGTTCACAACGTTGCTGGTGTCGACGTACACGTCGTCGCCGTGGATCTCCACGGCGAAGACGGGAACGGGATCATAGGCGGGGAGCTGGAGCGGCTGACCGGACCGCAGATCGAACTGGGAACCATGTCCCCAGCACTCGATCGCGCAACCCTCGACGTCGCCCTCGGAGAGGGAGACGTCCGCGTGCGAGCAGGTGTCACCGATGGCGTGGATCTCCCCCATGGAGTCCTTCACCACGGCGACGGGGTATCCCTCGAGGAGAACCCTGAGGGCCTGCTTGGGCGAGATCTCGGTGCTCTTGCACACCAAGGTGCCCTGTGGCGTTTCCGGCACGTCCGCTCCTTCTAGTACTCGCCTGCGGTCAGTTCGCGTTCCACGGCCTCGGTGAGACGTTCCTCGAGGGCCGGGACCTTGATCTTCTGAATGATCTCGTTCAGGAAGCCTCGGACCACCAGACGGCGGGCCACATCCTCCGGGATGCCGCGGGCCATGAGGTAGAACAGGTGCTCGTCATCGAAACGGCCGGTCGAGGACGCGTGACCGGCGCCGGCGATGAGGCCGGTCTCGATCTCCAGGTTGGGCACGGAGTCCGCGCGGCAGCCGTCGGTCAGGACCAGGTTCTGGTTCTTCTCGTACGAGTCGGTGCCAACGGCCTGCTTCTGAATGAGGCAGTCACCCACCCACACCGTGTGAGCGCCCTTGCCCTGCAGCGCACCCTTGTAGAGGACGTTGGAGGTGCAGTTCGGCACGTTGTGATCCACGAACGAACGGTGCTCCAGGTGCTGGCCGGCGTCGGCGAAGTAGAGCCCCAGGAGCTCGGCCTCGGCCTGTTCGCCGGAGAAACGCACATTGGAGTTCAGGCGGACGATCTTGCCGCCCAGCGTCACGGCGATGTGCTTGTACACGCCTTCCTTGGCCACGACGGCGTCGTGCTGGGCCAGGTGGATGGCGTCATCCTCCCAGAGCTGCACGGAGACGACGGTGAGCTCGGCGGCCTCGCCGACGAAGATCTCAACGTTGCCGTTGTGGTTGGCGGAACCGTCGTGCTCGAGGATGACGACCGACTTGGAGTTGGCGCCCGCCTCGAGGACGAGGTGGCTGTTGGAGCGCTTGCCGGCGCCCTGGCCGGACAGCAGGATCCGCACGGGTTCCTCGGGCTGCGCGCCTTCGGGCACGACGACGTGCAGCGCCTCGGGCGCGTTGGCGGAGGCCACGGCGGCGGCACGGTCGGCCGGCACCAGCGCGGTGGCGCGGGGCGCCTGACCGATGGCCAGCGGAGCGGACACGTAGCCTTCCGGAGCCTCGACGGAGACCGTCGTGGCGCCGTCGTCGTTCGCGCCGTCCTGCAGCAGCGGCTGGAGCTCGCGCACCGGGGTGAAGCGCCACTCCTCCTCACGGCCGTCTGGCAGGGCGAAATCGGCCACGTTGTGGCTGGTCAGACGCTCGGCGCGGGAGGACATGACGGTGGTGCCGTCATTGTGCTTGTGGTCGACCTTGCTGGAGACCAGCTGCTCGCCCTCTTCGGTGAAACCGGCGATCGACGGGGCGCCGATGCGGGCCTTCTCAGTTGCTTCGGCAGTCATTAACCGACGGATCCTTCCATCTGGAGTTCGATGAGGCGGTTGAGCTCGAGCGCGTACTCCATGGGGAGCTCACGGGCGATCGGCTCGATGAAGCCGCGCACGATCATGGCCATGGCCTCGTCCTCGGGCATGCCGCGGGACATCAGGTAGAACAGCTGCTCCTCGGAGACACGGGAGACCGTGGCCTCGTGACCCAGCTGCACATCGTCCTCGCGGATGTCGATGTACGGGTAGGTGTCCGAGCGGGAGATGGTGTCCACCAACAGGGCGTCACAGCGGACGGTGTTGGCGGAGTGCTTGGCGCCTTCGCGGACCTGGACCAGGCCACGGTACGCGGCACGGCCGCCGTTGCGGGCCACCGACTTGGAGATGATGGAGCTCTTGGTGTTGGGAGCGATGTGCACCATCTTGGAGCCGGTGTCCTGGTGCTGGCCCTCGCCGGCGAAGGCGATGGACAGGGTCTCACCCTTGGCGTGCTCGCCCACGAGGTAGACGGCCGGGTACTTCATGGTGACCTTGGAGCCGATGTTGCCATCGATCCACTCCATGGTGGCGCCCTCTTCGCAGATCGCGCGCTTGGTCACCAGGTTGTACACGTTGTTGGACCAGTTCTGGATGGTGGTGTAGCGGACGCGGGCGCCCTTCTTGACCACGATCTCGACCACGGCGGAGTGCAGCGAGTCCGAGCTGTAGATCGGGGCGGTGCAGCCCTCGATGTAGTGCACGTAGGAGTCCTCATCGGCGATGATGAGGGTGCGCTCGAACTGGCCCATGTTCTCCGTGTTGATGCGGAAGTAGGCCTGCAGCGGGATCTCCACGTGAACGCCCTTGGGGACGTAGACGAAGGAGCCGCCGGACCACACGGCCGTGTTCAGGGAGGCGAACTTGTTGTCGCCCACCGGGATCACGGTGCCGAAGTACTCCTGGAAGATCTCCGGGTGTTCCTTCAGCGCGGTGTCGGTGTCGAGGAAGATGACGCCCTGCTGCTCCAGGTCCTCACGGATCTGGTGGTAGACGACCTCGGACTCGTACTGAGCCGCGACGCCGGCCACGAGGCGGCTGCGCTCCGCTTCCGGGATGCCGAGCTTTTCGTAAGTGGTCCGGATGTCCTCGGGAAGCTCTTCCCAGGAACCGGCCTGCTTCTCCGTGGAGCGCACGAAGTACTTGATGTTGTCGAAGTCGATGCCGGAGAGGTCCGCGCGCCCAGGCGGGCATGGGCTTCCGGTCGAAGTACTTGAGGCCCTTCAGACGCAGGTCAAGCATCCACTGGGGTTCGCTCTTCTTGGTGGAGATGTCCCGGACGACGTCCTCGTTCAGGCCGCGGCGCGCGTTGGCGCCGGCGTCGTCCTTGTCTGCCCAGCCGTACTCGTAGTTGCCGATACCGTGGAGCTCCGGGTTCTTTTCCAGAATCTCGGAGATCACCGTACCCTCAGCCACTGGCTTTTCTGCTAGTTGGTCCGTCATCACGGCCTTTCTTGCTGGTGGTTGCGTCCGGTAGGAATGTGCGTGGTGCAGACGTGGCCGCCGTTGGCCAGCGTGGAAAGACGACGGACGTCCACACCGAGAAGCCGTTCGAACACCTCGGTCTCCTTGTCACAGAAGACCGGGAATTCGGCGGCCAGGTTCTGGATGGGGCAATGCCCCTGGCACAGCTGGATGGCTGTGAGCTGCGGCGGCAAGGGCTTCTTGCTCACCGGATGGATGCGCAGGACATTGGCGTTGGCGACGAAGCCGTCGCGATTGAGCGCCGCGACGAGCGCCATGGCGCGGGCCTCGACGTCGGACCCTGCGGCGTTCACCTCGTCGGCGTAGCGCTCCGCCATGCCGGCGAAACGGCGTTCGGCGAAAGCCTCGACCGCCTGCTCGCCGCCCAGCGCCGCAAGTTCGTGCAGCGCCTTGCTGGCGATGTCCAGGTAGTCGTCGCCCCAGTGCTGCTGACCCTGGGAACTGATGACGTAGCGCCGCGCCGGGCGCCCCGCTCCTGCGCCGGCCTTGACCATGCGCTTGACCTCGATCACGCCTCCGCGCTCAAGCTGGTCCAGGTGACGGCGGACCGCGGCGGGCGTGTAGCCGAGGAGCTTGCCGAGTTCAGCGGCGCTGATGGGACCGTGCTCCAGCACGGCGGCCCGCACCTTGTCCCGCGTGCGGTCCTCGGGCTCCACGAGAGAGCCACGCGAGACTGCACGGGACGAGGCAGCACGGGTCTGGACCTCGCGGGACGGGACCTCACGGGGCGCGGGCACGACTGAACCCGGAGCGCCCTGCTGGGCCCCCGGATTCAGGCTGTCGACCGGCCTGTTCGTAGAGGTGTCCATGGAATACACAACACAATCATCACTAAATAACTTCCCGCCTTCCACTAAGGCTAGGCTGACCTGTCGATTGTGACCAGAGACCACCATCACATCGTTCGCCGGGGCCGGATCAGCGGGCGTTCCGGCCCGCTGGACTCCGACGGGAACGCCGCCTTCCGGGCCGCTCCGGGCACCTTCTACCTCGCGTAGAATGCTATGGTGCGTTCCGCTGCTCCCCCAGTCCTCGTGATCGATTCCCTCGTCAAGGATGTCGGTCCGGTCACGGCCCTCGACGGCCGCATGATGCGCGTCGTCGCCGGCCTCTCCCTGACCGCCCACGCCGGCGAGGTGACCGCCCTGCTCGGCGTCAACGGCGCCGGGAAGACCACCACCCTCGAATGCGCCCAGGGCCTCCAGCACCGGACGGACGGGCGCGTCGAGCTGCTCGGCCAGGACCCCGACATCGCGGGTCCCGAGCTCCGTGCCCGAGTGGGCGTCATGCTGCAGGACGGCGGCCTGCCGCCCTCCGCGCATCCGATCCCGCTGCTCCAGCACATCGCCCGCATGTACCAGGATCCCTGGCCCGTGGACGATCTGGTGGAGCGTCTTTCCATCTCCGAGTTCGCCCGCACCTCCGTGCGCAGGCTCTCCGGCGGCCAGAAGCAGCGCCTCGCCCTCGCCGCCGCCCTCATCGGCCGCCCCGAGGTCCTCTTCCTGGACGAACCGAGCGCCGGCATGGATCCGCAGTCGCGGCAGCTGGTCTTCACCCTGATCCAGGAGCTCCGCGATTCGGGCATGGGCATCGTGCTGACCACCCATCTCATGGACGACGCCGAGCGCCTGGCGGACTACGTCTACATCGTCGACGCGGGGCGGATCGTCGCGGAGGGCACCGTCGCCTCGCTGCTCGCGCACCGCGACGACGCCGGCCCCGAGAACCGCACCCTGACCTTCGACGCCGATCCCGGGCTCACCTTCGCCCTTCCCGACGGCCTCGACGTGGCCGAGACACGGGCCGGCTCCTACGCCGTGGAGGGCATCAGCACCCCGGCGCACCTGCGCGCCATCGCCACCGCCTGGGAGGACGGCGGCGTCTTCCCGCGCAGCCTCTCGATGTCCTCCTCCACCCTGGAGGACGTCTTCCTCGACATCGCCGCCCGCAGCGCGGAGCAGTCCCAGGACGACGGCGGCTCCGCGCGGGCCTCCCTGCCGGACACCTCCCTGACGAACGACGCCCCGAACGGAGGCCGGGAATGACGGCCAGCAGCACCCCCTCCCCTGGCACGGGGTCCAGCGTGCGCCCGGGCAATCCCGGACTCCCCGCTCAGCGTCCCGCCTCCACCGTGCAGCGCGTGCTCGCCCAGGGACGCTATGAGACCCTGACGATGCTCCGCAACGGCGAGCAGCTCGTGCTCGCCATCGTCCTGCCGCTCATGGCGCTCTTCGCCCTGCGCTTCACTCCTCTTCTGGATGATCTCCAGGGCGCCCGCGTGGACATCGCCGTCCCCGGGGTACTCGCCCTCTGCACCATGTCCACGGCCTTCACGGGACAGGGCATCTCCACGGGCTTCGACCGGCGCTACGGCGTCCTCCGCTTCCTGTCCACCACGCCGCTGGGGCGCGGCGGACTGATCGCCGGCAAGATCCTCGCCGTTCTCTCCGTGCTGGCGATCCAGACCGTGGTGATCTCCGTGGCGGGCCTGTTTCTCGGCTGGCAGCCGAACGGAGTGGGCCTCCTGCCGGCTATCCCGCTGCTGATCCTGGGCGCCGCGGCCTTCACCGCGCTTGGCCTCCTCGTGGCGGGCACGGTGCGGCCCGAGGCCACCCTGGCCCTGACGAACCTGCTGTGGATCCTGCTCGGCGCCCTCGGCGGCGTCGTGGTCCCTCCGGGGCGTCTGCCCGGCCTGATCGGCGAGGTGGCGCCGTTCCTCCCGTCCGGCGCCCTGGGCGACGCCCTGCGCGCGGCGCTGCTGCACGGCACGGTGGACGTGGCCGCCGTCGTCATCCTGGTCCTGTGGGCCGGGGTGGCCGGGGTCCTGGCCGTGAAATGGTTCAAGTGGAATTGATGATGCGAGTAACGATGGATGAGGTACCTGTATGAATGCCAGCACCCCTCTGGGTGAACGGATCAACCGTCTCGTGGAACGGCTTCCCACCGAGGTCGACGGCCGCGTGCGCAAGCTGTCCATCGCCTCGCTGGTCGGTCAGATCATCCTCATCGGGACCGGCGGCGCGGTCCGCCTCACCTCCTCCGGTCTTGGCTGCCCCACCTGGCCGCGCTGCACGAGCGAGTCGCTCGTCAACACCCCGGAGATGGGCGTCCACGGCATCATCGAATTCGGCAACCGCACGCTGACCTTCCTGCTGGCCGCCGTCGCGCTCCTGATGCTCGTGGCGCTGTGGCGGATCCGCAAGGAACGCCGCGACCTCTTCGTCCTGGCGCTCGGCCTGCTCGCCAGCATCCCGGCTCAGGCGATCATCGGAGGCATCACCGTGCTCTCCGGGCTGAACCCGTGGGTGGTCGGCCTGCACTTCCTCGTGTCCATGGCGTTGGTCATCTTCGCCATGCTGCTCGTGAACCGCGCCTACGGCCGCACCGGTCGCTTCATGAACCGCACGCTCGAGGCTCTCCCGGGCATCGCCGCGCCACTTACCGCCGCCGTGGCCTTCTTCGCCGCCCTCGCCGTCGTGCTCGGCGTGGTGGTGACCGGCGCCGGCCCGCACGCCGGCGACGCCAACGCCCCGCGCAACGGTCTCGACTGGGACGTGGTCAGCCACTTCCACGCCGTGCCCGCCTATCTCGTGACCGCCGGCGTGCTCGTGGCCGTGGTGCTGGCCTTCCGTCACCGGATCCAGGGTCTGTTCCGCTCCGCCGCACTGACCCTGTTCGGCGTCACGCTCCTCCAGGCGGCGATCGGCTTCATCCAGTACTACAACGGCATCCCGCCGCTCCTGGTGGGCTCGCACATGGTCGTCGGCGCGCTGCTCATGGCCGCCGCCACGAACCTCGCGGACGTGAGCCGCTGGAGCCCCAAGGCCTGATTCTCACCTTCGAAGGCCCCGCCACCGGCGGGGCCTTCGTCGTATCCCGGGCAGGGCCGAGTCGGGCCTCTCGGTAGGCGCACGACGACGGCGGGCCGGACTCCCGCCGTCGCACTCCCCTGATGCGCTGTCTCACGTCCGCGCCACCCCTCCGCGCCACCCGTCCGGCACCGCGGCAGCCCGGACACGACGGAGGCCCGGCCATTCGGCCGGGCCTCCGTCATACAGGAAAGTTCTGAGCCTGCCTGGTCAGAAGCCGGCCATGAGGGGGCCGCCGACGAACGGGTCCACTGCGAGAGCCAGGAACAGCACGGTCAGGTAGCTGATGGAGCCGTGGAAGACCTTCATGGCGCGCTTGTTGTCCACGTTCTCCCCCTGGGCCTGGTTGTACAGGCTGTGGGATTCCCAGAGGAACCAGGCGCCGGAGAGGACGGCCGCGATCGAGTAGACCCAGCCGGCGCCGCCCACCGGGATCAGGAGCAACGAGCAGGCCACCATGGCCCACGCGTACAGGACGACCTGGACGGAGACCACCTTGGCGCCCGCGATGGCCCCGAGCATCGGCACCTCGGCCTTGCGGTAGTCCTCGCCGTACTTCATGGACAGCGGCCAGTAGTGCGGCGGGGTCCAGAGGAAGATCACCATGAAGAGGACGAGCGCGGGCCACTCGACGGTGTCCCGCACGGCGGCCCAGGCGATCAGCACCGGGAAGCAGCCGGCCGCCCCGCCCCAGACGATGTTCTGCGCGGTGCGGCGCTTGAGGATCAGCGTGTAGATGACGACGTAGAAGAAGATCGCGCCGAGGCCCAGCAGGGCCGAGAGGCCGTTCGCGCCGACCCAGAGGATCAGGATGGACGCGATGCCCAGCAGCGTCGCGAAGACCAGCGCCTCCCGGGGCGTGACCTCACCCGTGACGAGGGGCCGGTTCTTGGTGCGTTTCATCACCTTGTCGATGTCACGGTCGATGTAGCAGTTGAAGGCTCCGGCGCTGCCGGCGGCGAACGCGCCGCCCACCATGGTGGCGACCATGAGGCCGATCGACGGGAATCCGCGCTGGGCGAAGATCATGGTCGGCAGGGTGCTCACCAGCAGCAGCTCGATCACTCGCGGCTTGGTCAGGGCGACATACGCCTTCAGCTTGCGGGAGAAACCGCCTCCCTGCGGCAATGACGGCGTGCGGAGGGCGGATTCTGAAGTGCTCACGGCGACGATGACCTTAGTTTCTGCTGCGCGACTGATGACCGGCCCGTCCTGCGGCGCGGGTGAATCCCGCGATCCGCGCATGGACCGGCCCGTTTCATTCTACCGCCAGCTCCTCCCTGGGCCGGGCAGGCGGACCTTCGCGTCCGCCCTCCGCGGACACCCGGCGCCGGAGCATCGCCGCAGGTAAACGGGAGGCCGCTCTCGAGCGGGTTCATCTTTGACATAAATCACACTTAAACCAGAGGGTGCCACCAGAACCCCCGCGAATCGGGCTAAGCTGAACACAGCTCGGCTTGGCGGCCCCGGACTCCCCGATGATGCGAGGGAACAGGGTGCGCAGGCCGGTGGTTATTCAATGGTGAACGAGAGCGCGGAGAACTCGCTGCGGGCGCCACAGCTGTGCCCCGGGCACGGGACCGCAGGGTGGCCGCACTCTCGAAAACACACAAGAGAAGGGGCCCGGTTTCCGTGTCACAAGTGGAAGAACAGCAACTGTCCTGGACTGATCTCGACCAGCGTGCGGTAGACACCATTCGCGTTCTGGCCGCAGATGCGGTGGAGAAGGTCGGCAACGGACACCCCGGGACGGCGATGAGCCTCGCCCCGGCCGCCTACCTGCTCTTCCAGAAACTGATGCGGCACGATCCGAAGAACCCGGACTGGGTGGGCCGCGACCGCTTCATCCTCTCCCCCGGTCACACGTCGCTGACCCTGTACATCCAGCTCTTCCTCTCCGGCTACGGCCTGGCGCTCGAAGACCTCGAGGCACTCCGCACCTGGGGCTCGCTGACCCCGGGCCACCCTGAGTACAAGCACACCGCCGGTGTCGAGATCACCACGGGCCCGCTCGGCCAGGGTCTCGCCTCCTCCGTCGGCTTCGCCTACTCCGGCCGCCGCGAGCGGGGCCTGTTCGACGCCGACGCCCCCGCGGGCGAGTCGCCGTTCGACCACACCATCTGGGTCATCGCCTCCGACGGCGACCTCCAGGAAGGCGTGACCTCCGAGGCCTCCTCGCTGGCCGGCCTGCAGGAGCTCGGCAACCTGGTCGTGCTGTACGACGAGAACCACATCTCGATCGAGGACGACACCGACATCGCGTTCACCGAGGATGTCCTCAAGCGCTACGAGGCGTACGGCTGGCACACCCAGCGCGTCGACTGGACCAAGACCGGCGAGTACGTCGAGGACGTCCACGAGCTGTACAACGCCCTCCAGGCGGCCAAGGCGGAGACGGGCAAGCCGTCCATCATCTCCCTGCGCACCATCATCGGCTACCCGGCCCCCACCAAGCAGAACACCGGCAAGATCCACGGCTCCGCCCTCGGCGCCGGCGAGGTCGCCGCCCTCAAGGAGGTCCTCGGCTTCGACCCCGAGAAGTCCTTCCAGGTGGACCCCGAGGTCCTGGCCCACGCCCGCGAAGTCGTGGAGCGCGGCGCCGCCGCCCACCAGGCCTGGCAGGAGAAGTTCGACGCCTGGGCCGCCGCGAACCCGGAGGGCGCCGCCCTCCTCAAGCGCCTCGAGGCCCACGAGCTGCCTTCGGAACTCTCGGGCGCGCTCCCCGTGTTCGAGGCCGGCAAGGACGTCTCCACCCGTGCCGCGTCCGGCAAGGTGCTCAACGCCATCGGCCCGGTCATGCCGGAACTGTGGGGCGGCTCCGCCGACCTCGCCGAGTCCAACAACACCACGCTGGAAGGTGAGCCGTCGTTCATCCCCGTGGGCCGCTCCACCAACGCGTGGAAGGGCAACCCGTACGGCCGCGTCCTGCACTTCGGCATCCGTGAGCACGCCGCCGCGTCGATCGTGAACGGCATCACGCTCTCCGGAAACACCCGCGCCTTCTCCGGGACCTTCCTGATCTTCTCGGACTACCAGCGCCCCGCCATCCGCCTCGGCGCCCTGATGGGCGTGCCGTCCCTGTACGTGTGGACGCACGACTCCATCGGCCTCGGCGAGGACGGCCCCACCCACCAGCCCGTGGAGCAGCTCGCGTCCCTGCGCGCCATCCCCGGTCTCGACGTCGTCCGTCCGGGCGACGCCAACGAGGTCGCCGTGGCCTGGCACACCATGCTGGAGAACCACGAGAACCCGGCAGGCATCGTCCTGACCCGCCAGAACATCCCGACCTACGCCCGCGGCGAAGGCGAGGCCTCCGGTGACGTCTTCGGCTCCGCGGCCGGCACCGCCCGCGGTGGTTACGTCCTGGCCGAGGCCAGCCGCGACGGCGCCTCCGTCACGCCGGAGGTCATCCTCATCGCCACCGGTTCCGAGGTCCAGCTGGCCGTCGAGGCCCGCGAGTCGCTCCAGGCCGACGGCATCCCGACCCGCGTCGTGTCCATGCCGTGTGTCGAGTGGTTCAAGAAGCAGGACGCCGCCTACCAGGAAGCCGTCCTTCCGGCCGCCGTGACCGCGCGCGTCTCCGTCGAGGCGGGTCTCGCCCTGACCTGGCGCGAGTTCGTCGGCGACGCCGGCCGCTCCATCTCGCTCGAGCACTTCGGCGCCTCCGCCGACTACAAGCGTCTCTTCCAGGAGTTCGGCATCACCACCGAAGCAGTGGTCGCCGCCGCGAAGGACTCCTTGGACTCGCTGGCCACCGCCTGAGCCGGCACCGAGCAACGCCAGTACAGAGCAACAAGGTACAGAACCGAGGAATTTGAAACATGAGCACTCCCACTGCAGAACTGTCCAACGCCGGTGTCTCCATCTGGCTTGACGACCTCTCCCGCAAGCGCCTGAACACGGGCAACCTTCAGGAGCTCATCGCCGAGAAGAACGTGGTCGGTGTGACCACCAACCCGAGCATCTTCCAGGCCGCCATCACGGGCGGCCAGGACTACGCCGCGCAGATCAAGGAACTGGCCGCCGCCGGGGCCGACGCCGAGAAGGCCGTCTTCGAGATCACCACGTCCGACGTCGCGGACGCCTGCGACGTCTTCGCCGAGGTGGCCAAGGCCTCCGACGGTGTCGACGGCCGTGTCTCCATCGAGGTCGATCCCCGCAAGGCCTGGGACACCGAGGGCACCATCGCCGAGGCGAAGGAGCTGCACGCCAAGGTCGGCAAGGACAACGTCCACATCAAGATCCCCGCCACCCAGGAAGGCCTGGAGGCCATCACGGCCACCATCGCCGAGGGCATCAGCGTCAACGTGACCCTGATCTTCTCCCTGGAGCGCTACCGCGCGGTCATCAACGCCTACCTGAACGGTCTGGAGCAGGCCAAGGCAAAGGGCCTGGACCTCTCCAAGATCCACTCGGTCGCTTCCTTCTTCGTCTCCCGCGTGGACACCGAGATCGACAAGCGCCTGAACACGCTGGGCACCGACGAGGCCGCGGCCCTCAAGGGCAAGGCCGGCGTCGCGAACGCCCGCCTCGCCTACCAGGTCTTCGAGGAGCTCTTCTCCACCGAGCGCTGGAACGTTCTGGCCGCCGCAGGCGCCCGCCCGCAGCGCCCGCTCTGGGCCTCCACCGGCGTGAAGGACCCGGCGTACCCGGACACCCTGTACGTCACGGGGCTCGTCGCGCAGGGCGTGGTGAACACCATGCCGGAGAAGACCCTCGACGCCGTCTTCGACCACGGCGACGTCACCGGTGACACCATCACCGGCACGTACGCCGAATCGAACGAGGTCCTGGACGCGCTCGAGAAGATCGGCGTCTCCTACAACGACGTCGTCGCCAAGCTCGAGACCGAAGGTCTCGACAAGTTCGTGGCCAGCTGGAAGGAACTGCTGGCCGACGTCCAGGCCGCTCTCGACACCGCATCCAAGGAAGGCTGACACCTCCATGAGCACCCTGAGCTACGACGCCGCCGGCGCGGCCGCCGACGCCAAGACCCGTCACATCGACCAGCTGGTCGAAGACCACGTCGCCACACGGATCATCGCCAAGGACGCCACCCTGTGGGGTCCCGACGCCGAGTCCGAATCCTCCATCCGCCTCGGCTGGGTGGAGGCCCCGGCGGTCTCCCGTCCGCTCGTGGACGGGATCGTCAGCCTGCGCGAAGAGCTTCACGCCGAAGGGGTCGACCATGTCGTCCTCTGCGGCATGGGCGGCTCCTCGCTGGCCCCCGAGGTGATCACCGCGACGGCCGGTGTCGAGCTCACTGTGCTGGACAGCACCGACCCGGAGCAGGTCGCCGCGGCCCTCGCCGACCGCTTGGAGCGGACCGTCGTCGTCGTGTCCTCCAAGTCCGGTTCCACGGTGGAGACCGACTCGCAGCGCCGCGCTTTCGAGGCGGCGTTCGAGGCGGCCGGCATCGATCCGAAGAGCCGCGTGGTGATCGTGACCGATCCGGGATCGCCCCTGGACGAGGCCGCGCGTGCCGCGGGCTACCGCGCCGTCTTCAACGCGGACCCGAACGTCGGCGGCCGCTTCTCCGCGCTGACCGCCTTCGGCCTGGTGCCGTCGGGTCTGGCCGGCGTGGACATCGCGGCGCTCCTGGATGAGGCCGAGGACACCCTCGAGATCCTCAACGAGGACGACACGGACAACATCGGTCTCGCGCTCGGCGCCGCCCTCGGCGGCACCGACCCGCTCCGGAACAAGATCGTGATCGTGGACAACGGTTCCGGGATCGTCGGTTTCGCCGATTGGGCGGAGCAGCTGATCGCCGAGTCCACCGGCAAGAGCGGCAAGGGCCTGCTGCCCGTCGTCGCCCCCGCGGATGCCCCGGAGCTGTCCCTGGACGCGCCTGACGTCCTGGTGGTCCGCCTCGTCTCCCCCGATGACGACGACGCGGCCGCCACCGGCAACGAGGTCGAGATCGCCGGTGGGCTGGCTGCGCAGATGGTCGTCTGGGAGTTCGCGGTCGCCGTCGCGGGTCGCCTCCTCGGCATCAACCCGTACGACCAGCCCGATGTGGAGGCCGCCAAGGTCGCCGCACGCGGTCTGCTCGACGCCCGCCCGGAGCCGGTTCCCGCAGACTTCACCGACGGCGCCATCGAGGTGCGCGGCGGCGAGTGGCTGGCCGAGGCGGAGGTCAACGAGACCGTCGAGTCCGCCCTCAAGGCCCTGCTGGGCCGTCTGGGTGACCGCGGGTACGTGAGCGTCCAGGCCTACCTGGACCGTCTCGCCTATCCGCAGCTCGAGTCGGTGCGCAATCCGCTCGTGGCCGTGACCGGGCGTCCCGTGACGTTCGGCTGGGGTCCGCGCTTCCTGCACTCCACCGGCCAGTTCCACAAGGGCGGCCCCGCCGAAGGCGTGTTCCTCCAGATCACGGCGGACAGCTCCACGGACGTGGTCATCCCGGAGAGGCCGTTCACCTTCGGACAGCTGATCTCGGCTCAGGCCGCTGGCGACGCCCAGGTCCTCACTGACCACGGCGTCCCGGTCCTCCGGCTGCACCTCACCGACCGCGCGGCCGGTGTGCGTCAGCTCCTGGACATCGTCAACAACCTGGGCCGCTGAGCCCAGCACCCATCCCTCCATATCGCTAAGGCTCCTCAAGCACAATGCCAACACGTGAACCTGGCGCCCAGAACGGCGGTCTCCGGAACCCCTTGCGGGATCCGCGGGACCGCCGTCTGAGCCGGATTGCCGGTCCGTCCTCCCTTGTCCTCTTCGGTGTCACGGGTGACCTCGCCCGTAAGAAGCTCATGCCGGCCGTGTACGACCTGGCCAACCGTGGGCTCCTCCCTCCCAGCTTCGCCCTGGTGGGCTTCGCCCGCGCGGCAGTGGGAGAACGAGGATTTCGCCGCGGAGGTCCTCGAATCCGTCAAGCAGCACTGCCGCACGCCCTTCGATCAGCGGGTCTGGGACCAGCTGTCCCTGGGCATCCGCTTCGTGCAGGGTGAATTCGACGACGACGAGGCCTTCGAACGTCTCAAGGCCACCATCGAAGAACTCGACAGGGAACGGGGCACGCGCGGAAACCACGCGTTCTACCTCTCCATCCCGCCGAAGGCCTTCGAGCTCGTCTGCACCCAGTTGTCCAAGCACGGCCTGGCCCAGGCCGAGCCGGGCACCTGGCGCCGAGTGGTCATCGAAAAGCCCTTCGGCCACGACCTCGAGTCGGCCCGCGCGCTGAACGACATCGTCGAATCCGTGTTCCCCCCGGACTCGGTGTTCCGCATCGACCACTACCTCGGCAAGGAGACCGTCCAGAACATCCTGGCCCTCCGCTTCGCCAATCAGCTCTTCGAGCCGATCTGGAACGCCAACTATGTGGACCACGTGCAGATCACCATGGCCGAGGACATCGGCACCGGTGGCCGTGCGGGCTACTACGACGGCGTGGGCGCGGCCCGCGACGTCATCCAGAACCACCTCCTGCAGCTCCTCGCGCTGACGGCCATGGAAGAGCCCATCTCCTTCAACGCCGAAGACCTCCGCGCGGAGAAGGAGAAGGTCCTGGCGGCCGTCAAGCTGCCGGATGACCTGTCCACGCACTCCGCCCGGGGCCAGTTCTCCGGCGGGCTCCAGGGCGGCGAGGAAGTCCTCGGCTACCTGGAGGAGGAAGGCATCCCGGCGGACTCCACCACGGAGACCTTCGCCGCGATCCGCGTGGACATCAACACCCGTCGCTGGGCCGGCGCGCCGTTCTACCTGCGCACGGGCAAGCGTCTGGGGCGCCGCGTGACCGAGATCGCCGTCGTCTTCAAGAAGGCCCCGAACCTCCTGTTCCGCGAGAACGGTGACGAGGACTTCGGCCAGAACGCCGTGGTGATCCGCGTCCAGCCCGATGAGGGCGCCACCATCCGCTTCGGTTCCAAGGTTCCGGGGACGCAGATGGAGGTCCGCGACGTCTCGATGGACTTCGGCTACGGTCACTCCTTCACCGAGTCCAGCCCCGAGGCGTACGAGCGCCTCATCCTGGACGTCCTGCTGGGCGAGCCGCCGCTCTTCCCGCGCCACCAGGAAGTGGAGCTGTCCTGGAAGATCCTCGATCCGTTCGAGGAGTACTGGGCAAGCCTGGAGGAACAACCCGAACCGTATGCCCCGGGCAGCTGGGGTCCGTCCTCCGCGGACGAGCTCCTCGCCCGTGACGGACGCACCTGGAGAAGGCCATGATCGTCGAACTTCCCAACACCACCACGTCCAAGATCTCCAAGGAGATCACCAAGCTGCGGGAGCAGGGCGGCGTCATCGCCCTCGGCCGCGTGCTCACCCTGGTGGTCCTCACCCGCAACGGGCTCGAGGACGAGGCCATCCAGGCCGCCAACGAGGCCAGCCGCGAACATCCGTGCCGCATCATCGTGCTCGCGGATGCGGGCGCCGAGGAGCCGGACCGCCTGGACGCGGAGATCCGGGTCGGCGGCGACGCCGGCGCTTCCGAGGTGATCGTGCTGCGCGGCTACGGACGCCTCTCTGAGGAGAGCGAGTCCCTGGTGTCCGCTCTCCTGCTGCCGGACGCCCCGATCGTCGCCTGGTGGCCGCACGGAGCCCCGGAGGACGCCTCCGGGACGTCCATCGGCCGTATCGCCCACCGCCGGATCACCGATTCGGCGAACGAGGCCGATCCGGTGGCGGCACTGGACAACATCCGGCGCACCTACCAGGCGGGCGACACCGACCTGGCGTGGACGCGTCTGACCAACTGGCGCATCCAGCTCGCGGCGGCCTTCGACCAGGTCGACGACACTCCGGTCACCGAGGTCGAGGTGGAGGGCGCCAGCGACTCCGCGAGCACCCTCCTGCTCGCCTCGTGGCTCGCCCTGGCCTTCGACGTCCCCGTGAAGATCATCGAGGACCCCGCAGGCACCGGCATCCGCCGTGTGCTGATCCGCCGCCCGTCCGGCGATGTCCAGCTGCACCGCCCGGGCACCACCGTCGCGGAGCTGAGCCAGCCCGATCAGCCTCTGCAGCGGATCTCCCTTCCGCGCCGTGGCCTTCAGGACTGCCTCGCCGAGGAACTGCGCCGGCTGGACCCGGACGAGGTCTTCGGGGAAGTATTGACCGAAGGATTGCCTCGAATCGCGCAAAAGGAGTGCCTGAGATGACCCACGAACCACGGGTGAGCGTCCATCCCGACTCACAGGTCCTGATGGCGGCCATCGCCGCTCGTCTGGTCACCAAACTGGTCGATGCCCAGGACCGGTTCGGGGAGGCCACGGTCGTCCTCACGGGCGGCACCGTGGGCATCGGCACGCTGCGCGCCGTCGCCGAGTCGGCGGCCGCCCCGGCCGTCAACTGGCGCCGGGTCAACTTCTGGTGGGGTGACGAGCGTTTCGTGGGCGCCGAGGACTCGGACCGCAATGCTGTTCAGGCGCACAAGGCGCTCCTGGACAGCCTGGATCTGGATCCCGCCCGTGTGCACGTGCCGGGCTCTTCGGATGAGTTCGCCTCGGTGGACGACGCCGCCGCGGACTACGCGCGCCGCCTGGCCGAGGCGGCCGAGGCTGAGCACGCCGCGGACTATTCGGATCAGCGTCCGGATGTCCCGCCCGCACTCCCCCGTTTCGACGTCCTTCTGCTCGGCGTCGGCCCTGACGCGCACGTCGCGTCGCTCTTCCCGGAGATGGCCGGCATCCGCGAGAAGGAGGCCCTCGTGGTGGGTGTCCAGGACTCCCCCAAGCCGCCGCCGCAGCGGATCTCCCTGACCCTGCCCGCCATCAACACGGCGGATGAGGTCTGGATGGTCGTGGCCGGCGATGACAAGGCCGGAGCCGTCGGTCTCGCCCTGGCCGGAGCCGGCACCGTGCAGGTCCCGGCAGCAGGTCCCCGGGGCCGGAACCGCACCCTGTGGCTGATCGACGAGGCGGCCGCCGCCAAGGTTCCCGAGAACCTGGTGCACAAGGAGCCCCGCGGGCTCTGACGCACGGCGGAGACGAGGAAGGGGTGGCGAGCTGTGGCTCGCCACCCCTTCGTCGTTGCCGGGCCCGGCAGACTGCACGACCTCCGGAACGACGAAGGCCCCCGGCATCATGCCGGGGGCCTTCCGAGTCGCTGCAACCGATCAGCTGGCAGCGCCGTTGAACTTCATGATCAGGCCGAGGCCGATGATCACCACGGCCCAGGTCACGCCCAGGATCACCGTGAAGCGGTTGAGGTTCCGCTCGGCGACACCGGAAGAGTTCAGGCCGGAAGTCATACCGCCGCCGAACATGTCGGACAGACCGCCACCGCGGCCCTTGTGCAGGAGGATCAGGAGAGTGAGGAGGAAGCTCGTCACTCCCAGGAGGATCTGCAGGATGACTTGGAGAACGCCCACAACGGCCTTTCTGCGTCGATGAGGTGAGGAACGCTGCCGGCTAGGCGCCGGCGTGCTCCTCGAACCTGACAATGTTAGCAAACTCAGCTGCATCCAGGCTGGCACCGCCGACCAACACGCCGTCGACGTCGGCCTGGCCGAGGATCGCGGCGGCGTTGGCGGCCTTCACCGAACCGCCGTACAGCAGACGGGTCTTGGCAGCCACGTCCGCGCCGAAGAGCTCGGTGAGCTCGGCACGGATCGCCTGGCACATCTCCTGAGCATCCTCGGGGCCGGCGACCTCGCCGGTTCCGATGGCCCAGACGGGCTCGTACGCGACCACGAGCTCGGCGGCCTGCTCGGCGCTGAGACCCGCGACGTCGGCGCGGAGCTGCGTCAGCGTGTGCTCCACGTGCGTGCCGGCCTGGCGGATCTCGAGCCCTTCGCCCACGCAGAGCACCGGCACGAGCGAGTGGCGGTAGGCGGCCTGCACCTTGGCGTTGAGCACCTCGTCGATTTCACCGTGGATGGTGCGGCGCTCACTGTGGCCCACCAGGACGTAACGGCAGCCCAGCTTGTTCAGGAAGTCACCGGAGATGTCGCCGGTGTAGGCGCCCGAGTCGTACTGCGAGAGGTCCTGGCCGCCGTACGCGATGTCCAGGTCATCACCCTGCACCAGGGTCTGCACGCCGCGCAGATCGGTGAACGGTGGGAACACGGCCACCTCGACACGCTGGTAGTCGTGCTTCTTGTCCTCCAGGGTCCAGGACAGCTTCTGCAGGAGCGCGATGCCCTGCAGGTGGTCCATGTTCATCTTCCAGTTGCCGGCGATGAGCGGCGTGCGCTCGGGGGTGGTGGTCACAATGGCCTCCGTGACTGTCGAGGGGATGAAGTGGGTGGGACGGGAAAGGCCGCGGCTCGGCGCCGCGGCCTTTCCGGTTCCTCAGCGGTCCAGAACGCTCAGACCGGGAAGTTCCTTGCCTTCAAGGTACTCCAGGCTCGCGCCACCGCCGGTGGAGATGTGGCCGAACTGCTCGTCGGCGAAGCCGAGGGTGCGGACGGCCGCGGCGGAGTCGCCACCGCCGACCACCGTGAAGCCGTCAGTCTCCGTGAGGGCCTGGGCGATCGCCCGGGTGCCCTGGGAGAACGCCTCGAACTCGAAGACGCCCATGGGACCGTTCCAGAAGACCGTCTTGGCCCCACGGATGTGCTCGGCGAAAGCAGCCGCGGTGTCCGGCCCGATGTCCAGACCGATGCCGGAGGCGCCGAACGCGCTCTCCTCGATGGCACTCGCGGGGACGACCTCATGCTCGGCGTCGGCGGCGAAGCGGCTCGCCACCACGACGTCGGTCGGCACCACGAAGCGGCTGCCCGCCGCTTCGGCGCGGGCCAGGTAATCCTGGACCACCGGGATCTGGTCCTCCTCCAGGAGGCTGGATCCGACCTTGTGTCCCGCCGCCGCGAGGAAGGTGAAGAGCATGCCGCCACCCACCAGGAGCGTGTCGGCCTTGCCGATGAGGTTGTCGATGACCGCCAGCTTGTCCGAGACCTTGGAACCGCCAAGAACCACCACGTAGGGGCGCTCCGGGGAAGCGGTCAGCTTCTGCAGGACGTCCACCTCGGTCTTGACCAGGTCACCCTGGTAGGACGGGAGGATCGTGGCGATGTCGTAGACGCTGGCGTGCTTACGGTGCACGGCGCCGAAGGCATCGTCCACATACGCGCCGTTGTCGCCGGTCAGTGCGGCGAGTTCGGCTGCGAAGGCCTGGCGCTCGGCGTCGTCCTTGCTGGTCTCGCGCGGATCGAAGCGCACGTTCTCCAGCACCAGGACCTCGCCGTCCGCGAGCTTCGCGGACAGGTCTTGCGCCGAAGCGCCCACGGTGTCCGCGGCGAGGCTGACCGGGAAGCCGGCCAGCTCGGCCAGGCGGTCCACTGCCGGCTTGAGGGAGTACTTCTCCTCGGGAGCGCCCTTGGGGCGTCCGAGGTGAGCGGAGACGAGGACGCGGGCGCCGCCGTCGACCAGCTTCTGAAGGACCGGGAGAGAGGCGCGGATGCGGCCGTCGTCTGTCACTGAAGAGCCGTCGAGCGGCACGTTCAGGTCACTTCGGACCAGAACGTACCGCCCGCGGACACCTTCAGCGAGGAGCTCGTTGAGGGTGTGAGACGTCATGATTTAGAGCTTAGCCCAGCTTGGACGCGACCAGCTTGGTGAGGTCGACAAGACGGTTGGAGTAGCCCCACTCGTTGTCGTACCAGGAGACGACCTTGACCTGGTTGCCGATCACCTTGGTGAGTCCGGCGTCGAAGATCGAGGAGGCCGGGTCGGTGACGATGTCCGAGGAGACAATGGGGTCCTCGGTGTAGGTCAGGTAGCCCTTGAGCGGACCGGACTCGGAGGCGGCCTTGACGGCGGCGTTGACCTCTTCCACGGTGACCTCACGGGACAGCGTGGCGGTCAGGTCGGTGGCAGAACCGGTGGGGACCGGAACGCGCACGGCGAAGCCGTCCAGCTTGCCCTTCAGCTCGGGCAGGACCAGGCCGATGGCCTTGGCGGCGCCCGTGGAGGTCGGGACCATGTTGATGGCGGCGGCGCGGGCACGGCGCGGATCCTTGTGGGGGCCGTCCTGCAGGTTCTGGTCCGCGGTGTAGGCGTGGATCGTGGTCATGAGGCCACGCTCGATGCCGAAAGCGTCATTGATGGCCTTGGCCAGCGGGCCCAGGCAGTTGGTGGTGCAGGAGGCGTTGGAGATGATGTTGTGCTCTTCATTGTTGTAGAGCTCGTCATTCACGCCCATGACGATCGTGATGTCCTCGTCCGAAGCCGGAGCGGAGATCAGGACCTTCTTGGCGCCCGCCTCGATGTGCTTCTTGGCATCCGCGGCCTTGGTGAAGAAACCGGTGGACTCGATGACGATGTCCACACCCAGCTCGCCCCAGGGCAGGTTGGCGGGATCGCGCTCGGCGAGCACCTTGATGTGCTTGCCGTCGACGACGAGGTCCCCATCCTGGACCTCGACGGAGACGCCCAGACGGCCAGTGACCGAATCGTACTTGAGCAGGTGAGCCAGGGTTTCCGGGCTGGTCAGGTCGTTGACGGCGACGATTTCCAGGTCCGCACCCTGCGCGAGGGCTGCACGGAAGTAGTTACGGCCGATACGGCCGAAGCCGTTGATGCCAATACGGGTGGTCACTGTGCAATCTCCTTCATGCGCCACGACGACGCACGTATCGAGTCGGACCAGGTCCGACATACAGACCCCGCACGCCATTGGGCAGAGAGAATTACCGTTGTGAAAGGACTCGCAGCCACGTTGCTGAAAGGCACGAGGCCTTCCGTGATCTATCTTACGTTTAATGCAGGCGTCCGGGGCAAGTGACCGCGCGGGGCGAGCGGCAAAAGTGAGCTATATTACGGCACGGAAAAGCCCCGCCCGGCAGGCCGGACGGGGCGTCATTCCGCGGGCTGATCAGGACAGGGTGATCAGCTTGGAGGCGCCGTTGCGGGCGGCCTCGAAGCGCTCGGCCACATCGGCCCAGTTCACGATGTTCCAGAATGCCTTGACGTAGTCGGCCTTCACGTTCACGTAGTCGAGGTAGAAGGCGTGCTCCCACATGTCGAGCATGAGCAGCGGAGTGGTGCCGACGGCGACGTTGCCCTGCTGATCGTAGAGCTGCTCGATCAGGAGGTTGCCACCGATGGGCTCGTACGCCAGGAAGGCCCAGCCGGAACCCTGCAGGGCCAGAGCCGCGGCGGTGAACTGAGCGCGGAAGGCGTCGAAGGAGCCGAAGGCGTCATCGATCGCGGCGGCCAGCTCACCTTCGGGCTTGTCGCCTCCGTCCGGGGAGAGGTTCTTCCAGAACACGGAGTGGTTGGTGTGGCCACCGGTGTGGAAGGCCAGGTCCTTGGAGAGACGGTTGATGTTGGCGAAGTCGTTCTTTTCACGGGCTTCGGCGAGACCGGCCAGTGCGGCGTTGGCCCCAGCGACGTAGGCGGCGTGGTGCTTATCGTGGTGCAGCTCCATGATGCGAGCCGAGATGTACGGCTCGAGCGCCGCGTAGTCGTAGCCCAGTTCCGGGAGTACGTACTCAGACACTGATTCCTCCAAACGTTAGGACACGGGTCCTGTGGTGACTTGTTGTCAATCCGGGAATCGCTCCCCGGAAATCTCTGAGGCATGGCCCCTGGCTGGCACAACACCGCGCCCAGCCCGGGCATTCCACGCACTACTTCATGTGACGACCAGGCCTTTTGTCTACTCGTCCAGCATCTCGGCTGTCACATTGGCCTCCGTACTCGGGATCCCGAGTTCGGCGGCGCGCTTGTCCGCCATGGCCAGCAGACGCCTGATGCGCCCGGCGATCGCGTCCTTCGTCATGGGCGGGTCGGCCAGTCGGCCGAGCTCGTCCAGACTCGCGTTCTTGTGGGCCACCCTCAATTCACCAGCGTACTTGAGGTGGTCCGGCACGTCTTCCCCCAGGATGTGGAGGGCCCGCTCCACGCGTGCGCCGGCGGCGACGGCGGCCTGCGCCGAACGGCGGAGGTTCGCGTCATCGAAGTTCGCGAGGCGGTTCGCGGTGGCGCGGACCTCCTTCCGCATGCGGCGTTCCTCCCAGACCATGAGGGCGTCGTGCGCGCCCATGCGGGTGAGCAGAGCGGCGATGGTGTCGCCGTCGCGGATCACGACGCGGTCCACTCCGCGCACTTCGCGCGCTTTCGCGGCCAGGCCCAGACGGCGTGCCGCGCCCACCAGGGCGAGGGCGGCCTCCGGCCCGGGGCAGGTGATCTCCAGTGCGGACGACCGTCCCGGTTCCGTGAGCGAGCCGTGGGCGAGGAACGCGCCGCGCCAGACGGCTTCGGCGTCCGCGGCGGAACCGTTGACGACGACGGGCGGCAGCCCTCGGACCGGGCGGCCGCGCGAATCGAGCAGCCCGGTCTGGCGGGCGAGCGATTCACCGTCCACCACCACCCGGACCACGTATCGCGAACCCCGGCGCAGGCCACCGCCGGACACCACGATGATCTCGCTCTGATGGCCGTACACCTCGAAGATCGCGGCCCGCAGCCGGCGCGCAGTGGCGGCGAGGTCCACTTCGGCCTCGATCACGATCCTGCCGGAGATGATGTGCAATCCCCCGGCGAAGCGCAGCAGAGCGGAGACCTCGGCCTTGCGCTCGGAAACCTTCTTCACGTCCAGCCGGGACAGTTCTTCCTTGACGGATGCGGTCAGCGCCACACGTGCTCCTATTTCCTGTTGAAAACTTCGTGATAGGCGGTGGCCAGCCGCAGCGGGTCGTGCACCGCGGCGGAGCGGGGGCTCCGCACGGTGGCCAGATGGACTTCGGCCCCCAGACGGCCGGCCTCGGCGATGAATTCCTCGCGGTCGCCCACGGAATCCGGGTCGGCGATGACCACGTCGAAACCGACCTCGGGCGCGTATTCCCGCAGCACCCGCAGGTGATCGGCCGCGTTCATGCCCACCGTCTCCTGGGTCTCGGTGGTCAGGTTCATGGCCAGAGCACGCCGGGCGGGGGTGCTCGCCAGCGCGGACCGCATCTCCGGCAGCAGCAGATGCGGCAGCACCGAGGTGTACCAGGACCCCGGTCCGAGAACGACCCAGTCCGCGAGCTCGATGGCGCTCAGGGCCTCAGCGCACGCCGGGGCGTCCTGCGGGATCAGCCGGACGTTCTCGAGTTCCCCGGCCACAGCACACTGGGCCTGGCCGCGGATGGTCCGGGAACCAGTCTCACCGTCCTCGCCGGCGATCTTCGCCTCGCCCTCGATCGTGAGCGGGACGGTGGACATCGGCAGCACCTGCCCGCGGGCGCCCAGCAGGGCTCCGGCCCATTTGAGACCGTCCACCGGATTGCCCAGCAGTTCCCAGAGCGTGATGATCAGGAGATTGCCCATGGCATGCTCGTCGAGGGCTCCACTGCCCCCGGGGCGGCCCCGGAAGCGGTGCTGCATGACGTCACGCCATGTGCGTCCCCAGTCCGTGTCATCGCAGAGCGCCGCCAGCGCCATGCGCAGGTCACCGGGTGTGGAGGACGCCGAAGTCCTGGCGCAGACGCCCGGAGGACCCGCCGTCGTCGGCCACGGTCACGACGGCCGTCAACGAAGTGGTGAGCAGCCGCAGCGCGCTCAGGGTGGCGGACAGCCCATGACCTCCGCCGAGCGCCACCACGGCGGGGCCCGCGCCCTCCTGCGCTGCGGCCCGCCCGCCGGGCGGGACCAGCGGAAGCTGGCCGGTGAAGATCGTCACTACTCGCGCCCCAGGTCTCGGTGGCTCGTGTTGACCGTGACATTGGGCAACTGGGCGAGGCGCTTGGAGAGCTCCTCGGACATGGCCACGGACCGGTGCTTGCCGCCGGTGCAGCCGACGGCGATCGTGGCATAGTGCTTGTTCTCGCGGCGGTAGCCAGCCAGCACGGGCTCGAGGGCCTTGACGTAGTTCCCCAGGAACTCCTCGGCGCCGGACGCGGCCAGGACGTAGTCCCGGACGTCCTCGTCCTGTCCCGTGTGCGGGCGCAGCTCGGGGATCCAGTGCGGATTCGGGAGGAAACGCACGTCGGCGACGTAGTTGGCGTCCACGGGCAGGCCGTACTTGAACCCGAAGCTCATGACGTTCAGCCGCAGGACCACGGGACCCGAGTCGGTGAAGAGGTCGGTGACCGCGCTGGCCAGGCCGTGGACATTCAGCGAGGAGGTGTCCAGCACGATGTCGGCCTTGTGCCGGAGGTCCTTGAGCAGTTCGCGCTCCGCGGCGATCCCGTCCAGGATCCGGCCGCCGTTCTGCAGCGGGTGCGGTCGGCGCCCCTGCTCGAAACGCCGGACGAGCACTTCGTCGGAGGCGTCCAGGAACAGGACCTGGTACTTGATGCCGCTGGCCGAGAGGTTGGTGAGGGACTCCAGGATGTTCGCGGACAGGCCCTTGCTGCGCAGGTCGACGACGGCCGCCAGCTTGGGGATCGCCGGCCCGGCATGGGAGACGATCTCGGTCAGCATGTTGAGCATCTTCGGCGGGATGTTGTCCACCACGTACCAGCCGTGGTCCTCCAGCGCGTCCGCGGCCGTGCTGCGGCCCGCTCCGGACATGCCGGTGATGATCAGCAGCTCGGCGTTGTGCTCCTGGGCCGGGTGTTCCGGGGCCGCACCCTCGGGGGCGGGACTGGTCACTTCTGCGTCCGACATGGGGGTTCCTGCTCCTTGGATCAGTGCGGGCGGCACCGCCGGCCCGGCGACGCGGCTGCCTCAAGCGTAGCGAACTTTCCTGGCGCTCAGGGCTCGAGGATCTCGCCGGTGGTGTAGTTGACGGCGGGGACCTCGTCGGCGCTGTCACGGGTGAGGTGGGCGTGGATGGCGGTCGCCAGGACCGTGCCGATCCCCTTGACCTCGCACAGCTCCTCGACCGTGGCGGCCCGCATCTTCTTGACCGACCCGAAGTGGGACAGCAGCGCCTTCCGCTTGCTCTCCCCCAGCCCTGGGACGCCGTCCAGTGCGGACGCCGTCATCGCCTTGCCGCGCCGCTGGCGGTGGAATGTGATGGCGAAACGGTGGGCTTCGTCGCGGATCCGCTGGAGCAGGTAGAGCCCCTGCGAGGCGCGCGGCAGGATCACGGGGAAGTCGCTGTCCGGCAGCCAGACCTCCTCGAGGCGCTTCGCCAGTCCGACCACCCGCACCTCCGTGATGTCGAGGGCGTCGAGTGCCCGCTGGGCGGCGGCCACCTGGGGCTTGCCGCCGTCGACGACGACGAGGTTCGGCGGATATGCGAACTTGCCGGGCTGCACGGGGGCGCCGATCACGGCCTCCGCAGGGGCAGCACTTTCGGGCACTGGACTTTGAGGCACTGCGGTGTTCGGCGCATCGCCTTCAGGCGCAGCGCTTCCCGCCTCACCGCCGTCGTCGGCCCGGCCCAGAGTCTCCGGCACGTGGACGCGGTCCCGCAGGTACGCCTTGAAGCGCCGCGTCAGCACGTCGTCCATGGCGGCGGTGTCATCGTGAGCCGCGGCGCCGGTGATGGTGAACTTCCGGTACTCGCTCTTGCGTGGCAGGCCGTCCTCGACCACCACCATGGAGCCCACGACATTGGTGCCCTGGACGTGGGAGATGTCGAAGCACTCGATGCGCAGCGGCGGCTCATCGAGTTCCAGCGCCTCCTGGAGCTCCTGGATCGCGAGTGAACGGGTCGTGATGTCCCCCGCGCGACGGGTCTTGTGCAGCTTGAGGGCCTGCTCCGCGTTGGTCCGCACGGTCTCCATGAGCTGGGCCTTGTCACCCCGTTGAGGGACCCGGATCTCGACCCGGCTCCCCCGCAGTCCGCTCAGCCATTCACCGAGCTGCCCCGGATCCGGCGGCAGGACGGGGACGAGGACCTCCCGCGGGATCCGATCCGTGTTGCCGGCCTCCTCGCCGTACGCCTGCTGAAGGAGGTGCTCGATCAGGTCCGCGGGAGTGGTGTCCTCGACCTTTTCCACCACCCAGCCCTGCTGCGACCGGATGCGGCCACCACGGACACGGAACACCTGGACGGACGCCTCGAGTTCATCCTCATGGATGGCGAAGAGGTCCGCGTCGGTGGTGTCGGCCAGGACGACGGCATTGCGTTCGAACACCTTGCGCATGGCGGCGATGTCGTCACGGATCCGTGCGGCCTGCTCGTAGTTGAGCTCCGCCACGGCGTCCTTCATCTCACGCTCGAGGCGCCGGAGGAAGCGTCCGGCCTCACCGCCCATGAAAGAGCAGAAGTCCTCCGCGAGGGCCCGGTGGTCCTCTTCGCTGATCCGCCCGACGCACGGCGCCGAGCACTTGTCGATGTACCCGAGCAGGCAGGGCCGGCCACTGGCCTCGGCGCGCCGGAACACCCCGGCGCTGCAACTGCGGACCGGGAACACCCGCAGCAGCGTGTCCATGGTCTCGCGGATGGCCCCGGCCGTGTAGGGGCCGAAGTACTTGGCGCCCTTCCGCCGTTCACCGCGCATCACCTGCACCCGGGGGAACTTCTCCCCCATCGTCACGGCCAGGTAGGGGTAGCTCTTGTCGTCGCGGAACACGACGTTGTAGCGAGGCTTGAACTCCTTGATCCAGGTGTACTCGAGCTGGAGGGATTCGAGTTCACTGCCCACCACGGTCCATTCGACGCTCGACGCGGCGTGGACCATCGCATAGGTCTTCGGAGTGAGGCCGGCGGGCTTGGCGAAGTACGAGTTCAGGCGCGAACGGAGGCTCTTCGCCTTGCCCACGTAGATGACCCGTCCGTGCTGGTCACGGAAGCGGTACACCCCGGGTTCGGTGGGGATCTCCCCTGTCCTGGGCCGATAGCTCGCCGGATCCGCCATGGCTCCTCCGCTTCTCTAGATCACTCACTGGTGCGCACCTGGTTGTACCCGCTGGCCCGTTCCTGACCGCTCAGCGCCGCGATGGCGTCCATGATGCGATCCGTCGCCTGCCGGCGTGCGGGCAGCGAATGGTCCGGCCCGGTCTTCTCGAAGTACAGCGGCTCGCCCACCACCATGGTGAAGTGCTGCGGCTTGAGCGTGTTCTTGCCGGCCGGCTGGAGCTTGTCCGTGCCGATCAGTCCGACGGGCACCACGGGGGCTCCCGTGGTCAGGGCGAGCCAGCCGACGCCGGTCCGGCCGCGGTACAGCAGGCCGTCGCGGGAGCGCGTGCCCTCCGGGTAAATGCCCACACCGTTGCCGTTCTCCAGGATGTCCAGGAGGGTCTTGAGCGCCTGGACGCTGGCAGCCTGCTCGCCGCGTTCCACCGGAATGGATCCCACGGACTCGAAGAACGCCTTCATGGCCTTGCCCTTCACACCGGTTCCGGTGAAGTACTCCGCCTTGGCGAAGAAGGCCACCGGGCGGGGCATGAGAGCCTGAACGATCACACTGTCGAAGAACGACAGGTGATTCGGCGCCACGATGAAGGGGCCGTCCGTGGGGACGTTCTCCAGGCCGGTGACCGTCGGACGGCACGTGCCCTTGATGAGGGTCCGGGTGGTGAAGCGGACTGCGTCAAATACGGCCATGGTGTTCTTCCTCCGCTGCTCCATCAACCACTGCTCCCCCGACGGCGGCCACCGTGGCCACCGCTTCCCCTGCGGCGAGCCCTGACCCGCCCGACTGTGCACCGGCAGGGCCCGGCAGTCCACGGAGCAGTTCGTCGGTGGACGAGACCACCGAAATCGCTCCGGCGCGTTCCAGCTCACCGTCCACGGCGAAACCCCACGCGACGCCGATGCACGGCAGCTGATTCGCCGTCGCGCCTTCGACGTCCTGGTACCGGTCTCCCACCATCACCGCGGAGGCCGGGGCACCGAGGTCCTGGAGCGCCGCCGCGATGATCTGTTGCTTGCCGAGAGGCACGCCGTGGCCGGGGCCCTGAGCACTCTCATCATCCGAGGAGCCCTGCACTGCGTCGAAGGCCTCCACCAGGCCGTGCAGGCCCAGCAGTTCAAGCGCCAGAGTGCGGGGCTTCTGCGTGGCCACCGCCAGGGCGTATCCCCGTGCGCGCAGTTCCGCCAGGGCCTCGCGGATGCCGGGGTACACCCGGCTGGCCGCCATTCCCGTGGTCCGGTAATGGCGCCGGTACAGGGCGATGACCTCATCGACCCGCTCTTCCGGCACGCCGGCGAACTCCTGCAGAGCATGGCTCAGGCGGGGACCGACCATCGCCTGCAGCGCCTGATCGGGGGGTATGGGGAGGCCGGCCTCGTGGAGAGCCGCGGCGATTCCGCCGGTGATCCCCCCTGCGGGATCGATGAGGGTCCCGTCCAGGTCGAAGAGCACGGCAGCTTGAGCGAGAGTCACCGAGGTAGTTTCTCATGCCGGGCGCACGGACAGAAAACACCCATACACCGCACGGCATGCTTCGAGTCGATGTATGCCGTCACGCGACTACTTGACCGGGGTTCCCTCGAGGATCTCGGCCAGGAATTCACCCGTGAACGAGCCCTCGGTGGCCGCGACCTGCTCGGGGGTTCCCGTGGCGATGATGCGTCCGCCACCCGAGCCGCCGTTGGGTCCGAGATCCACGATCCAGTCGGCACTCTTGATGACGTCCAGATTGTGTTCGATCGTGATGACCGTGTTGCCCTTGTCCACCAGCCCCTGGAGCACCAGCAGCAGCTTCCGGATGTCCTCGAAGTGCAGGCCCGTGGTGGGCTCGTCGAGCACGTAGATGCTGCGGCCGTTGGAACGCTTCTGCAGCTCCGCGGCGAGCTTGACGCGCTGCGCCTCACCGCCGGAGAGGGTCGTGGCCGGCTGCCCCAGGCGGACGTAACCGAGGCCGACATCCACCAGGGTGTTCAAGTGCCGGGCGATCGGGGTGAAGGCGGAGAAGAACTCGGCCCCTTCCTCGATGGGCATGTTGAGCACGTCCGCGATGGTCTTGCCCTTGTAATGGACCTCCAGGGTCTCCCGGTTGTACCGGGCGCCATGGCAGACCTCGCAGGGCACGTAGACGTCCGGGAGGAAGTTCATCTCGATCTTCAGGGTGCCGTCACCCGAGCACGCCTCGCAGCGGCCGCCCTTGACGTTGAAGGAGAACCGGCCCGGCAGATACCCGCGGACCTTCGCCTCGTTGGTCTCCGCGAAAAGCTTCCGGATGTTGTCGAACACGCCGGTGTACGTGGCGGGGTTGGACCGCGGGGTGCGCCCGATCGGGCTCTGGTCCACATGGACCACCTTGTCCAGGTGCTCCAGGCCTTCCACGGTCTTGTGGCGGCCGGCCACCTGGCGGGCGCCGTTGAGCTTGTTGGCCAGCACCTTGTACAGGATCTCGTTGACCAGCGTGGACTTGCCGGAGCCGCTCACTCCGGTCACGGCGGTGAGCACACCCAGAGGGAAGCGCGCCGTGACGTTGTTGAGGTTGTTCTCACGGGCCCCCACCACCACGAGCTCACGCTTACGGTCGTACGGGCGGCGCTTGGCCGGCACGTCGATCCCCTTGCGGCCGGAGAGGTAGTCGCCCGTGAGCGACTCCGTGTTGGCCAGGAGTTCCTTGTAGGTGCCCGAGTGGACGACCTTGCCGCCGTGTTCGCCGGCGGCCCGGACCGATGTCCACGATCCAGTCGGCCTCGCGGATGGTGTCCTCGTCATGCTCGACCACGATCAGGGTGTTCCCCAGCCCGCGCAAGCGGGTCAGGGTCTCGATCAGACGGCGGTTGTCGCGCTGATGCAGACCGATGGACGGCTCGTCGAGCACGTACAGCACGCCGACCAGCCCGGAACCGATCTGGGTCGCCAGACGGATGCGCTGAGCCTCGCCACCGGACAGGGTCCCGGACGGGCGTTCCAGATTCAGGTAATCCAGCCCGACGTCGAGCAGGAAGGTCAGGCGGGCGTGGATCTCCTTGAGCACCTGGGCGGCGATCTGCGCCTCGCGCGGGGACAGCTCGAGGCTGCCCAGGAATTCGACGCAGTCCCGCATGGGCATGGCGCAGACGGCCGCAATCGACTTTCCGTTGATCAGCACGGACAGAGACGCCGGGTTGAGCCGTGCGCCGTTGCAGGCGGGGCACGGGATCTGCCGCATGTACTCCTCGTACCGGTCACGGGCGAAGTCCGACTCGGTTTCGCCGTGCTTGCGGTGCACGTACTGGACCACGCCTTCGAAGCCGGTGCTGTACTTGCGTTCGCGGCCGAAACGGTTGCGGTACTGGACCACCACCTTGTGGTCCTTGCCGTGCAGAACGGTCTCACGGACGGACTTGCCGAGCTTCTCCCACGGCGTGTCCATCGAGAAGCCGAGCTCGTCCGCGAGGCCGGACAGCAAGTGGTTCCAGTACTCCTGGGTGGCGGCGCCCAGGGACCACGGGGCGATGGCGCCTTCGTTCAGGCTCAGCTCCGGGTTGGGGACCACGAGCTCTTCGTCCACTTCGAGCTTGGTGCCGATGCCCGTGCATTCAGGGCAGGCTCCGAACGGGTTGTTGAATGAGAAGGACCGCGGTTCGATCTCATCGATCGCCAGCGGGTGCTCATTCGGGCACGCCAGGTTCTCGGAGAACGCACGCACCCGGCCCGGGTCCTCGGCGTCGAGGTCCACGAAGTCGGCAAGCACGCGGCCTTCAGCCAGCCCCAGGGCGGTCTCGACCGAATCGGTGAGACGCTGGCGGATGCCGTCCTTGACCACCAGACGGTCCACCACCACTTCGATGGTGTGCTTGTACTGCTTGCCCAGCTTGGGCGGGTCCGTCAACTGGATCTGCTCGCCGTCCACCCGGGCCCGGGCGAACCCCTTGGCGCCGAGTTCCTTGAACAGGTCCACGAACTCGCCCTTACGGCCGCGCACCACGGGCGCGAGCACCTGGAAGCGGGTGCCCTCGGGGAGCTCCAGCAGCTGATCGACGATCTGCTGCGGGGTCTGACGGGCCACCTCTTCGCCACAGATCGGGCAATGCGGGCGGCCCACACGCGCCCAGAGCAGACGCATGTAGTCGTAGATCTCAGTGATGGTGCCCACCGTGGACCGGGGATTCTTGCTGGTCGACTTCTGGTCGATCGACACGGCCGGCGACAGACCTTCGATGAAGTCGACGTCGGGCTTGTCCACCTGCCCGAGGAACTGGCGGGCATACGCGGACAGCGATTCCACGTAGCGGCGCTGGCCCTCGGCGAAGATCGTGTCGAAAGCGAGCGAGGACTTCCCGGAGCCGGAGAGGCCGGTGAAGACAATCATGGCGTCCCGGGGCAGATCCAGGTCCACGTTGCGCAGATTATGCTCGCGGGCGCCCTTCACCACCAGGCGCGACGACGGGGCATGGCCAGGCGAGCCGGCGCCGTTCAGGCGGGCCGCGCCATGGTTGTGGTTGAGCTGTTCAGGAGACAGGACTTGTTCACCGCTGACATGAGGCACCTAGCCATGCTAATCGAAAACCTGTTCGAATTTCCATGTCGGCCTCGTGTGGCAGGCTGGTGTCCACACAGACCCCTACTCGCGAAGAGGTTCTCCATGCGCATTCCCCCGCTGGTCCCGGCACCGGAGTCCCTGGAACTCCTGTCCGGTCACCTGCCGGTCCCTTCTCAGTTGACCTTCGCCACGGACGGCGACAGCGATGATCCCGGCTGGGCCCTGCTGCGCCATCAGGCGGAGGACTGGCTCGGGGTCCGGCTCCACGACGCGGCCCCCGAGGACGCCCTGCTGCTCGTGAGCACCGACCCGTCCTTGGCCCCCGGCGCGTACCGGCTGGAGATCGACGGTCTCATCCGCGTGGAAGCCGCGGATCTGGATGGCGTACGCCATGCCTGGCAGACACTCCGCCAGCTCAGCGGGCCCGAGGCCTTCGTCCCGCAGGGGTCGGCCCGCCGTCGTGCGGATGGACGCACCGTGCACTCGCTCCCCCGCCTGCGGCTGACCGACGCGCCCCGTTTCGCGCATCGCGGTGTCCTCCTGGACGTGGCCCGCCACTTCATGCCCTTCAGCGAACTCCTGCGGTTCATCGACCTCCTCGCCGCGCACAAGCTCAACGTGCTGCACCTGCATCTGAGTGACGATCAGGGGTGGCGGTTCGAGGTGAAGGCCTTCCCCCGGCTCACCGAGCTCGCCTCCTGGCGTCGGGACACCCCCGTCGCCTATGACACCCCGGCTCTGGGACACGCCCTCATGGCCGGGCACCCGCACGGCGGCTTCTACACGCAGGCGCAGCTCCGAGAAGCGGTCGCCTACGCGGCGGAGCGGGGCATCACGATCGTCCCGGAGATCGACCTGCCCGGGCACAGCGTCGCCGCGATCGCCGCCTACCCGTTCCTCGGCGTCGATCAGCCCGACGACCAGCCCGACGTCGAGGTGAGCACCCGCTGGGGCGTCAGCGACTGCATCCTGGACCCCTCCGAACGGACCCTGGACTTCTACCGGACCGTGCTCGATGAGCTCGTCTCCGTCTTCCCTTCGCCCACCATCCACCTGGGCGGGGACGAGGTGCCGTACACGCGTTGGGAACAGTCGCCGGAGATCGTCGCCCGGGCCCAGGAGCTCGGCCTGGCCTCCGTGGCCTCCCTGCACGGCTGGTTCCTCGGCCGCCTGGCGGATCACCTGGCCAGCCACGGCCGGCAGACGGGTGTCTGGCACGAGGCGATCGGCGAGGCGCTGCCGCAGAGCGCGATCGTCAACGCCTGGCTGGGGGTGGACACGGTGGAACTCAGCCTCGAACAGGGCCACCGCACGGTGATCTCGCAGCACGAGTTCACCTACCTGGACTACCGGGAAAGCGACCATCCCGATGAACCGAGCGCTTTCTGGCCGGTGCTGCCACTCGAAAAGGTGCACGGCTTCGACCCCGTCCCGGACTGGATCGCGGCCCTCGAGCGCGAGCACGGCGGCGCGGTGGCGGGGGTCCAGGCCCAGCTCTGGAGCGAATACCTGGTGGACCAGAGGATCCGCGACTTCCACGCGTTCCCACGGCTGTGCGCGTTCGCGGAGGTGGGCTGGTGCACCCGGAAACCCGGCTTTGAGGACTTCCTCGCCCGGCTCACCGGGGATCCGGAGATCCCCGGGCATCTCGCGCGCCTGAAGGCGGCCGGAGTCGGATTCCGCCCCCTGGAGGGACCCGAGCCGTGGCGCGCCCGGCCCGATGTGGCCCGCTTCCGGGCGGAGCACGCACCGAGCGGGCACACCCTCGCCGAGGAGGACGCGACGCCGGGCGAGTGAGCTCAGGCCTGGTCGCGGTAAGCGGCCGTGAGGAGCCGCACGGCCTCGGCGAGACTGACGCCGCTCGCGCGGGCCGCCTCGGCATAGGCCGAGGCGGCGTCGCCCAGGCTCTTCTGGCGGTCGTCGCGCGGCAGGATGACGGTGCCGTTGCGGCCTCTCGTCTCCACGATCGCCGCCGCTTCCAGTTCCTTGTAGGCGCGCGCCACCGTGTGCGGCGCGACGTCGAGTTCCGTGGCCAGCGCTCGCACGGCGGGCAGTCGCTGCCCGGGCGGCAGGCCGCCGTCGTCGACCAGATGGACGATCCTCAGCCGGAGCTGCTCGAACAGCGGCACGGAGCTGTCGGCCCGTGGCCGCCAGGAGCCGGGAAAGGCGCTCATGCGTCCGTCCCGTCGGCGGCCCCGGCCGGAGCCTTGCGCGCGACGGTGAAGAGGCGCCGGAACGGGAACACCGTTCCGTGCGGCGTGGCCGGATAGGCCTCGTTGAGCATCACCGCATAATCCCGCTCGAATGCTTCGGCGTCCGAGGCGTCGAGAGCGCTCAGCACGGGACGCAGGCCGGTGCCGCGCACCCATTCGAGCACCGGGTCGGGACCCTGCAGGAGCTGCTGGTAGCTGGTCTCCCAGGCGTCGGCCTGCCAGCCGGCGTCGAGCGCGATGGTCAGATAGTCGGCCGGTTCCAGCACCGCGTCGCGATGACGCAGCACGCCGGCGAGCTTCACGGCCCAGGCCGGGGAGTCGGCCAGTTCGCGCATGAGCACATGGGACGGTGCGCCGAAGTTGCCCGGCACCTGGAACGCGAACCACGATCCCTCCGCCATGGCGTCCAGCCAGACGGGAAGCAGCCGCTCGTGCCCGGGCACCCATTGCAACGCGGCATTGGAGACCACGACGTCGGCGTCGCCGGGCATCCACGTCGCGATGTCACCCAGCTCGAACCGGAGGTTGGGGAACCGTTCCGCGTGGACGGCGGCGCGGTCCAGCATCGCCTGCGAGGAATCCACCCCGACCACCTGCGCCTCCGGCCAGCGCGCGGCGAGCGTCGCAGTGAGATTGCCGGGGCCACACCCGAGATCGACCACGAGCCGGGGCGACTCGGCGTGGATCCTCTGGGTGAGGTCGAAGAAGGGACGGTCCCGGTAGTCGCCGAATTTCACGTACGTCGCGGGGTCCCATTCCACGGTCGGGTGCATCGCTTCTCCTTCGCCGAAGAGCACGCCGGACCGGCGTGAGGCAACTCTCAGTGCGACAGTACCCCACCCTCGCTCCGCGTCGGGCGGGGCCCCTCGCCCGCTAGCGCCTAGCCGGGCTCCCCACCCTCGCTCCGCGTCGGGCGGGGCCCCTCGCCCGCTAGGCTGGGACAGTGAAGCTCCTTGACAGTCTCCCCGCCACCGGCCGCCTGAACGATGACGATGCGTACACGGCCTTCGTCGAGTGGGTCGAATCCCGGGGGCTGTCCCTTTACCCCGCGCAGGATGAGGCGGCCATGGAGCTGGCGGGCGGCGCGAACGTCATCCTCGCCACCCCCACAGGGTCCGGGAAGTCGATGGTCGCCATCGCCGCGCATTTCTACGCGATGTCCCGCGGCGAACGCAGCTACTACACCGCTCCGATCAAGGCCCTGGTCTCCGAGAAATTCTTCGCGCTCTGCGACATCTTCGGAGCCGAGAACGTCGGCATGGTCACCGGCGACTCCTCCGTGAACGCTGACGCGCCCATCATCTGCTGCACGGCCGAGATCCTGGCCAACGTCGCGCTCCGCGAAGGCTCACAAGCCGAGCTCGGCGCCGTCATCATGGACGAGTTCCACTTCTACTCGGATCCCCAGCGCGGCTGGGCCTGGCAGGTGCCGCTCCTGGAACTGCCGCAGGCGCAATTCCTCCTCATGTCCGCCACGCTGGGCGACGTCACCCGCTTCGAGAAAGGCCTCACCGACCTGACCGGCTGCGCTTCGGTGACCGTGAGCTCCGCCGAGCGGCCGATCCCGCTGCACTTCTACTACGGCATGAAGCCCATGGCCGAGACCCTGGAAGAACTGCTGGAGACACGGCAAGTCCCCGTCTACGTGGTGCACTTCAGCCAACTGGAGGCCATCGAGCGCGCGCAGAGCCTCATGAGCGTCAACATGTGCACGCGCGAGGAGAAGGACAAGATCGCCGAACTCATCGCGGGCTTCCGGTTCTCCGCGGGCTTCGGCAAGACCCTGAACCGGCTGGTCCGGCATGGAATCGGCGTGCACCACGCAGGCATGCTGCCCAAGTACCGCCGCCTGGTGGAGCAGCTCGCCCAGGCGGGCCTTCTCAAGGTCATCTGCGGCACGGACACGCTCGGCGTCGGCATCAACGTACCCATCCGCACCGTGGTGCTCACGGCGCTCAGCAAGTTCGACGGCGTGCGCACCCGATTGCTCAATGCACGCGAGTTCCACCAGATCGCGGGCCGCGCGGGCCGCGCCGGCTACGACACCGCCGGGACGGTGGTGGTCCAGGCGCCGGAGCACACGATCGAGAACGCCAAGGCGATGGCCAAGGCCGTGGCGAAATTCGGCGATGACCAGAAGAAGCTCCGCCAGGTCGTCAAGAAGAAGCCGCCGGAGGGCTTCGTCTCCTGGGGCGAGCCGACGTTCCAGCGCCTGGTCGCTTCCATCCCGGAGCCCCTCTCCTCCAGCTTCACCATCACCCACGCCATGCTGCTGAACCTGCTGGAACGTCCGGGCGACCCGTTCGCAGCCACGCGGCACCTCCTGGAGTCGAACCACGAGCCCCGCGGCCGTCAGCTGGAGCTGATGCGGAAGTCACTGGGCATTTACCGCGAGCTGCTGGCCGCCGACGTGGTCGAGCGGATCCCGGAGGCTGAACGCGGACCGGACGGGCGCACCGTGCGGCTCACCGTCCACCTGCAGGACAACTTCGCGCTCAACCAGCCGCTCTCCCCCTTCGCGCTGGCCGCACTGGACCTCCTGGACCCGGAGTCGCCGTCGTACGCCCTGGATGTCGTCTCGGTGATCGAGTCCACGCTGGACAAGCCGCGCCAGATCCTCGCGGCCCAGCTGAAGAAGGCGAAGACGGACGCCGTCGCGGCAATGAAGGCCGAGGGGCTGGAGTACGAGCAGCGGATGAAGGCCCTCGAAGAGGTCAGCTACCCCCAGCCCCTGGCTGAGTTGCTGCTCGAGGCGTTCGACACCTACCGCCGGGCGGCCCCCTGGGTCGGTGACTTCGAGCTGACTCCGAAGTCGGTGGTCCGCGACATGTACGAACGAGCCATGAGCTTCGGTGAGTTCGTGCAGTACTACGGCCTCGCGCGCAGCGAGGGCATCGTGCTGCGGTATCTCAGCGATGCCATCAAGGCCCTGCGCCAGACAGTCCCCGCCGACGCCCTGCGCGAGGATCTCGAAGACCTCATCGCGTGGCTCGGCGAGCTGGTGCGGCAGGTCGACTCCAGTCTCCTGGACGAGTGGGAGGAGCTGAGCAATCCCCACGACCACACCGAGGATCCCCTGCTGCCGCCCGCGCCGCCCCGTCTGACCGACAATGTTCGCGCGTTCCGGGTCATGGTCCGCAATGAGATGTTCCGCCGCGTGGAGCTGTTCGCGGACGAGGACTCCCGGGCCCTGGCGGAGCTCGACGGCGACGCCGGCTGGCACTCCGACCGCTGGGAGGACGTGCTGGACGACTACTACGACGAGCACGACGACATCAGCACGGGCGCCGACGCCCGCGGGCCCCAGCTGCTCCTCATCACGGAGCACCGGGACCGCTGGGACGTCCGCCAGATCTTCGCCGATCCGGCGGGGAATCATGACTGGGGCATCTCCGCGGTGGTGGACCTGGCGGCCTCGGATGAGGCCGGCAGCGCCGTGATCAAGGTCCTGGACGTGAACCGGCTCTGAACGGTCCGGCGGCCCGCGCTAAGCTGAAATCCATGAGCCGCATCAGAGAAGCCACCCGCGCAGACGTCCGTGACATCCACCAGATGATCGTGGACCTGGCCGTTTACGAGAAGGAGCCGGACGCCGTCCGCAACACGCCGGAGGAGCTGGAGAAGCACCTCTTCGACGGCCACCCCGCCATCTACGCCGCGATCGCGGAGGACGACCTCGGCCGGACCCGCGGTTTCGCGCTCTGGTTCCTGAACTACTCCACGTGGGAAGGCGTCCACGGCATCTACCTGGAGGACCTTTACGTGAAGCCGGAGGCCCGAAGTGAGGGCCACGGCAAGGCCCTCCTGACCCACCTGGCCTCGGTCGCCGTGGAACGCGGCTACGCCCGGGTGGAGTGGAGCGTCCTGGACTGGAACGAGCCGTCCATCCGCTTCTACCGTTCGCTGGGCGCCGTGCCCATGGACGGCTGGTCGACCTTCCGCCTCACCGGCGACGCGCTGCAGGCCGTCGGGACCGGTGAGGGCGCGTCGGCGGTGACCGCATGACACCCGTCGCCGATCACCGCGAAGGCGCCGTCCACGAATTCCGCGGCGTCCGCACAGCGGACCACTTCTTCACCGTGCCATTGCGGCCGACGGATCCCGACAGCGAGACCCTGGAGGTCTTCGCCCGCGAGTACGGTCCGTCCGGTCTGAGCGATGAGCAGCGGGACGGCCTTCCCTGGCTGCTCTTCTTCCAGGGCGGGCCCGGTTTCCCCGGCAACCGCTGGACGGCGCTGAGCGGCTGGGCGAAGGCGGCCACCGAGCACTTCCGGGTCCTCATGCTGGACCAACGCGGCACGGGTCTCTCCACTCCGGTGGAGGCGGCGACGCTCGCCGCCCGCGGTGACGCGGCGGCCCAGGCGGAGTACCTGACCCATTTCCGCCATGATTCCATCGTGGCCGACGCCGAGGCGATCCGTGAAGTGCTCGGCATCGAGCGCTGGAGCATCTTCGGCCAGAGCTTCGGCGGCTGGTGCTCCCTGGCGTATCTATCGCTCGCTCCGGCGTCGCTCCGCGAGGTGCTCATCACCGGTGGCCTCGCTCCCCTGCAGGGTTCACCGGACCGGGTCTACCGCGCGACCTACGCACGGATGGAGGCCCGGAACCGCGAGTACTTCGGCTGGTATCCGGAGGACCGCGCCCTGGTGAACAGGATCGCGGCGCATCTCCGTGAGGTCCCGGAGTTCCTGCCCCGCGGTGACCGGCTCACCGTGGAGCGCTTCCAGATGCTCGGCATGTACCTGGGCGGGAACACCCGGGTCGATTCGCTGCACTACCTCCTGGAGAAGGCCTTCATCCAGACTCCGGAAGGGGAACGGCTCTCCCAGTGGTTCCTGGCCCAGCTGCCGGCCTACCTGGACTTCGCCCCGAACCCGCTGTATGCGGTGATCCACGAGTCGATCTACGCCCAGGAGGCGGCGACGGACTGGTCCTCCTGGCGGGTGCTGCGGGAGTTCCCGCAGTTCTCCCCCGAAGCCGAGGACGTCCTGCTCACGGGCGAGATGATCCAGCCCTGGCTGTTCGAACAGGACCCGACCCTGCAGCCCCTCACCGAGGTCGCGGAGCTCCTGGCCGCCAAGCAGGGCTGGCCCCGCGTCTTCGACCTGGACGTCCTCGCGACCAACACGGTCCCCGTGGCGGCCGCCGTTTACGCGGACGACGTCTTCGTGGACCGGGAGCTCTCCCTCGAGACGGCAGCGTCCGTCCGCGGGCTGAAGACCTGGGTCACCCCGGACTTCCACCATGACGGGATCGCCGACGACGGCGAGGCCATCTTCCGCCGCCTCCTCACCATGGCGCGAGGCGGGGACGTCGCGGACGCCTGACGCGGGTTTCCCCCGGACACGACGACGCCGGGCGGCAGCTTTCGCTGCCGCCCGGCGTCGTCGTTCAGTCAGGAGGCGATCCCCCGGCAGCCGTCAGCGCTGTTCGGGCGCCTTGCCGGGTTCCGCCGGCTCCCCGGCCTCGGCCTGTGCCACAGCCTGCGCCTCGGCTTCGCGTCGTGCCACGACCTCCTGCTGGTGCGCCACACGCTCAGCCGTGCGGCTGATCTGGTGCTCCGTCGCCTCACGGCCCTCGCGCTTCTTCGAGACCGCCAGGCTTGCGACCACGGCCAGGACGATGGTGCCGAGGATGAAGATCAACGAGAACGACGTGGGGATGTCCGGGGCCCACTCGATGTGCTGGCCGCCGTTGATGAACGGCAGTTCGTTCTCATGCATGGCGTGGAAGATCAGCTTGAAGCCGATGAAGGCCAGGATGATCGACAGCGCGTGCTTGAGGTAGATGAGCCGTTCCATGAGACCGCCCAGCAGGAAGTACAGCTGGCGCAGACCCATGAGGGCGAAGATGTTGGCCGTGAACACGATGAACGGGCTCTTCGTGAGGCCGAAGATCGCGGGGATGGAGTCCAGGGCGAAGATCAGGTCCGTCATGCCGAGGGTCAGGAAGACCAGGAGCATCGGGGTGAAGAGGCGCTTGCCGTTGATCTTGACGGTGGCTTTGCCGCCGTTGAACTCGTTGTGCATCGGGAGGATCTTGGAGAACCAGCGGACCAGGCGGTTGTCGCCGCCGTCCTCGTCATCCTCGCTGTCGTCCTTGGCCTGGTTGTACGCGGTCCAGAGGAGGAAGGCGCCGAAGATGTAGAACACCCAGGAGAACTGCTCGATGATCACGGCGCCCAGCAGGATGAAGATGCCGCGCAGGACCAGCGCGATGATGATGCCCACCATGAGGGCTTCCTGCTGGTACTTCCGGGGCACCGAGAAGCGCGCCATGATGATGATGAAGACGAACAGGTTGTCGATGCTCAGGCTGTATTCGGTGACCCAGCCGGCCACGAACTGACTGCCGTACTCGGGGCCGGTGAACGCGAACATCAGTCCGGCGAACACGAGTGCGAGCGTCACGTAGAAGCCGACCCAGAGACCAGCCTCCTTCATGGAGGGTTCGTGGGGCCGCTTGAGGACCATCAGGAGATCGATGAGGAGGACGATGCCGAGGACCACGAAGGATCCGACCTCAAACCAGAGGGGAAGATCAGGCACGGGAGACCTTTCAGAGGGTATGAACCATTGCCATAAGTCTCTCCGGGCCTGACGAACAGGTCCTGCCCAGCCCGGCGAAGCGCCATTGCCTCACGTGTTGACGGACTGAGCACACGGGATACTCCCCTACTCGGGAATCATTCTATCCCACGAGGCGGTCCCGGCGGGACTGTCTGGTCGCCGCGCCCCGGCCCGCCCCGGCGGGACCGACTCTTAGCACGCCGCCTACGCGTGACCTGCCGCCTGCATCTGGCGCAGTTCCTTCTTCAGATCGCCCACCTCGTCACGGAGCCGGGCGGCGAGCTCGAACTGCAGCTCGGCCGCAGCGGCGTGCATCTGTTCGGTCATCTGCTCGATCAGGCCCACCAGCTCGGTGGCGGGCGCGGCCGCCAGGCCGTCCCTGCGCACCGTGGCACTGGCCTTCTCCACGGCCGCCGTGGAGCCCTTGCCATTGCGCTTGGCCCCGGAGAGGAGCTCCTGAGTGTCCGCGTCCTCGCGGGCCAGCTGGTCCGTGATGTCCGCGATCTTCTTCCGCAGCGGCTGCGGGTCGACCCCGTGCTCCTTGTTGTAAGCCACCTGGATCTCACGACGGCGGTTGGTCTCCTCGATGGCCAGGGCCATCGAGTCCGTGATCCGGTCCGCGTACATGTGGACCTGGCCCGAGACGTTACGGGCCGCACGGCCGATGGTCTGGATGAGCGACGTGGACGAGCGCAGGAAGCCTTCCTTGTCCGCGTCCAGGATCGCGACCAGGGAGACTTCGGGAAGGTCAAGGCCTTCACGGAGCAGGTTGATGCCGACGAGCACGTCGAAGACGCCCAGACGCAGCTCCCGCAGCAGCTCCACACGGCGCAGCGTGTCCACATCCGAGTGGAGGTACTGGACCTTTACACCGTGGCTGAGCAGGTATTCGGTGAGATCCTCGGCCATGCGTTTCGTCAGCGTGGTCACCAGGACACGTTCGTCCTTGTCCACGCGGGTGCGGATCTCCCCCAGGAGATCGTCGATCTGGCCCTTGGTGGGCTTCACCACGATCTCGGGGTCCACCAGACCGGTCGGCCGGATGATCTGCTGCACCACGCCGTCGGACTTGCCCAGTTCGTACTTGCCGGGGGTGGCGGAGAGGTAGACGGTCTGCCCGACGCGCTCCAGGAACTCGTCCCATTTCAGCGGCCGGTTGTCCATGGCGGACGGCAGACGGAAACCATGCTCCACCAGGGTCCGCTTCCGGCTCGCATCGCCCTCGTACATGGCGCCGATCTGCGGCACCGTGACATGCGATTCGTCGATCACGAGCAGGAAGTCATCCGGGAAGTAGTCCAGCAGGCAGTGTGGAGCTGACCCCGCCTCACGGCCGTCGATGTGACGGGAGTAGTTCTCGATGCCGTTGCAGAAGCCCATCTGCTGCATCATCTCGAGGTCGTACGTGGTGCGCATGCGCAGACGCTGCGCCTCCACCAGCTTGTTCTGCGCTTCGAAGGTGGACAGCCGCGAGGCGAGCTCGTCCTCGATGGTCTTGATGGCACGGGACATCCGCTCCGGACCGGCTACATAGTGCGACGCCGGGAAGACGTACATCTCGTCCTCTTCGCGGACAATCTCGCCGGTCACGGGATGCAGGGTGTAGATGTTCTCCACCTCGTCCCCGAAGAACTCGATCCGGAGGGCGAGCTCCTCGTACATGGGGATGATCTCGACGGTGTCGCCCCGCACCCGGAAGGTGCCGCGGTGGAAGTCGATGTCGTTGCGGGCGTACTGCATGGCGACGAACCGTCGGAGCAGGTCATCCCGGTTGATCTGCATGCCCTTGCGCAGGGTGACCATGCCGGCGATATACTCCTCCGGCGTGCCCAGACCGTAGATGCAGGAGACCGTCGCCACCACGACCACGTCGCGGCGCGTCAGCAGCGCATTCGTGGCGGAGTGGCGGAGCCGTTCCACCTCCTCGTTGATGGACGAGTCTTTCTCGATGAAGGTGTCCGTCTGCGGGACGTAGGCTTCCGGCTGGTAATAGTCGTAGTACGAAACGAAGTACTCGACGGCGTTGTTGGGCAGCAGCTCACGGAACTCATTGGCGAGCTGCGCGGCCAGCGTCTTGTTCTGCACCAGGACGAGCGTGGGCCGCTGGACCTGTTCGATCAGCCAGGCGGTGGTCGCGCTCTTGCCGGTGCCGGTGGCGCCGAGCAGCACGATGTCCTTCTCACCATTGGTGATGCGTTCCGTCAGCTCCGCGATGGCGGTGGGCTGATCCCCGGCGGGCTGGTATTCACTGACGACCTCGAAAGGCGCCACGACACGGTTGATCTCCTGGGCGAGGCTCATAGAACAAATGTACTACTCGCCTATGACACTTTGCGGGCCACGTTCTCCCAGAGCGCATCGACCTGTTCGAGCAGCTCCGCCAGACTTCCCGTATTCTCCAGGATGACGCCGGCGGCGGCGTTGCGCACCTCCCGCGTTGCCTGCGCGGCGATGCGGGCCCGGGCGTCCTCCTCGGACATGCCCCGGAGCCCCACCATGCGGGCCACCCGGACATCATCGGGGGCGTCAACCACCACGACCAGGTCGAAATCCCCCTGCTGCCCGGTCTCCACCAGGAGAGGGATGTCCTGCACGACGACGGCGTCGGCCGGCGCCGCCGCCACGATCGCCGCCGCGGCACTCCGGACGAGGGGGTGGACGATGCCGTTCAGCGTCCGGCGTCTGCCCTCATCGGCGAAGACGATCGCGCCGAGGGCCGGCCGGTCGAGGGAGCCGTCCGGACGGATCACACCGTCGCCGAAGGCCTCGCGGATCGCAGCCAGTCCCGGAGTGCCCGGCTCCACGACCTCGCGGGCCAGCGCGTCGGCGTCGACCACCACGGCTCCCAGCTCGGCGAGCCGCGCCGTCACGACCGATTTCCCTGAGGCGATCCCGCCGGTCAACCCGATTCTCAGCACAGCACCACCCTAGCGGCTGCATCCGGGATCACCAGCGAGGACCGGCGCAACCGGGGCACAGACCGACGCAACCCGGCGCAGCCCGGAGCAACCGGCACAGACCGGCGCTGCCCGGCCCCGCCGCACGGCGCCCGACTACGATGGACTGGTGCCTGAAGCCGAAGACAGCCGCGCGACGCGGTACACGACGCTCGCCGCTGGTCCGGATTTCCGCCATGAACTCGAGATCAAGCGGTCACGCTTCATCACGGTGCTCCGCCGGGTGGAGGACGAAGACGGGGCCCGTGTGCTGATCGCCGAACTCCGCCGCGAATTCCACGACGCCCGGCACCATTGCAGCGCCTTCATCCTCGGCCCCGACCGGATGACGCAGCGCTCGAGCGATGACGGCGAGCCGTCCGGCACAGCGGGCATTCCGATGCTGGAAGCCCTCAACCGCCGCGAGACCGCGAACGGAGTGGCCGACCTGAGCGACGTCTGCGCCGTCGTCGTGCGCTACTTCGGCGGAATCCTGCTGGGCGCCGGCGGGCTGGTGCGCGCCTATTCCGACTCCGTGTCCCAGGCCGCCGACCGCGCGCCGTGGGTGACCCGCCAGCGCCTGCGGCTGGCGGATGTTCCGGTGGGTTTCGCCGATGCGGGAAAGCTCGAAAACGAGATCAGGTCCGCAGGGCTCCACGTCGTCGGCACGGGGTACGGTGCGGGTCATGCCACCCTCAGGGTGGCCTTCGACGACGACGCGGCCACCCTGGACCGCGTGCAGCGGACCGTCCTCTCGCTCAGTGCGGGTGCTTATGATGCCCGTCCCGGCGGCACGGAATGGGTCGATCTGACGAGATGAATCGGGCTTCTACCGGACTTTTCTGAAGTGGATCTTTCAATAACCATTGAAAACCCTGGGAACGCCGACTAGAAACGAGGGAAGGCACTCGCCTGCAGCCGGCACGTCCGGCCTCCACTCATCGAGAGGACCCTCACCCATGAGGTTGCACATTTTCCGCTGGCCGTTGCGCCCGGTCGCCTGCGCCGTCGCGTCGCTCGGCCTGGTCCTGCTCGGCTCCGGGGTCTCCGCCCAGGCCACCGGCACCGACACGTCCACGCCCGTTCCGGTGAACCCACCGGACGGCACCGTCATGAGCTACGTGGTCAACGCCGGGCAGGCAAACCCCGGCCAGACCCGCAAGGTCGAGCAGGCCGTCACCGCCGCGGGCGGCGTCGTCGTCCAGAGCTGGCCGGAGATCGGCGTCGTCATCGCCCAGTCCGACCGTTCCGCCTTCCGCGACCGCGTCAAGGCCGCCGGCAAGAACGCCGTCCAGTCCGTCGGAGCGACCCGGACGGCCGAGGTGACCGACAAGGTCACCGGCCCCCAGGTCCCGTGGGGCCCGGGATCGTCCGGTTGGAACAAGGGGAAGAACAAGCCCGTCAACGGTGACGAGCCCACCACCCTGGTCCCCGCGGGCCCGGCGGATGCCATGGAATCCCAGCAGTGGGACATGACCCAGATCAAGGCCGATCAGGCGAACAAGGTCACCGACGGCAGCCGCAACGTGCTGGTGGGTGTCCTGGACTCCGGCATCGATCCCACGCATCCGGACCTCGCCGCCAACATCTCCGTCCCGGACTCGGTCAACTGCACCGCCGGTGGACGCCCCGACCAGACGCCCGGCGGCTGGTACCCGACCACCTCCGACCACGGCACGCATGTGGCCGGCACGATCGCGGCCGCCCGCAACGGTGAGGGCATCGTCGGTGTCGCGCCGAACGTCCGTCTTGCCGCCGTCAAGGTCGTCAGCGACGCCGGGTTCATCTACCCGGAATACGCCATCTGCGGGTTCATGTGGGCCGCACAGCGCGGCATGGACGTCACCAACAACAGCTACTACATCGACCCGTTCGAGTTCTGGTGTGACGACCAGCCCGATCAGGCCGCCGTCCGCGAGTCCGTGGCCCGCGCCGTGAACTGGTCTGTCAAGCGCGGCGTGGTGAGCTCGGCGGCCGCCGGCAACTCGAGCGTCGACTTCACCCTCAACACTGAGGACGATGGCAGCCCCAATGACGCTCCGGCGCCGACCAAGCGGACCATCAACCAGGGCTGCAAGGACATCCCGTCCCAGCTGCCCGGGGTCGTGACGGTGTCCTCGATCATGAAGACCGGACAGCTCTCGTACTTCTCCAACCGCGGACTCGGCGAGATCGACGTCGCCGCACCGGGTTCGAGCATCCTGTCCACGATCCCGAAGGGCAAGTACGGCCTGAAGAGCGGTACTTCGATGGCGTCTCCGCACGTCGCCGGTGTGCTGGCGCTCATGAAGTCCGCGCATCCTGAACTGACCCCGGCCCAGATGGTCGCGAAGCTCCGCGCCGATGCCACCCCGACGCCGTGCTCGGCGCCGCAGGCCAACATCGGTCCGGCCTGCGTGGGCACCACGGCGCTGAACAGCTTCTACGGCTACGGCATCGTGAACGCCCTGAAGGCGGTGCAGTGACGGTCTCCGGCAGTCGCTGACGGCACGAGGCCCGGGGCCCCGCCCCATGAGGCGAGGGACCCGGGCCTCCCTTTTGTCCGCCCCAGGTGACAGGATGTGGCCATGGACATCACCACCCTGCAGCCCGAGGGCCTCGTGAAGAGCCCTGCCTTCAGTCATGTCGCCATCGTCCCGCCCGGAGCGACCACCATCTACGTCGGTGGTCAGAACGGGGTGGACGAGAGCGGCCGTGTCGTCTCCGACGATGCCGCGGAGCAGTCACTCCGTGCCGTGGAGAACGCCCGGGTCGCCCTCGCGGCGGCCGGCGCCGGGCTGAGCGACGTGGTCCAGTGGACCGTGCTGATCCAGGCCGACGCCGACCTGCGCGCCGCGTATGGCGCGATCGCACCGCTGCTCGCGCGGGAGGGCGCCCCTCCCCTGGTCACCGCGGCTCTCGTCGCGGGGCTGGGTGTGCCGGGAGCCCTCATCGAGCTCAGCGCGGTGGCCGCCGTCGTGCGCTGAGCACTGTGCGCTGAACTTCCCGCGATGAGCGCCGCGCACTGAGCGCCGTGGGCTCAGCTGTTCGGCACGCTCTGGGTGAAGCGCGGCCCCGTGCCGTCCGGGTTCTCCCAGAGCACGGACACGTCGAGGGGCAGCGGCAGGCTGAAGGGCGTGCCGAAGTCGCGGTGGTAATCCGCGTCGTCACTGAGGACCACGACGGCGTCGCGGTTCAGTTCGAAGATCACGACGGCGATGGGTTCCGGGTGATCCTGCACCGCGAAGCTCCACCGGCGGGCCAGGTAGGACAGGCCCAGCTCGGCGAGGCGCTCCTCGGCCTCGGTGTACTCGGCGGGTTCGCCGTGCGGGCGTCCGAGGAGGTCGTAGGGCTGGAAATCCTCCCCCACCATGTCCAGATAACCGACGGTCTCGCCGTCGTCGGGCCGCGTCGCCGGGAACCAGCTGTCAGGGATCATGTCCCCTATTCTCCATCGACTGCTCCATACGATGCGTGAATTCCCCGATTTCGGTGGATTTCGGCATCCTATGGAGCAGTCGATGAGTGTTTTGAGGCAAGGTGAGTGGTTTAAGACAAGGAAGGCCGCCACGGTTTCCCGTGGCGGCCTTCCTCACGTGATCAGTTCACCGGAGTGAACGTCTCACGAGGCAATCAGTTGCCGGTCAGCTTCTCGCGCAGAGCGGCGAGGGCCTCGTCGGAAGCCAGGGTGCCGGACTCGGCAGCCGGGGCCTCGGAGGAGTAGCTGGTCGGTGCGGCGTCTGCAGAGCCGGTGGTGGCGGCTGCAGCGTCGTCGGCCAGGTGCTGAGCAACCTGCTTCTTGTGGGACTCCCAACGCGACTGGGCGTCAGCGTACTGCTGCTCCCAAGCGGCGCGCTGGGTCTCGTAGCCCTCGAGCCACTCGTTGGACTCCGGGTCGAAGCCCTCCGGGTACTTGTAGTTGCCCTCTTCGTCGTACTCGGCAGCCATGCCGTACAGCGCCGGGTCGAACTCGGTGCCTTCCGGATCCACGCCCTCGTTCGCCTGCTTGAGGGAGAGGGAGATGCGGCGACGCTCGAGATCGATGTCGATGACCTTGACGAACAGCTCGTCGCCCACGGACACGACCTGCTCGGCGAGGTCCACGTGGCGGACGGCCAGCTCGGAGATGTGCACCAGGCCCTCGATGCCGTCTTCGACGCGAACGAACGCACCGAACGGAACCAGCTTGGTGACCTTACCCGGAACGACCTGGCCCAGCGCGTGAGTGCGGGCGAAGGTCTGCCACGGATCTTCCTGGGTGGCCTTCAGCGACAGGGAGACACGCTCGCGGTCCAGCTCGACGAGCAGAACCTCGACGGTGACCTCCTGGCCGACCTCGACAACCTCGGACGGGTGGTCGATGTGCTTCCAGGACAGCTCGGAGACGTGCACGAGGCCGTCGACGCCACCCAGGTCCACGAAGGCACCGAAGTTGACGATGGAGGACACGACGCCCGTACGGACCTGGCCCTTCTCGAGCTTGTTGAGGAAGGTGGAGCGGACCTCGGACTGGGTCTGCTCGAGCCAGGCACGGCGGGACAGGACCACGTTGTTGCGGTTCTTGTCGAGCTCGATGATCTTGGCTTCGATCTGCTGACCGATGTACGGAGCCAGGTCGCGGACGCGACGCATCTCCACGAGGGATGCCGGGAGGAAGCCACGGAGGCCGATGTCCAGGATGAGACCACCCTTGACCACCTCGATGACGGTACCGGTGACGACACCGTCCTCTTCCTTGATCTTCTCGATGTCGCCCCAGGCACGCTCGTACTGCGCGCGCTTCTTGGAGAGGATGAGGCGGCCTTCCTTGTCCTCCTTGGTGAGAACGAGGGCTTCGACCTCATCGCCAACAGCGACGACGTCACCGGGGTCGACGTCGTGCTTGATGGAGAGTTCGCGGGAGGGGATGACACCTTCGGTCTTGTATCCGATGTCAAGAAGGACCTCATCGCGGTCGACCTTGACGACAATGCCTTCGACGAGATCGCCATCGTTGAAGTACTTGATGGTGGCGTCGACGGCGGCGAGGAAATCCTCTTCGGACCCGATGTCGTTCACTGCGACGACGGGGGTACCGGACTTCTCGGTAGAGGTGATGGTCATGTAGTAGGGGCTCCGATGTGGATAGTTAGTCGGTCAGGCAGATCCGCCACGCTCAGGGCGCGGACACAAGGACCATCCTGATGTGTTGGATTGATTCGCGCGTACGCGTAACGCACGCCCTACTAGTTTACCGTCCCGCGGCAACGCCGGTCAAAGCAGCTTTTCCGAGCCCGAACACCGTGCTCAGATGCGCGAAATGAAGTCCCCGTCCGAGCATGCCGGGCAGGCCCGCCACGTACCCCTCACCGGTGCCTGACCTGGGCTGGTTGAAGTGGGAGATCACGACGTCCCCGCCCTTCACCGAGTCCAGCTGGCCGGCGACCATCTCCGGTGTGAAGGTGGCTCCGCCGTCGGCGTTCACGGAGAAGTTGGCGGGCAGCAGACCGCAGCGCCGCACCATGGCGGCCGCGACCTCGTCATAGTGGGCGGTGCCCGGCCGGAACGCGAGCGGTGCGCGACCCGTCAGCGCGGACAGGCCCTCCTGATTGCCCATGACCTCGTCATACGCCTCCCCCAGATCCGCGGTCCCCGGAATCCCGTAGGCGCTGCGGCCGCTGACCGAGAGAGGACTGTGACGCACCCCGTGATTGGCGATCTCGAAGAGCGGATCCGTCGCGAGTTCCCGCAGCAGACCGGGATTCCTGCGGGCCCAGCGCAGATTGATGAACAGGGTGGCCGGGACCTGGTGACGGCGCAGCGAGCGGATGAGTTTGCGGTCGAATCCGGAGCCGCCCGGACCGCCGCACGCGTCGAACGTCAGCGCGACCGAGCGGCTCGGGCCGCCCAGCGCCACGCCGGTGACGTCCAGGCCCCATTGCGCGGGTGACCGGCGGCCGAATTCAGCAAGGATCTCCCGGCGGGTCACCACGGGCACGACGCTCGGCATGGGCCGTGGACGCGCGACGCCGGGCCTCGGCGTCGCCGCGGGCACGGCACCGGCGGCGCCGCCCGCCGCGCCACGGGGCGGGGTTTCGGGGGCGTCCCCCTCGTCGCAGGCCACGAGGCCGAGACCGAGGGAGGCGGCGATGCCCAGGAACAGGGCACGACGACCGGGATCCGCAGGCCCGCCCCCGAGCCCTTCCCGGAGATGACGCGGGGAATACACCGCCTCAGTGTAGTCCGCGAATCCTGACGAGTCGCTGTTAAGCGGCACTTCCCAGACGGGCCGCCTTCTCAGAAGTGCGTATGGCAGTGCACCGGGCGTTCGGGGGTCAGGAACAGCCCCAGACGCTCCACCGCTCCCGGCACGTGTTCCTGGATCCGGCCGGCCTCCGCGAGCGTGGCCGCAGGCACCCCGCCGAGGTACACCGAGCTCAGCTCCGCGACGCCCAGGGTGAGCTCCACCGTGGCGTCGTCCACGTCGTCGTCCCCGACCTCCGTGACGGTGGCGGTCCCGCCGACCACCACCATGCGGTAAGTTCCGCTCACGAGATCCAGCGGATCCTCCACCCGCAGGACCAGGCTTCCGTCCAACGGGTAGCGCTTCGCCTCCAGCGCGGCCTTGACGTCCAGTAGGCGGAGCCAGAGCATGTCCCGCGGCTCCTTGGCCTCCACGCAGCGGGGATCCTCGAGAGCCCATTCGAGCGCGTCCTGCGCCGGGGCGGACTCCACCTCGATGCGCTCCACGAGATCCAGGCTCGCCAGGAAAGCCCACAGGCCCAGATGGGCCTCCGGAGTGGCAGCCACGAAGTCGACGACCGACATCGTGTAAGGCTCGGTGTTCCAGCCCTTGAAGCGATAGGAGACGTAGCCGTCCGGCGTGCCGTCGGCGTCGTAATGCAAGGCAGCCCGCAGGTCCTTGCTCTCCTCGCCCTTCTCGTCCATGAAGCCGGAGGCGAGCATCGGGTAGAAGCGTGCACGGCCGATGGAACCGGGGGTCGCCGCGTGGAAGCGGTCGAAGATGCCTTCGGCGAGCTCGAGCAGATTGCGCGGATCGGTCAGTTCCACCCGGCCGGTCGGCGCCTGACGGAGCCGGAAGCGAGAGGTGACGTCCACCGTAAGGGAGCGTTCATACGTGGCGACGCCGAAGCCGAAGCGGCCGTAGATCCCGCCTTCGGAGGCAGTCAGCGCCGCGATGGCCAGGCCGTTCTCCTGGGCGCGGCGCAGGTCCTCGGTCATGAGCCGGGTCAGCAGGCCCTTCCGGCGGTGCGTGGGCCTGACCGTGACGGCCGTGATGAGATGCGCGGGGATCTCCTGGCCGCGTCCCACATTGAGGTTCTTGGTGAAAGTGCCGAAAGTCGCCACGGGCGATTCTGCGGCGAGACCGTACTCCGGAGTGGACTCCTGGTACACGCCGGTGAGGACCCGGTTGTCGTGGCGGGCGTTGCGCAGGATCTTGGCGATCAGATCGTCGCCCGGCGTCGAGTCGTGGAACCCGAGCTTGACGGCTTTGCACCACTCGGCGAAGCGGGAGATCTGGTCTTCAGGAAGGGTGGCGGCGTCAAAGCTCTGGACAGTGTATTCCCCGGTCAACTGCGTCATGACCCGAGCCTATCGTGGACCCTGGCCGATATCGAGGGATTCTGAAAGGAGCCTTTGACATGACGGACCACTCGGCAGCGGGCCGCTTCAGTCGCCCAGCAGGCTCTCCATGCTGGCACGGGCCAGCGGAGTCTCCTGGGAGTAGCGGGCAACGACCGCACCCATGACGTCCTCCACCCGCAGGTCCGGCGACAGGTCCTGCACGCTTCCCGCCGTCGCGGGACTCCACTCGAGACCAAGCGCCGCATACGAGTCCGTCAGGACCTCCCGCAAGGGACCGGAGTCCTCCACCACGATCACCGAGCTGAAGAGCCAGGCGCCCGAGACCACGCGCTGCGCCGTGCCGATGAGCTTGACCTGGTGCGAGGGGAAGACGGGGTCGTCACCGTAGACACTGAACTCCCCGGGGCAGTACTCCCCCGGGATCTCCCCGACGGCGGCCAGCACGCCCAGCGACCGCAGGGCATCGGCCAGGAGCTCGCCGTAGTGCGAGAACCGTGCCTTCGCCCCCGCGATCGCATCCGCGCGCGGCTCGATGTGGTCGACCACGAGGCACCCCCGGTGGTAGGCCGCGGCACGGCCGCCCGCTTTCCGGATCAGGGGCTCAAAGCCCCGGTCACGGCAGGCCTGCGCCGCGGCGTCGAACCCCGGCAGTTTGGCGTCCCGCTGCCCGAAGGCCACCGTCGGCTCAGGCCGGTACAGGCGCAAGGTGGGGCCGATCAGTCCGTCCTGGGCGCGGCGGAGCAGGCGGAGCGCCAGGTCCAGGTCCTCCGCCGGCCCGAGGGTGCGCTCCTGATGCACCACGGTCAGGGGCGCGACAGTCAGTGGCGGGACGGCGGCCGCGTGCCGACCGGTCATCCCACGGCCCGGATGGTGAGGATCTGCTCGGCCCGGCCGAACGGGCCGTGGACGTCATGCAGGACCGTGGAGGTCAGGCCGATCCCGTCCGCGCCGAAGGAGACCGAGTTGTCCAGGCCGAGCCACGTGCCGGAGGGCTGACGGTAGAGGTGGATCTGCAGATCCGTGTTCGGCCAGGCGTACCCACCGGGACCCGGCTTCTCCCGCGCGGCGATGCCGTTGGTGGTGTCCACGAGCCCCATGAGCCGCACCCATTCGGGCACGTCCTCGCCTGCGACGAGCGGGTGCCGGGTGGAGACCCAGACGCAGCCGTTGCCCCGCCGGTGGTGCCGGGCCACACGGACGTCGATCGAGGCGATGTAACCGCCCGGCCAGAGCGAGGCCACGTCGAAGGGATCGCATTCCTCGAGCGACGGCATCGGTTCGTCCTCGACCGCTGCAATGGCCGAGGTGTCGGTCATGATGAGGCGCCAGGCGGAGGCGCGGATCGCCACGCGCTCCACACCCTTGGCATCGGGCGCCAGCAGTTCGGCCTGAACCAGTTCGATGGTCTTGCCGGGCCGGATCGTCTGACAGCGGATGGAGAACTCGCCACCGGGGATGAGGCCGAGGATCTCGAAGGAGAGCCGCGCCATGCGCAGTTCGGGCCGCGGATCATGCTTCGCCAGTTCGTGGACCATGAGCCCACTGGCCGGGGCCATGTGCTGCTCGTGGGGATTCCAGGCGCCCTGCGCGTGAATCGTGGACTGGTATCGACCGTCGCCGAGTGGGACGTAGTAGGAGTCCCCTCCGGCCAGTTCGGGCAGGTTCACACCGCGTCCTTCCTCGCTGGAGCCCAGCGCGTGGAGGTGGGCTCGCCGAGGCGGTCAGGGCTTGACGTCGGCATCCACCGGGGAGACGGCCGCGCGCAGGCTGCGTCGCCGTCGTCGTACAAGTACCAACGCTACAACGGCCAGGACCACGAGCGCCGCTGCGACCCAGGCCCACGGCGAGCCCGCCATGAGACCAAACCAGGTGTCGATCAGCGCGAGGATCGCGGTCGCGTAGAGAAGGGCCCAGATGAGGGAACCCACGGTGACGGCGGGAAGGTAGCGCTTGAGGGGCATGCGCCCCGCGCCCGCGGTGAAGTTCACCGCGGTCTGGATGCCGATGGTGAGGAAGGAGACGACGACGGCGCCTGGCCCCCACTTCGCGATCCAGCGTTTCGCGGTGCCCGCCTCGGCTCCGCTCAGCCGATGCGCGAGCCTGGTCTTCTCCAGCCCGTTGACCGCGCCCCGCCCGATCCAATACGTGGCGTTGGCGCGGCACATGACGATCACGAACAGCACCGGGAACGCCACGTGGAACGGGAGATTGAGGAGGAAGTCCATCCCTTCCAGTGTGACGCATCGGCCTGACGGGAGATGGTGACGATGCGTCAGCAAATGGGGTGGTTCCCGGGGGGTCAGCCGAGCAGGAACGCCCTCATCTGCGGCACGAGCGCGGCCGGGTCCGAATTGTGGGTCTGCCCCGGGATGGCCAGCGCCTTGCCGTCAGGAACCGCCGCAGCCACGGCCTCCGCGGAGGTCTCGGCCCACTGCGGGCTGTCGCCGCCGTACAGCGAGAGCACCGGAGCCTCGATGCGGGCGAGCTCCTCGACAGGGACCGAACTGTCACCCACGATCTGCAGGTCGTAGGTGACCGTGTGACCCAGGGCTTCGAGACCCGCCCAGAACGGCATCTGCCGCATCGACGGGTCCCACGGCGCGCCGACGTGGCGGATGAAGTTCTCCACCGCGTCACCGGGGCGGCCCTCGGCCGCCGCCTCGCGCTGCTGCTCGGCGAAGGCGCGCCAGTCCGTGGTCTGTTCCGTCAGGAAAGGAGGTTCATAGGTGACGACGCGTCGCGCCGGGAGTCCGGCGGCGACGGCGAGGAGACTCAGGATGGCGCCTGACGAGTGCCCGTACACTGAGACCGGCCCGTCGAACTCCTCGGCGACGGCTTTCAGGTCCTCGATCTCGCGTTCCGCGGACCACGGCCGGGTGTCCCCCGACTCGCCGCGGCCACGGCGGTCGTAGCGGACCACGGTGAAGGCGTCCTCCAGGAGCGGGACGTAGCCGGCGGCGGAGTTCTTATCGTTCAGGGCGCCGCCCACGATGAGGAGCGGGTGTCCGCTCCCCTGGGCTTCGTACGCGATCCGGGTGCCGTCTGCTGAGGTGACGAAGGAGGTCATGTCACTTGTCTACCCGCATCGGGGTCCGATGTCACCCCCGGGATTCTCCCCTGCACCAGCCGCCTCTCCTGCACCAGCCGTCCGCGCCACGGGAAGAAAACAGGGAAGAAAGCAGCACGCCGTACTGTTGTGGTCTGCAGATGTTCAGAGACAGACCCGAGAGGAACCCGTGGACTTCACCCCCGAATCCGGCAGCATCACCATGTTCTCCACCGAATGGTGCGGTTACTGCAAGCGCCTGAAGAAGCAGCTCGACGCCCAGGGCATCGGCTACCAGGAGATCAACATCGAAGAGGTCCCGGGCACGGCCGAACTGGTGGAACAGCTCAACAACGGCAACCGCACCGTCCCGACCGTGCTGTTCCCGGACGGGTCCGCCGCCACGAACCCGAGTGCCGCCGAGGTCAAGGAACGCCTCGGGGTCTGACAGCGCAGGCTGTCGGGTGGGGGCTCTGACGGCTCGGTCCTGACCAGGCTGTCAGAGCCCTTCAAGGAAGCTCCTCTACACTGCGGCCATGCGCTCCGAACCACCGAATCACTCCTGGCAGGCCGCGCGCACGGGGCGGATCGAGGCCCAGCGGGGCCTGCCGTCCGACGAACCCGGCGCCTCCGGATACCACGGCGGGCCGGAGGGCCAGGGAACCCGGCCGGAGGCCCAGGGGACCCGGCCGGAACAGGCAGCACCGCCGCGCGGCCGACGCCCTCGCCGGGAGAAGCGGTTCCGCGGCGCCGCACCCTCCCCCGCCGTCGCCCCGCCGACCCGGTCGGCCGGCGCAGACCGGCGCAGCGCTCCCCACGGCACCCTGCATCCGGGCGCATCCACGGTTCCGGGCGCATCCACCAAGCCGCCTCGCCGCCGCAAGGTCTTCAAGCGCGTCATGGTGAGCATCGCGGTGCTCGTCGTGGTGCAGTTCCTGTCGGTGCTCAGCTACAACTGGTTCACGCCCCCGCGGACGTCGTACATGTTCCAGAGTGGCGAGCCGATCGTGTACCAGTACGTCTCGATCGACCACATGAGCCGCTTCGCCCTGGCCGCGACCATCGCCCACGAGGACGAGCAGCTCGGCACCCGCGTCGGGGCGTTTACCTGGGAGGAACTGACCCAGCGGGCCGAAGCGTGGCAGAAGGGCGAGAAGGACCCCAGCGGTTCGACCATTCCCCAGCAATTGGTCAAGAACATCTATCTCTGGCCCAGCCAGGACCCCGTGCGCAAGACTCTGGAAGCCGGTCTCGCCACCGAGATGAGTCTGACGGTTCCGGCTAAGAGGGTCCTGGAGCTCTATCTCAACTACGCGCAGTTCGCCCCGAAGCTGTACGGGATCTGCGCCGCGAGCTGGTACTACTACAACACTCCGCCCTGGGCGATGACTGAACACCAGGCGGGCCAGCTCATGGGCGTCCTTCCGTTGCCGGAGCGGGTGCGCCGCGCGCCGCAGGGTGGCATCGACCTCGGCCCGAGCGCCGATCCGCTCGCCTGGGACCTCATCAACGGCGCGGCCAATGTCTGGGTGCCGCGCCAGATCGAGGGCATGGGTGGCTGGCAGGCGACCGTGGCGACCGTCGGCATCACCGATCTGGCCAGCGACCACGCGGCGGACCGGAACTCGGGCGACTCCTGCTCCACCATGCCGGCCGCGGTGTCGAAGCGTATCGCCGAGGACGCCGCCGGCCAGTGACTCCCGGGGTCGATCAGCCCCGGTTCAGTCCTGCCGCCCCGCCACTGGAGCCTGACCCGGACGGGGTGCCCGGAGCGAGATGAGGATCGCCGCGAGCGGGCCCAGCACCGGGAACATCAGGACCGCGAGGGCCAGCACCAGCCGGTATGCCGGAGTGAGCGGTTTCCGCAGGAGCAGCAGGACCCACGCCACGATGGCCAGCACCACGATGACGGCGCCGATGACCACGGCACCCACTTCCCAGCCGTTGGGCACGAGCGGATTGGGTGACTCTTGCATGGGCCTGCCTTCTATCGGGATGCGAGGAACCCCTTCAGCCTAACCGGGGCCGGGCCAACCGGGAGTGCTCTCTCAACTGTCGGCGGCTCGCGCCGCACCTCCTGCGATCCGGAACGACGGGCGGTAGCCTCGCAGCCGCACCTGGAGCCGGAGCTTCCCTTGCCGTGCCAGGACCACCGAGACGACAGCCGCGGCCACGGCGGGCACCAGGCCGGAGACGAACAGCGAGAGGTGGGGTCCGAAGTGCTCCGCGAGGGAACCCATCATCGGCCCGCCGATCGCCTGGCCGCCCATGAGCACCACCAGGTACAGACTCATCACGCGGCCCCGGATGGCGGTGTTGGAACTCGTCTGCACGAGCTGGTTGGCGGCGGTCAGGAAGAGCAACGAGCAGAACCCTGAACACACCATCAGGACACAGAAGGCCGCCAGCCCGGGCGTCTGGGAGGCGATGCAGAGCATGACCCCGTACGCTCCTGCGGCAAAAACCGCGGACCGGACCTGGAGCCGACGCCGGCGCGTGGAGGTGATGGCGCCCAGAAGCGCACCCAGCGCGAGCATGGCATTGAGCAGGCCGTAGCCGCCGGCGCCGGCGTCGTACACCCGGTCCGCGAAGGCTGCCAGTTGCACGGGAAGGCTGAGGGCGAAGAGCGACACGAAGGCCGCCATGAGCCAGGGCCAGCGGATGGTGGGCTTGCGGAGCGCGTACTGGACCGCCTGGCGCACCATGCCCTTCCGGCGAGGCGCCGGAGCGGTGACGTGCAGTCGGTCGCGGTTCATGGCGGTCAGGCTCAGCACGGTGCAACAGCACGCCACCGCGTTGATCGCGAAAGCCCACCCGGCGCCGACCGCGGTGAGCAGCACGCCGGCCAGGAAGGGCCCGATCAGCCCGCCGAGCTGGAAAACGGTCGAATTCACGCTGATCGCGTTCCGGAGATGCTCCGGTCCCACGAGCTCGTTGACGAACACCTGACGCGCGGGCTGGTCGAGGACCGTCACCAGGCCGAGGATCAGCGCGATCAGGTAGCAGTGCCACACTTCGATGCGGCCGCTGAGCGCCAGGACGGCGAGGCTTGCCGCCAGAAGCGCCGCAACGCTCTGGGTCGCGATGAGGATCCGCCGCTTGGGCAACCGGTCCGTGAGGGCGCCGCCCCACGGTCCCAGCATGAGCGACGGGAGGAACTGCAGCGCCGCGGTCACGCCGACGGCCGTCACTGAACCGGACAGCTGGAGCACGAGCCAGTCCTGCGCGATGCGCTGCATCCAGATCGCGATGACCGCCACGAAGTGCCCGGCGGTGAAGATCCTGAAGTTGGGGATGGAGAGCGAATTGAAGGTCTGCCGCCACGGGAGCTTTTCGGAGACGACGGCGAGGGGCTGGGTCGCGGGGCTGGCGGTCTGGGATGCGGCGGGCGGCACGGCGGCCGGAGGGGGCGTCACGGAAGTCCTCGGTTCAGGTTCTCGGAGTGTGAGTCCACCGTAGGCTTGCGCCGTTTCATTGCAAAAGGGAATTATGGCTATAAGTGCCATTGCCTATCGCAATGATCGTGGATGACCGGGAACACGGGGTTCCGGCTCCCACGGACCGTCACGAGGAAGGCCGTTTCATGTTCGATCCTGTTCACCTCCGGTCCTTCCTGGCAGTGGCCGAGACCCTGAGCTTCACCCAGGCCGCGCAGCGGCTCGGCCTGGCCCAGCCCACCGTCAGCCAGCACGTCCAGAAGCTCGAGGCCGCGGCGAAGAGGTCCCTGATCGTGCGCGACACCCGGGAGGTGCGCCTCACCGACAACGGCGATGCGATGGCCGGCTTCGCCCGGACCATCCTGGCGGAACAGGATGCCGCGGCCCGATACTTCGCCGGTTCGGCCATGCGGGGGCGGCTGCGCTTCGGCGCTGCGGACGATCTGGCGAACACGAGCCTGCCCAGGATCCTGCGCGAGTTCCGGCAGCTCTATCCCGAGATCAACCTGGAACTCACCGTCGGCCAGAGCGATCAGCTGCACCGGCGTCTCAAAGCCGGGCAACTGGACCTCGTGTTCGTCAAATGGGTGGCGGGAACCGCCGAAGGTGAAGTGGCGCGCCACGACACGTTCGCGTGGGTCGGACTGGAACAGACCGTGCTGCCCGACGACGCCCCCGTGCCGCTCGTCGCCTACCCGGCGCCGAGCCTGAGCCGGCGCCTGGCCATCGACGCCCTGGAATCGCAGGGGCGGCGCTGGAAGGTCACGTGCTCCACCCGGCAGATCGCCGGTGTGCTGGCGGCCGTCCGGGCCGGGCTCGGCGTCGCGGTCATGCCCTCGACCCTCATCCCGGAGGACCTGACGGTCATCACCCGGCGCTTCGATCTGCCGCCCGTGGGGGACGTGGATTTCACCCTGATCCGGAATCCCTCGGCGAACACCGAAGTGAGCGACGCCCTGATCCGCGCGATCGTGGGGCGCGGACTCAAGTGGTGAGGCAGGGTAGGGAAACCGGGTCAGTACCAGTTGTTGGAGACTTCGTGCGCCCAGGCGCCGCACGGTGAGCCGTAGCGGTCCCGGATGTAACCGAGGCCCCATTCGATCTGCGTGCGATAGTTCGTGAGCCAGTCGCTGCCGGCGCTGGCATACTTGCCTGCGGGGAGTGCCTGCGCGATGCCGTAAGCGCCCGAGGAGGCGTTCGTCGCCGTCGTGAGCCAGCTCGACTCCTGCGTCCACAGCAGTTGCAGACACTGGAACTGGTCCTGGCCCCAGCCGTAGGATCCCAACCGGCCGGCCGCATAGGACTGAGCCCCGGCAGGGTCGTTGACGGCTCCCCCGGTGTCCGGCGGCACGACGACGGGCGGCTGAGGCGCCGGGTCAGGCGTGCTGGGCGCCGGACCGCTTGCAGAACCTGCCTGCGTCGCGTTGGCTGCGGCCAGCTCCCGCTCGTGTTCCTGTTCCGCAGCCGCTGCAGCCGCCGCGGCCTGTTCCCGGGCACGCTGCTCGGCGGCGGCGCGCTTGGCGGCCTGAGCCGCTTCGTAGGCGGCAAGGGCCTCCTGGCCCTGCTGGTAGCGGGCTTCGACGGACGCCGTGGTCCCCTTCAGCGAGGCGAGCTGCGCCGTGAGTTCCTGGCCGTGCTGCTTCTGCTGGGCGAGCTGCGTGTCCATGGCGGTCTTCGCGGCCTGGGCGGCGCCGAGCTTCTGCCGCGCGTCGTCTGCCAGACGCTGCCGCTCAGCCTCAGCGCGCTGCTCCTGGTCGGTGAGAGACCGCACGGTGTTCTCCGCGGCGGACGACTTCGCCAGCAAAGCAGACGCCCGGCCCGTCACGACTTCCAGGACGCTGAGTCCTTGCAGACGGTCCGGCTGGATGGACTGGAGATCCGGGATTCCCGGCAGGTCCAGGCTGCCGCTCTTATAGGCCTGCACGGCCAGGGAGCCGTACTCCTTCCGGTACCGCGCGGCTTCCGCGGTCGCCTGGCGAAGCTGCGCCGACAGCCCGTCCACTTTCGCTTTCGCAACATTGAGAGCAGCGTCTGCCACGGCATACTCTCCGGATGCGACGACGGCGGCGTTGCCCCGCTTTTCCGCTTCGGTCTCCAAGTGCCCGAGGAGACCTTTGATCGTGGTGATCTCGGCGGCCTTCGCCCCTTCACTCTGCTTCGCTTTCTGGACGTCGCTCCACGAGGGGTACCCGCTCGGCGGGGCGTCGTCGTCGGCGGCCGCTCCGGGCAGCAGGACGCCGCAGAGCAGCGTCAGGGTGAGTGCCGCGGCGAGCGTGGGTGCTGAGGCGCGGCGGGCAAAGCTCGACATACTGCCAGAGATTACCGGCCCGCCGGCGTCTTTCCGCGGAGCCGGCTGCTCTGATTCGAGCATTCACAGGGTAATCGCAGGAACCGGAAGCAGGTCAGTGCTCTCCGAGCAGCGTGCGCAGGAAGTCCTCGCCGACCACCGGGATGCCGTAGGCCCGGGCTCTCCGGGCTTTGGTCGACTGAGTGTCCGGGTCCGCGGCGATCACCAGGGCGACCGCTCGGGTGACGGCCGGGTGCACCGGATACCCGGCCGCCTGCAATCGTTCGGTGATCTCGTGGCGCGGCCGGCGCATCTGACCGGTCAGGACGAGCCTCCGGCCCGGTTCCAGCGCCACCGGAGCACCCGGCGGAGACCAGCCGCCGGACGGCGCGGGCGCGGGTTCTCTCAGGAGAGAGTCCACCTGTTCCTCGGCGACACCGAGGCGGTCGGCCTCCGCATACAGCCCGGCCACGCTCTCCGGGGAGAGCATGCCGTCGGTCCAGGCGGCCGCGAGCCGGCGGCGGAGGCGGGCCAGGTGGTCACTGCGTCCGCGGGTCAGACCGGGATGGCCTGCCCGGGACGGCACGGACCAGGCGAGCGCCGCTGACCGTTCGAGCGCCGCTGACCGTTCGAGCGCCGCTGCCCAGACCGGATGCTCCGGCGCCATGCTGAGATAGGCGCTCAGGACGTGCGCAGTCGCCTCGGCGTCGGCGCCTGCCGTGTGCGCATCCTCCAGTGGGAGACCGAAGGCGTTGCAGCAGTCCTGGAGCGACCGGCCCACACCCGGCAGGAAGGTCCGGGCCAGTCTCATGGTGCACACGACATCGTCCGCGCCGACCGGGAACTGTTCCCCCGCCCGGAGGAACTCCGCCGCGAGGAAACGGTGGTCGAAGCGTGCGTTGTGGGCGACGAAAGCCCGCCCTTCCAGCCGGCGCGCGACCTCCGGCAGGACGTCGGGGAAGAGCGGGGCGTCGCGCACCTGTTCCGCGCGGATGCCATGGATGCGCTGCGGACCAAGGTCCCGCTGAGGGTTGACGAGGGTCTCCCAACGGTCACGGACGGTGCCGTCGGAGTCGACGTGGACGATGCCGATCTCCGCCACCCGGTCCCGTCCTGCGACCAGACCGGTGGTCTCGACATCGACCACGGCGAAACCCGCGCTCACTGGGCCGGCCTCAGGGGTCAGCCTGCGGCAGAAAGTTCAGCGTCGGCGAGCTCAGCGCCGGCGGCGAGTTCCCGCAGCAGGGCCTCGCGCTCCGCGGCTCCGCCGTTCTGCAGGGCGCGGCCGGCGTCGCTCACGGTGGCCTTCTTGCCCGTGACCTCGAGGTATCCGAGTTCGCGAAGACTCAGCCAGAGGTTGTTCAGGTGCTCCAGCTCGGCCATGGACCGGACGACCTGCGGGAGCCGGCCGTCGGCGTCGGCCAGCGCCGCCACCTCGTCCTCGGAGAGCCGCTTCTGCGAACCGACCGCGTGCACGCCGACGGCCGCAGCGGCGCCCGCGATGTCGGCCAGGCGCAGAGACCCGGTGGCCGTCAGCTCCTTGCCGTCGCCGAGCCACTCCAGGAGGGCGACGGCGTGGCGGATGGCACCCTCGGAAGCGCCGCCGGCGTCGGAAGCGCCGGCGGCGTCAGAAGCATCGGCGCTGCCCGGTCTCAACCGGCGCGGCCGCTTCCTCCGGTGCCTCCTCGTCCTGCGTGAGCACGAAGTTCTCGAGCAGCACCTCGAGGTCCTCGGCGGTGCCGGTCCAGGAACCGGTGGCGTCGAGGTATCCGAGGTACACCTGGAGGTCGTCCGTCATGACCTGGAAGACACGGCTCTCCCCCGCTTCGCTCATCGCCTCCAGCTGTGCCATGGCCTGCAGGAAGACGTCGGCGTCGAACGCGGTGGCGGACACCGGGGCGCCGCTGGCGCCGTACAGCCACAGGAACTGCTTGACCGACTGAAGCACCTGCAGCGCCTCGGCACCGGTGTTCCCGTCCGTCTCCTCGTACCAGCGCACGAAGGCCAGGGCCTGGGTGTCGACGGCGCGGTCGGCGTTCTTGTACAGGGCTTCGCTCTGCTTAAGGGCTGCCGCCTGCTTCTTATCCTGACGCGGCTTCTTCCGGTTCCGGCTCATGGTCCTCCGTTGTCGTTCAGCTACTGACCCCGGATCCGGGCACGCGTGAGCTCACGCGGGTCGTCCGGGGAAGCTTCCATGATAGTGCCAGCCGCGCTCGTCGGACCCGAGGAACCGCGTTAGATGACGGTAATGTGCCGCGGGTCACCCCAACGCCGGGTACCCCAGATCGGCCAGCGCGAGGAGGACCCGTTCCGGGTGCTCGGCGATCCGGTTGAGCACGTAGAGCCACCATTCGGGCCCGTAGATGATGTACTCCCGGGTGGCGAAACCCTCGGCATGCAGTGCATCGAGCAGTTCCGTCCCGAGGCCTTGGAGCATCTCGAACTCGACGTGGCTCTCCCGGAGCGTGTCGCCGTGGCGGGAATGCAGCTCATCGATCAACGTGGCGTCATGGGTTGCCAGGTTGACCCGGTGCCCGCTCGTGAGCAGACGGTCCGCGAGCCGGTGGTAGGCGGCGACCAAGGGCTCCGAGTCCCGGGGATACGCCACGGAAGAGGGTTCGAAGAAGGCGCCCTTCACGAGACGGACCGGCCCGGACCGGCGCAGCACGCGCTCCAGGTCCTCCGGCGTGCGGTGCAGCCGGGCCTGGACGGTGATCCCGGTCTCCGGGAAGTCCGAGGAGAGCCGCTCCCAGAGATCGAGCACGAGGTCGGTCCGGTCAGAGCCCTCGGCTGAGATCATCACGGAGGTGCCGGCGTCACGCGCTGCCTGAGCGACCCGCGACGCGTTCGCGAGGCCCAGTTCCGGAGAGACCAGCGATCCCAGGTGGGAGAGGTCGAACGAAACGGTCGGAGGGGCCGGGAGGGAGCCGGCCTGTCCGAGGCGCCGCGCCAGGTCCACGAACGCCTCGGTCTCCTGTAAGGCGACCACAGCGTCCCGCACGGATTCACCCACGCATTCGACGCTGAGCCGGTGCCCACGGCGTGACGCCGCCTCAAGGACCGTCAGCGCGCCGTCGACGTCGGGCCCTGCGGTGTAGCGTGCGGCGACACGTCCGGCGGCGGCTGCGAGCGCGGGGTTGGCCATGGTTCTGGCTTTCAGGTCCTCATCGAGGGCCCAGCGGCGGAGCGTGTCGGAGGCGGCCTGAAGCGTCGGGGCAGTGAGTTCCATGCGGACAGTCTGCTGGGTGCGCGTTCCGCCGTCTTGTACGAAGTTGCGTCACGCCCGGTAGGTGCCGGGCGTCGCTGCGACGTGCGACCTGAACACCCTGTGGAAGTGGCTCTGGTCAGTGAAACCGAGCGCGTACGCGGTCTCGGCCGGCGACAGGCCCTCACGCAGCAGGGCGCGCGCCGCGATGACCCGGTCGTTCTGACGCCAGGCGATGGGTGGGAGTCCGGTGGCGTCCTTCACGGCGCGGATGAGCTGGTACTTGTCCAGGCCCAGCAGCCCGCCGAGTTCGTCGAGGCTGGGGGTGGCCTCACTGCTCCGGAGGCGATCCAGGACGGGCGTCAGTGGGGAATCCGTGCCGGACTCCGGGCTGGCTGCGCCGCTGTAAAAAGGGGTGAACTCCACGCAGCCGGCGAGCGCTTCCGCCAGCAAAGTCTCCACCCTGGCCGGGTCCTCTCCACGGAACAGTCCGTCATTGATGCGAGTGAAGGCCCTGTGCAGGCCGGGCTCCCGGAACACCGCGACGCCGTCGAGCAGTCGCGTGGCGCCGTTCGGCAGGAGGCTGGTGATCCAGTCCTGGTCGGCGTGGATCATCTGATAGGTCCACAAGCCGGTCTGCCGGTTGCAGGAGTGCACGGTGTGCGCGGGAATCAGCAGCACGTCCCCCGGCTCCAGCTCGCAGCGGGTGCCGCCCGCACCGGCGAACAGGGCCTGCCCCGCGTCGATCAGGCCGATGGAGAACCGGTCATGGGTGTGCGGCCGGTAGCAGGACACCGCCTGGCACGAGCGCCGCGATTCCAGGTGCGGCAGCTCAGTGCTGCGCCAGAATTCGGTCATGGTTCCGACGGTATCGTGTCCGGGCACTCATCCCCGGGTGATCCGGTCCAGGAGTTCCCGCAGGGCCGCCAGCACCGAGCATTCCAGAATCTCCATCGGGTTCCCCTCGAACCTCCGGTGGACGACGTCCGGCTCCTCCCCTGCCGCGCACGTCGCCAGGTACACCGTTCCGGCGGGCTGCCCTTCTTCCGGACCTGGGCCGCCGACGCCGGTCAGAGCGACGGCATAGTCGGCGTCCAGCAGGCGCACGGCCGAGCGGGCCATGGCTGCCGCCGTCGGAGCGGTCACCACCGGGCCCGGTGGGGCGGCGAGCAGTCCGTGCTTGGTGGCGGGCTGATACGCGACGATCCCACCGCGGTACCATTCGCTGGAATCCTCGCAGGCCGAGATCGCGACGGCGAGCTGTCCCCCGGTGAGCGACTCCGCGGTCGCCACCGTGAGGCCCCGGGCCTGTGCCAGCCGGGCGAGTTCCTGGACCAGGCGGTCGGCCGGCTCACTCACCACGGATTCCGCCATAGGTGTGCTCCTTCCTGACGGGTCAGGCCCCCTTGCGGGCCGGGGTTTTCTGGGAAGTCGCCTTCTGGGGAGCTGCTTTCTTGGCGGTGGCCTTCTTGCGGGTACCGGTGGTCTTCTTCGTCGTGCCGGTCTTCGCTGTGCCGGCCTTCCCGGAGGACGGCTTGTCCGCTGCTCCCCTCGCGGTCTTCCCGTTCGCAGTCTCCCCCTTGCCGGCCCCGCCCTTCTTCCGCGCCCGCGAGCGCTCGACGCTCTGCTTGAGCGCTTCCATGAGGTCGATGACCTGGCCCCCGCTGGATTCCTCCCGCCCGAAGGTCTCCTCCGTGTCCAGAGAGTCCCCGGCACGCCGTTTCGCCTCGATTAGGGTCCGCAGCTGCTCCTGATAGTCGTCGTGGAAGGCGGAGGGGTCGAAATCCTCGGAGAAGCTCTCGACCAGCGCTGCGGAGAGCTGCATCTCCTTGGCGCTGATGCGGGTCTTCTCGTCCAGTGCCGGGAAATCGGGTTCACGGATCTCGTCCGGCCACAGCAGAGTCTGGAGGAGCAGCGCGTCGCCCCTGACCCGGAGAGCGGCCAGCCGGGTCTTCTGGCGCAGGGCGAAATGCACCACTGCGGTCCGGTCCGTCTTCTCCAGGGTGCGCCGCAGCAGCACATAGGCCTTGGCGTTCTTTCCCGCCGGCTCCAGGTAATAACTGCGATCAAAGAGCAAGGGGTCGAGCTGATCACTGGGGACGAACTCCACCACGGTGATGTCGCGATCGTGCTCCTGAGGGATGGACTCCAGGTCCTTCTTCGTCAGGACGATCGTCTGCTCGTCGTCCGCATAGGCCCTGTCGATGTCCTCGTACTCGACCACCTTGCCGCACACCTCGCAGCGGCGCTGATAGCGGATGCGTCCGCCGTCGGCGTCGTGCACCTGGTGAAGATCGACGTCGTGGTCCTCCGTCGCGCTGTACAGCTTGACCGGGACGTTCACGAGGCCGAAGGTGATGGCTCCGCTCCAGATCGCTCTCATCCTTACAGTAGAGACCCCGCGCACGTCAACGGTCTACCTCTTGCGTGGGGACCGGACCATGATGTAGTCATGGCACAGCGCGACGGCGAGGTGCGGCTCGACGGGCACCGTATCCGGGTGACGAAGCTGGACAAGGTGCTCTACCCCGAGACCGGCACCACCAAAGAAGAGGTGATCGCGTACTACTCCGCGATCGCGAAGACGATGATCCCCCACTGCCGGGAGCGTCCGGCCACGCGGAAGCGATGGCCCGATGGCGTGGGTCCGGACGGGAGCGGGGCGTTCTTCCAGAAGGATCTCGGCGATTCCTACCCGGACTGGGTGCACACCGGCGAGATCCAGCACAAGGACCACGTCAACACGTACCCGCTCGTGGATGACGCGGCGACGCTCGTGTGGCTCGCCCAGCTGGCCTCGCTGGAGATCCACGTGCCCCAATGGCGTTTCACCGCCGAGGGAAAGCCGGGGACCCCGGATCGCCTCGTGTTCGACCTCGATCCTGGGGACGGCGTCGAGCTGACCCAGGTCGCCCAGGTGGCGTTCCTGGTCCGCGACCTGCTCCGCGACATGGGGCTCGAATCCATCCCCGTGACGAGCGGCAGTTCCGGCATCCATCTCTATGCCGCGCTCAGCGGCGAGTTGAGTTCCGACGATGCGTCCGCCGTCGCCCACGAACTGGCGCGTTCCCTGGAGACGGACCATCCCGAGACGATCACCAGTTCCATGAAACGTGCGCTCCGCCCTGGAAAGGTCTTCATCGACTGGAGCCAGAACAATGCGGCGAAGACCACGGTGGCCCCGTACTCGCTGCGCGGGCGGGCCCGGCCCATGGTGGCGGCGCCCCGCACCTGGCGCGAGCTCGCCTCCCCCCATCTGCGCCATCTGGAATTCCATGAGGTCCTGCAGCGCGTGGAGAAGCGCGGTGATCCGCTGGCGGCCTTGCTCCGTGCGGGCGCGGGCAAGGGAGCGGGTGCGGCGCCCGACCAATTGACCGAGTACCGAGCCAAGCGCGACGCCGGCCGGACCCCGGAACCGGTCCCGGCCCCGGGGGACAGCGATGACGATGCGGAGGGCGACCAACGGCGCTTCGTGATCCAGCGCCACCAGGCACGCCGCCTCCACTACGACTTCCGCCTGGAGCACGATGGGGTGCTCGTGAGCTGGGCCCTGCCGAAAGGCGTGCCCGACGACGGCGCCGTCAACCACCTCGCCGTCCCCACCGAGGATCACCCCCTGTCCTACCGGACCTTCGAGGGCACGATCCCCCGCGGCGAGTACGGGGCGGGCACCGTCGAGATCTGGGACAGCGGCCACTACGACCTGGAGAAATGGCGCGACGACGAGGTCATCGTCACGCTGCACGGCAGCCCCGGCGGCGGGCTCGGTGGGTCGCGCCGGGTCGTGCTGTTCCGGGCCGGAGAGGCGGGCGGCAAGCCCCGCTGGATGATCCATCGCATGGAGCTGGACGGCAAGGACCAGCCGGCACCACCCGATGCCACCGCCTCCGGCGCCTCCGATCCCGGGGATTTCACCCCGATGCTGGCCGACAGCGCACCGCTCGCCTCGCTCCCCCACCTCGACTCCGGCGAGTGGGCGTTCGAGATGAAGTGGGACGGGATCCGGGCGCTCGCCGTCGTCGAGGACGGGAGGCTGCGCCTGGTGAGCCGCTCGGGTCATGACCTCACCGCCTCCTATCCCGAGCTGCACGGGCTCCCGGGCCTGCTCAACGCCGAGCAGGCCGTGCTCGACGGGGAGATCGTCGCCCTTGCCGACGGCGTTCCGAGCTTCTCGAAACTCCAGCAGCGGTTCGGGCTGACCGAGCCGGACCAAGTCGCACGCGCTCGCAAGGCCGCACCGGCCGCCTACTTCCTGTTCGACGTGCTCCAGCTCAACGGCCGCGACTGCCGCTCGCTGAGCTATGAGCAGCGCCGTGAGCTCCTCACCTCGGTGATCGAGGCTCCTCTGGAAACGCCGTTCGCCGCGCCGGACGCCTTCGACGGTTCGGGCGAGCAAGCGCTCGACGCCGCGGGCGAACTGGGCCTCGAAGGGGTGGTCGCCAAACGCCGGGACAGCGTGTACCGGTCCGGCTCGCGCTCGCAGGACTGGCGGAAGTACCCGCTGCTGGACACGGCGGAGGTTTATGTCATGGGCTGGCGGGAGAGCGACGTCGAGCCGCGCGGTTTCGCTTCACTGCTTCTTGCCGAGCGGCGCGACGGCGCGCTGCAGTACGCCGGGCGCGTCGGCACCGGATTCTCGGCGCGGCAACGCCGGGAGATCCGGGAACGGCTGGAAGAGCAGGAGCGAGCCGATCCTGCGGTGGAGGTCCCGGTGGAGATCCGGCGCGGAGCACATTGGGTCGACCCCGATGCGCTCGCAGAGGTCGAATCCCGCGGACGCACCGGCGACGGCATCCTCCGGCAGCCGGTGTGGCGTGGCTGGCGGCCGGACAAGGGGTGAGGTGCAGGTGCAAAAGGGCATGACCCATCAGAACGGCGGCGGGTCCTGACCTGACACCCGGACATCCGCGGTCCGCGTCGCCGGGGCCGGAGGATCGTCCCCGATGGATGCGACCCGTGGGGCTGGTCCACTCGAGGATCCCTCTCCCCACCTGGCGGACGGTCCAGCTGGAGTGATGTTTCAGCACATGGTGTCTACGGCAGAGCCCGGCGAGATTGGCGGAACTCGTCATACCTCCGTGCGCCGCGTCCTCGGTATGGTCGAGGTCCAGCGACGCGGCACGGATCCCGCAGCCGGGGAAGCGACATCGGGTGTCCCGGGCTGCGAGGTACCTCCGCAGGTCTGCGTTCGGACGGTACCGGTCAACGGCCAGCACAGCACCGGACAGCGAGTCGGTCAGCACTCGGTTCCAGGCGGATTCCGCACCGGCCAGACGGCGGGCGGTCTCCGGGTCAAGGGCGAACTGGCCGTTGAGCTCCGCGGTCACGCCGTGGTGTCCGGCACCGCCGTCTGACACGACCTGACCGCGCGATCTGACCCGCAGGTCACTCCTCGAGCCGGGTCCACGGGCCGTCGTCCACTGCCGCTCGGCATCACTCCGTGATCCGACAGACTTTTCCGAGGCTCCGAACAGCTCCACGGGGATCGTCACGTCGACGCGCGCACGGATCGCCGCGAGGTGCCCCTCGGGGTCCGCCATGCTCTGAGGCGTACCCGTCAGCAGCAGATCCGCCATCAGATCGGCCCGCAGCTGGTCCTTGGTCCTCACCTCGCCGGAAGCGCCAGTGCCAAGTGGTGTTCGGTCCTTCAGGTCCCGTGCCATGTCCGTCAGACGGCCGTGAATCCCGTGCGCCACCGCGGCAGGCAGAACCGCCGTCAGCTCCGCCATCCCATCGGGCAGGGGCGACACCCAGACACGTCGTTCGGCTCGGGCCCGCTCGAAACGGAGAGCGAGAGCTTCCGGCCGGACCTTTTCCGCCTCCCGGACCGCGAACCGCCTCAGCCGTTGCGGTGCCGCGTTCTCGGCGTGGGCGACCACGTGGGCCTCATACCGGGCGCGCACGCTGTCATCGTCCAGATCAGCGGCGGCATCCCGGATCACCCGGGTATGGGCGAGTCTGATCCGTCCCTCGCTGAATGCGCGCAGCGTCTCGGGAAACCGCACCACGAGATCCGTGGCCTCCGACATTTGCCGCTGAATGGTCCGGTCGCTCGTGAGGGTCGCCGTCCCGATCTCGGCCGCCACGGAGCGCTCCGCCAGCTCTGCCGCCCGCGCATCCCAGGTGACGTGGTCGAAACCGACCGGCACGCCGTCGTCGGACGCGAGGGAAGGCACCAGACCGGCGGCGAGGGCGAGCAGCATCTCGCGGCTCGCCTGCATCTGGGCGATGACGCGATCCGCGGCGACGATGGCCTCGGTCAGCGCACCGAGCGCGCTCCAGGGATCCGTCACGGCCACCGAGGCCGGGGATCCGAGAGGCTGAGCTCCGAGAGTCTGGGCGCTGACTTCCATGACCCCATTCTTCGGCAGGGGTCTGACATTTATTTCTGCATTCGGCCAGTATTCAGGCCGCCCGCGATCAGCCCTGGAGCGTGGCCAGGTCCGCGGGTTCGCCGGTCCAGCTGCCGGTGTCCTCCAGGAAGTCGAGGTAGGAGTGCATGGCTGCGCCCAGGAAGTCGCTGAGGTCCTGTTTGCCGTCGACGCTCTCGGCCAGCACGTCGTAGGCGCCGACGAATCCGTCGGGGGTGAACCCCGTGGCGGAGACGACGCCGGTCCCCTCGGCATGCGCGAACACGAAGTCCTGCACGACGTCCAGCACGGCGGCCGCGTTCCACAGGCCGACCGGCTCCTCGTGCTCGGCGAACCACGCCACGAAGGCCGGCGTCACGACGTCGACGGCCCGCCGCGCCTTGCCGCGCAGCGCCTGCTCCTCCTGGACTGCGCCGCCGGCTCGGCTCGTGCTGCGTTTCTTCTTGGCCATGGGGTTCCTCTCGGACGGGAGTGACAGGACAGGAGTGACAGGGCAGGAGTGACAGGTCCGGAGAACCCGACGGGTAGACTCGCGGCGTGACGATGCCTTCCATTTTTCCTCATGCCACGTTCACCGGCGCCTATGGCGACAACGCGACGAACAGTTGGTACCCGGCGCAAGCGGTGCTCGCGGAGGGGATCGTCACGCTCTGGGTCGGGTCGCCGACCGGATGGATGCAGTATTTCAGCGTTCCCGCAGCCCAGGTCACCGTGAAGTCGGCCGCGCAGCGCATCACCCTCACGGTGGCGGGGCGGAACTACCCGATCCTCGCCAACCCGGGAGCGGTGTACCAGGCGCTCAACTTCGGCGCCGCGAACGTCGTCGGTGAAATCACCGGGAACCAGGCCCTCGGCGCCATGAGCACCGCCGGGCGGGCCATGAACCAGGTGGGCGCCGCGCAGGCGTTCAACGCCGGTGGCGGAAACGAGTTCCTCGCCGCGATGCGAGCCTCCGGAGCCCGCGTCTCGCGGCTCGGCTACGGAGCGATCGCGGCCATCGGCTGCGGCGCCGGGCTCCTCGTCGTCATCCTGGTGGTCGTCATCACCGTGTTGACGCTGAGGATCTAGCCGCGGCAACGCTCCCCCGCACACGACGACGACGGCCGCCCACCCCAGGTGAGCGGCCGCCGTCGTGCGTCAGACGCAGGGCGTCACCGCAGAGAGAGCAGCGAACTCAGAACTCCCAGTCCTCATCCTCGGTGTTCACGGCCTTGCCGATCACGTAGCTCGAACCCGAGCCCGAGAAGAAGTCGTGGTTCTCGTCCGCGTTCGGGGACAGCGCCGACAGGATCGCCGGGTTCACGTCCGTCACGGAGGACGGGAACATCGCCTCGTAGCCCAGGTTCATGAGGGCCTTGTTGGCGTTGTAGTGCAGGAACTTCTTGACGTCCTCGCTCAGCCCCACCGTGTCGTAGAGGCTGTGGGTGTACGCCACCTCGTTCTCGTACAGCTCGAACAGCAGCTCGAAGGTGTAGTCCTTGATCTCCTGGCGCTTCTCCTCGGAGACCAGTTCCAGACCCTTCTGGAACTTGTAGCCGATGTAGTAGCCGTGCACGGCCTCGTCACGGATGATGAGGCGGATGAGGTCGGCGGTGTTGGTCAGCTTGGCGTGGCTGGACCAGAACATCGGCAGGTAGAAGCCCGAGTAGAACAGGAAGCTCTCCAGCAGAGTCGAGGCGACCTTGCGCTTGAGGGGATCCTCGCCCTGGTAGTAATCCATGACGATCTGAGCCTTCTTCTGCAGGTGCTCGTTCTCGAGCGACCAGCGGAAGGCGTCGTCGATCTCCTTGGTGGAGCACAACGTGGAGAAGATCGAGCTGTAGCTCTTGGCGTGCACGCTCTCCATGAAGGCGATGTTGGTGTACACGGCCTCTTCATGCGGCGTCAGCGCGTCCGGGATCAGCGACACGGCGCCGACGGTGCCCTGGATGGTGTCCAGCAGCGTCAGGCCGGTGAACACGCGCATGGTCAGCTGCTGCTCGTCCGCGGTCAGCGTGTGCCAGGACTGCACGTCGTTGGACAGCGGCACCTTCTCCGGCAGCCAGAAGTTGTTGACCAGGCGGTTCCAGACCTCCACATCCTTCTCGTCCTGGATGCGGTTCCAGTTGATGGCCTCAACGTGGCCCAGCAGCTTGACCTTCTCGGCGCTCATCGATTTTCCCTTGCTTACTTTGATGTCTGTGGATGAATCAGGGTGAAGACCGACGACGGCGGCAGGGCCGCCGTCGTCGGAAGGTCACAGCATGCAGGAGACGCAGCCCTCGACCTCGGTGCCTTCCAGCGCGAGCTGACGCAGGCGGATGTAGTAGAGGGTCTTGATGCCCTTCTTCCACGCGTAGATCTGCGCCTTGTTGATGTCACGCGTCGTGGCCGTGTCCTTGAAGAACAGGGTCAGGGACAGGCCCTGGTCCACGTGCTGCGTGGCGGCGGCGTAAGTGTCGATGATCTTCTCGTAGCCGATCTCGTACGCGTCCTGGTAGTACTCCAGGTTGTCGTTCGTCAGGTACGGCGCCGGGTAGTAGACGCGGCCGATCTTGCCTTCCTTGCGGATCTCGATCTTGGCGGCCACCGGGTGGATCGACGAGGTGGAGTTGTTGATGTAGCTGATGGAACCGGTCGGCGGCACGGCCTGCAGGTTCTGGTTGTAGATGCCGTGCTCCATGACCGAGGCCTTGAGCTCGCGCCAGTCATCCTGGGTGGGGATGTGGTGCTTGGCGAACAGCTCGCGGACACGCTCGGTGGCGGGGGCCCACTCCTGCTCGGTGTACTTGTCGAAGAACTCGCCGCTCGCGTACTTGGAGTTCTCGAAGCCGCCGAACGTCTCACCGGTCTCGATCGCGAGGCGGTTGGACGCCCGCAGCGCGTGGTAGAGCACGGTGTAGAAGTAGATGTTCGTGAAGTCGAGGCCCTCTTCGGAACCGTAGTGGACCCGCTCACGCGCCAGGTAGCCGTGCAGATTCATCTGGCCGAGGCCGATGGCGTGGCTCTTGGCGTTGCCCTCGGCCACGGACGGCACCGAGTTGATGTAAGACATGTCCGACACGGCGGACAGCGCGCGGATCGCGGTCTCGATGGACGAACCGATGTTCGGCGAGTCCATCGTCTTGGCGATGTTCATCGAGCCCAGGTTGCAGGAGATGTCCTTGCCCACGGTCTCGTAGGACAGGTCCTCGTTGTAGATGCTGGGGGTGGACACCTGGAGGATCTCCGAGCAGAGGTTGCTCATGGTGACCTTGCCGGCGATCGGGTTCGCCCGGTTCACGGTGTCCTCGAACATGATGTACGGGTAACCGGACTCGAACTGGATCTCCGCGAGGGTCTGGAAGAACTCACGGGCGTTGATCTTGGTCTTCTTGATCCGGGAATCGTCGACCATCTCGTAGTACTTCTCGGTCACCGAGACGTCGGAGAACGGGATGCCGTAGACGCGCTCGACGTCGTACGGCGAGAAGAGGTACATGTCCTCGTTCTTCTTGGCCAGCTCAAAGGTGATGTCCGGCACGACGACGCCGAGGGACAGCGTCTTGATGCGGATCTTCTCGTCGGCGTTCTCGCGCTTGGTGTCGAGGAAGCGGTAGATGTCCGGGTGGTGGGCGTGCAGGTACACGGCTCCCGCGCCCTGACGCGCGCCCAGCTGGTTGGCGTAGGAGAAGCTGTCTTCGAGGAGCTTCATCACGGGGATGACACCGGAGGACTGGTTCTCGATCTGCTTGATCGGCGCGCCGTGCTCACGGATGTTGGTGAGGGACAGGGCCACGCCGCCGCCGCGCTTGGACAGCTGAAGGGCGGAGTTGATGCCGCGGGCGATCGACTCCATGTTGTCCTCGATGCGCAGCAGGAAGCAGGAGACGAGCTCGCCACGCTGTGCCTTGCCGGCGTTGAGGAAGGTGGGGGTCGCGGGCTGGAAACGGCCCTCGATGATCTCGTCCACCAGGCCGAGCGCGACCTCTTCATTGCCGCGGGCCAGGTGCAGCGCGACCATGCAGACACGGTCCTCGTAGCGCTCCAGGAACCGCTTGCCGTCGAAGGTCTTGAGCGTGTAGGAGGTGTAGAACTTGAAGGCGCCCAGGAAGGTCTCAAAGCGGAACTTCTTCTTGTACGCGCGGTTGAACAGCTCGCGGATGAAGTTCATCGTGTACTGATCGAGCGTCTCGCGCTCGTAGTACTGGTTCTTGATGAGGTAGTCGAGCTTCTCTTCCAGGTCATGGAAGAACACCGTGTTGTTGTTCACGTGCTGCAGGAAGTACTGGTGGGCGGCCTCGCGGTCCGCGTCGAACTGGATCTTGCCGTCCGGACCGTAGAGGTTCAGCATGGCGTTCAGCTCGTGATAACCCAGGCCCTTGTAAGCCTCCGGCAGTGGGGCCTTCTCAGCCTTCACCGAAACCTCGCTCAGCTCTGGTTCTGCGACAGTCGTGTCCAAAACGTGTCCAATCCCTCGTTGACTCGGCGCACGTCGTCCGGCGTGCCCATCAGTTCAAATCTGTACAGGTGGGGAACATGGCATTTGGCGGCAATGATGTCACCGGCCATGCAGTAGTTGTCCCCGAAGTTGGTGTTCCCTGCCCCGATCACGCCCCGGATCAGCTTGCGGTTCTGTTCAACATTCAGGAATCTGATGACCTGCTTGGGGACCGACCCGTCTCCCCCGGTTCCCCCGTACGTGGGGAGGACCAGGACGAACGGCTCGGTGGCCAGCAGTGGTTCTTCCGCGGGAAGGAGCGGGATCCTGTCCGCGTTCCTTCCGAGCTTCTCCACGAATCGCCGGGTGTTCCCGGAGACCGAGGAGAAATAGATGAGGTGACTGGACGAGACGCGGAAGCTTCCCCTCTCCACGTCCTGTCCGGCGCTGGCGTCCCGCGTCCCGTGAGGATCACGCGTGAGCGTTGCCATCGAAGTCACCCCATCAAGTCTGTTGTCAGTTCACTTCGTCGCAGGACCCGCCGGGTCCCGTGTCGCGGCAGGGCAGCCCGCCTGCCGCCAGGACGACGACGGCCCACCGGCGCCGCACACCGTGGACGGTGCGGCACGTGGCAAGGGGCCGCCGTCGTGCGAATGCTGGTCGTGCAAACGCAGGTCCAGCGAACGCTCAGGAGGCGATCAGGCCACCGCGGTGGCCGCGGCCTCGAGGCCCGCGATCTTGTCCGGACGGAAGCCGGACCAGTGGTCGTTGTCCGTGACCACGACGGGGGCCTGCAGGTAGCCCATCTCCTTGAGGCGCTCCAGCGCCTCGGGGTCCTGGGAGACGTCCACACTCTGGTAGACGATGCCCTTCTTGTCCAGAGCGCGGTAGGTGGCGTTGCACTGGACGCAGGCTGGCTTGGTGTACACCGTAACGGTCATGTCCCTCTCCCCTTCAGTCTTTGCTTGGGCCGCGATCCCGCCTGTGCCGCGTCCCCTTCCGGAACACCTGGATTCCTGCTGTTCCAGCGGAATCCTCAGCACAGGACCTCGTGGCCCGATTGCGTATGTCGATACTACATGTAGTGCAACGCCCCGTCTTGCACCCCAAGATGCTGTATTACAAGCATGTCATTCTATCCACCGTTTGTCCACAGCCCAGAGGGTTGATCTTGCCCGGAAATCCGCGATTAACGCCCCCTCGATCCACAAGCTGTGCATGAGGTTTGGCACATTTAATTCACTGCGTGTCGCCCACCCTCGGCGTGTCGCCGGGAGGGTGTCACGGGTGCCCCGTGTCACCCCCGACGGGCCGTCTGAGCCGACCGCCTAAACTGTCTGGGACGACCCCGGAGGAAAGGCCACCCGTGATCAACCCAGTCCACCTGCGAACCCTGCTCGCGGTGATCCGGCACGGCTCCTTCGCCTCCGCGGCACAGCACCTCGGCTACACCGCGTCGGCCGTCTCCCAGCAGATCTCAGCTCTGGAGCGCGACGCCGGCGTCGAGCTCTTCCAGCGCCATGCCCGCAGCATCGTCCCCACGGAGGCCGCGCAGGCCATGAGCCGGCACGCCACCAAGGTCCTCACCGACATCGAGGCCCTGCTGGCCGCGGCGTCCAAGGCCCAGGACGAGACCCGGCAGGAGCTCCGGCTCGGCATCTTCCCCAGCCTCGCGACCTACGTCCTGCCCCGCATCATGAGCAACCCCACCTGGACACGCCTCGGGATCGAATTGAAGATCTCCGTCGCCGAACCGGGTCAGACCATCCAGGGACTGCGCGACGGCGGCGAGCTCGACCTCGCGCTGGTGTACCAGGTGGGACAGAGCGGCCTGGCCTGGCCCCACTCCATGCGGCGCCAATGGATCGGCGACGACGACTTCCGCGTGGTGGTCCCCTCCTCCTGGCGCTTCTCCCCCGGCGCCACAGTGGCCGCCGAGCAGCTCTCCGGCATGCCGTGGATCGTGCACCACCCCGGAACCGCGGACGCCGTGGTGATCGAGCGGCTCTTCGCCAGCTGCGGTCTGCACCCCCGTGTGGTGGCGCACAGTGACGACTTCACGGCCAGCGTCGAGCTCGCCGCCGCGGGACTCGGCGCCGCCCTGGTCCCCGAGCTCGCCCTCGGCGACCGGCCGGACGGGATCGCGATCCTCGACGTCCCGGAGATCCGGCTGGCCCGCAACGTCTTCGCCCTGCTGCCCGGCGGCAAGGGCGGCCCCCGGGTGGACCTGTTCCTGGAACTGCTCTCCGACACCCTGCGGGAGACCCTGCAGCGCTGAATCCCCGGCCGGCCCCGGGTGTGGCCCGTGGCGGTTCCGGGCGCGCACGTAACCCGGAAACGCCGAAGCGGCAAGTCTGGAAAGCGGAGCCGGGCCGGTCTATGTTGAACACATGAGCACGGTCATCAGCGAGCATTTCGGTGAACTCGAACTCAATCACGGGACGGCGCACTGCTTCACCACCCGGCACACCGTGCACGGGGTCCCCGTGGAGATCGAGCTCAACTTCGCCGCGCATGAGCGCCCGGACCAGGCCTCCGTGCACAAAGCCGATTACCGGCTGCATTACCTCCCCGAGCTGGTGGATCAGATCAAGGACCTGATCAGCGAGGAACTGGGGCAGGAGGACAGCCAGGTCCAGGAGTTCCGGCACTTCCACTGCAAGGGGCTCGACCAGGAGAAACGCTGGGCCACCTTCGGCACCACCGACGAGGTGGACGATCAGAGCTTCGTCAGCGCCCTCAGGCTCGGACACGTCGGGATCTTCCCCGACCAGCCGGAACGCTACTTCGTCCTGGACTTCAGCCTGGGCGAGCACTTCAGTGACGAAGTGCTCGTGGCCACCGCGGACGCGGACGGCGTGGTGGACGACGAGATCACCTGGGCGTGAGCCCACTCCCTGACGCACGACGGCGGCGGGTCACCCTTTCCGGGCGACCCGCCGCCGTCGTGCGTCAGAGGTGTTGCAAGTCGAGCGTCAGACGCTCGCGCCGATATCCTCACGGACGGCCTTCGCAGCCTCCACGAGGTTGCGCAGCGACGCCTCGGTCTCCTCGTAGCCGCGGGTCTTCAGGCCGCAGTCCGGGTTGACCCAGAGCTGGCGGCTCGGCACGTGCTTGACCGCGGTGGAGAGCAGTTCCGTCACCTCGGCCTCACCGGGCACGCGCGGCGAGTGGATGTCGTAGACACCCGGCCCGACGCCGCGGCCGAAGCCGTGGGACTCGAGGTCGTGCACGACCTCCATGCGGGAGCGTGCCGCCTCGATCGAGGTCACGTCCGCGTCCAGGCCGTCGATCGCGTCGATGATGACGCCGAACTCGGAGTAGCAGAGGTGGGTGTGGATCTGCGTGGCATCCCGGGCACCCGCCGTCGCGAGACGGAAGGAGTCCACGGACCACTTCAGGTACGCCGGCTGATCGGCCTTGCGCAGGGGCAGCAGCTCGCGCAGGGCGGGCTCGTCCACCTGGACCACCTTGATGCCGGCCGCCTCCAGATCGGTGATCTCATCCCGCAGGGCGAGGGCCAACTGGTTGGCGGTCTCCCCCAGCGGCTGGTCGTCCCGGACGAACGACCACGCGAGGATCGTGACCGGGCCCGTGAGCATGCCCTTCATGGGCTTCTCGGTCAGCGACTGGGCGTACTCGGCCCAGGCCACCGTGATGGGAGCCGACCGGGTCACGTCACCCCAGAGGATGGACGGGCGGGTGCAGCGCGAGCCGTAGGACTGGACCCAGCCGTGCACGGTGACGTCGAAACCGTCCAGGTTCTCCGCGAAGTACTGCACCATGTCGTTACGCTCCGGCTCGCCGTGCACCAGCACGTCGTAGCCCAGCTCCTCCTGCAGGTCGACCACGCGCTTGATCTCGTCCTTCATGAGCTGCTCGTACTGAGCGTCGTTCAGCTCGCCCTTGATGTTGCGGGCACGGGCGGAGCGGATCTCGGACGTCTGCGGGAACGAACCGATGGTGGTGGTGGGCAGGGCGGGCAGCTGCAGAGCGGCTTCCTGGGCGGCCTCACGGACCGCGTACTCGGAACGGCTGAAGTCGGCTCCCGTCAGCGCCGCGGTGCGGGCCCGGACCTCGTCACGGCGGACGCCTTCGGCGGTGGCGCGGGAGGCGATGACGGCGGAAGCCGCCTCGATCGCAGCCTGCGCGGCTGCCGGGTCGGTCAGGTAGGACGCGAGGGTCTTGACCTCCACTGCCTTCTGATCCGCGAAGGCGAGCCAGGACTTCAGCTGCTCGGAGAGCTTGGTCTCCTCGGCGACGTCGTGGGGAACGTGCTGCGTGGAGGTGGATGTGGAGACGGTCACTCGAGCGGCCGAGGCCTTGAGAGCGTCCAGAACCGCCGCGGAGGCGGCCAGGTCGTTCCGCCAGATGTTGTGGCCGTCCACCACGCCGGCGACCAGCGTCTTGGAGCCCAGGGCGGCCAGCGCGGCCTCGGACGGCACCGCGCCCTTGAAGACGTCCAGGTGCAGGGCATCGATGCTGCTGGCCGCCAGGGCGCCCAGCTGACCATCGAGCGAGCCGTACGGCGTGGAGACGAGGATCTGCGGGCGATCGGCGACGGCGGTGAGGACCTCGTAAGCGCGGGTCACCGCGGCATCGAGCTGCTCCGCCGGGATGTCCTGGTCGACCACGAGGGCGGGCTCGTCGAGCTGGACCCAGCCGGCGCCCGCGGCGGCGAGCTTGCCCAGCAGCTCGGCATAGACGGGCAGGACGTCCTCGAGCCGCGACAGAGGCTGGAAGCCGGCCGGGGCGTCGTCGGACGCCTTCGACAGCAGCAGGAACGTCACCGGACCCACGAGGTACGGGCGGGTCTCGATGCCGTTCGCCAGAGCGTACTGGAACTCCTCGACCACGCGGGAGGACGTCAGGCGGAAGTCGGTCTCCGGACCGATCTCCGGGACCAGGTAGTGGTAGTTGGTGTCGAACCACTTGGTCATCTCGAGCGGCTGCTGCTCGCGGGAGCCGCGGGCCAGGGTGAAGTAGCCGTCGATGTCCAGGACGCCCTCGTCGGTGAGGAGGTTCCCGAAACGGGCCGGAATGGCACCCAGGTGAGCTGCGGCGTCGAGCACCTGGTCGTAGTAGGAAAAGGTGCCCGGCACCGCGGCCGGCTCGTCCAGGCCGAGCTCCACCAGACGGCGGGCGCTGCCCAGCTGGATCTCCTTGGCCGCGGCGTCCAGCGCGGCGGCGTCGATCTTCCCGGCCCAGTAGGCTTCGACGGCATTCTTGAGTTCGCGACGGCGGCCGATACGCGGGTAGCCGAGGAGGCTGGCTGCGGGGAAGGGGGTCTGTGCGGTCATGATGAATCCTTTGAGTTCGGTTCAGGTTTTCGGGCAGGGGGTATCCCCTGTGGTGCCGGACGGATCCGGCGAAGTGAAGAAGGGACGGCCTCAGGAGGCCAGGGCGGCACGCTCGTGGAGCGGGCGGCTGGGACGCGGCAGATTCAGCCGGTCCAGGACGTCCAGCGCATGGCGGTGCTCATTGAAGGTGTAGAGATGCAGGCCGGGCGCCCCGGAATCCAGGGCCGCATTGGCCAGCTCCACGGTGGCGGCCACGCCGATGCGCTGCGCCTCCAGCTCGCTGCCGGCCGTCTCGAGCGCGTGCATCAGCGCCGGATCGGGCGCGACGCCGGACAGCTCGGACAGCCTGGTGACGCGCCGGAGGCTCGTCAGGGGCATGACGCCCGGGATGATCGGGATGGTCACTCCGGCCCGGCGGGCACGGACGAGCAGGTCCTCGTACTGCCGGGCGTGGAAGAACACCTGGGTGATCGCGAAATCGGCGCCGGAGCGCTGCTTGGCCAGCAGCACCTCCACATCGTGGGCCTCGCTGGGTGACTCCGGATGACGCGTCGGATAAGCCGCCACGCCGATGGCCACCTTGCCGGCGCAGAGCAGGGCCGAACGGCTCTGCTCCACCCGGCGGATGAGCTCCACCAGATCCTGGGCGTAGTGCAGGGAACCTTCGGGGAGCGGAGAGCCGTCCCGGGGAAGGTCACCCCGCAGAGCCAGGATGCCGCGTACGCCGTGGTCCAGGAGCTGGGCCACGATGCCGGCGAGTTCGGCGGCCGTGTTCCCCACACAGGTCAGATGGGCCAGCGGGCGCAGGAGGGTCTCCTCCTGCAGGCGGGCCACCAGGTCCAGTGCGGTGTCATGGTTGGAGCCGCTGGCTCCGTAGGTGACGGACACGTAGTCCGGCGCGGTGGTCTCCAGCTCACGGATGGTGGCCCAGAGGACTTCCTCGGCGGCCTGGGAGCGGGGAGGGAACAGTTCGTAGGACAGCGCGACGGGCGTCGTGCCCTGCTGCTGTAGGGGTCGGTCAATGAGGCTGGGTGGGGACATCTGCAATCCTCGACGTCTGGCGTTATGGATGAGGCACGGCAGACCGGCGCGCATGCTGACGCCTGGCCTGTTGCCGTGTGCAAATGTCAGGCCCACATGGGGGCACCCACACCCTCCATGAGAGGGTCGCTGACACGTTACCGCGGTAACTGATGTGTCCACACTACGAGAGCCTGATCGGCCTCGGCAAACGCATCATCGAATTAAGACGCAATCTTACGGAGCAGAAAGCCGCGACGCCGAACAATGTTCAGCGCCGCGGCCTGGAGGTCAGTTCTCGACGGACTCAGCCGCCCAGCAGCAAACGTTCCGAGCGAGGAGCCAGCGCGTGCTCCAGGACGAGGCACGCCGCGCCGATGGCGCCGACGTCCTCGCCCACGCGGCTGCCCACGACCTGAGGCACATGGATGTCCCGAGCGTCGGCGCCATGCGCCACCTGCTCCGGAACACGGTTGAGGTAATACGGTGCGAGCCTTGTCCAGAACGGGCCGCCGAACACCACGCGGTCCAGGTCCATGGCATTGGCGATCACGGAGACCGCACGCGAGAGGTGCAGCGCCGAGCGGTCCAGGATCGCGATCGCGGCCTCGTCCCCGCCGTCGGCCGCATCGCAGAGCTTGTTGAAGCGCTCCTGCACGACGACGCTCGAGTCGCCTTCCGCCAGAGGCTCAACCAGACCGGCCTTCGCCCCGGCGTCCACCAGGACGCGAGGAATGACGGTCGACTTCACGCAGCCGTTGAGTCCGCAGTCGCACGGCGGGCCGTCAGGGTCGACCACGATGTGGCCCATCTCCCCTGCGTTGCCGCTCGCTCCGCGGAACACTTCGTCGTTGAGGACGAGTCCGCAGCCGATGCCGGTGCCCATGTAGAAGACCCCGAAGTTGCTGGAGGCGTTGTCACCCGCGACCCAGGTCTCGGCCACAGCGGCCGCCGTGACGTCCTTGTCCAGGACCACCGGAAGGCCGGTGGCCTTGCTCAGCGCGTCCCGCAGGTGGACACGGGTCCAGCCCTCCAGCAGCGGCGGGTTGACCACGGTTCCGGCGTCGAGATCGATCGGACCGGGCGCCGCGACGCCGAGACCCGTGAGTTTGGCGGCGTCGACCCCGGATTCCTCGATGAGACGCTGGACCTCGAACACGATCGCGGCCATGACGGCGGTCGGCTCGCCGGCCTCCGGGGTGTCGATCTTCGAGTCCAGGACCACATTGCCCGTCAGGTCCAGGACGGAGAAGCTGATGACCGCCGGGTCCACATGCACGCCCACGGCGTACATGCCGGAGGGGTTCAGGCGCAGGATGGTGCGGGGCTTGCCCGGACCCACGCCGGCTTTGCCCGCCTCGACGATGAGTCCCTGATCCAGCAGACGGCGAGAGATGTTGGAGATCGTCTGGGGTGAAAGGCCGACCAGACCCGCAAGCTCAACCCGGCTCAGTCCATGGGGCGACCGCCGAATGGTGTCGAGGATCACCGTCAGGTTGAAGTCGCCCATCTTGGGTAGGTTGGTTCCGCGCCGCGAAGCGGGCGTGCGGAGCTCAGTCACGCATTCTCCTTCAAGAAAAGTGCAGGGCAACTTGCGTTTGCTCGTAGGCTACCAGCCGCAGGGTCCCGGAACCTGCAACTGAACTGTTGAGTCCCGATCATGCCGTTTCCGCGACGTTGCGCCTGGTCCGTGTGACGGTGAACTTCCTGTTCCGGCCCACGATGTCCGTCGGGCCCACGTATTTCTCCAGAGCCGGAAGATATCCGAGATGGCTGTTCCACACGGTCCAGAGCTCACCGCCTGGACTGAGCACCTCCGCGGCTGCGCGGAAGAGCTTGAGCGCCGCTCCCGCGTGCACGCTGTGGCCCAGATGGAACGGCGGGTTGAGCAGGATCAGTTCCGCCGATCCGCTCGGGAACCCGTCGAGCGCATCCGTGTGGACCGCGAGGACCCGGTCCCCCACGCCGTGTGCCGTGGCGGTGAGGCGGGCGCTTCGCACCGCGGCGGCCGAGACGTCGCTCGCGACCACCCGCACCCCGGGCTGCGACGCGGCCAGCAGCGTGGCGAGCACGCCGGAGCCGCAGCCGAGATCGATGGCCGTGGCGACCTCGGGCATGCGGGGCAGGAAATCGAGCAGGAACCGGGTCCCGATGTCCACCTTCGCGCCCGCGAACACCGCCCCATGGGCGTGCACCTCGAGAGCCAGGTCACCTTCGCGTCCGAGACCCTCGTGCCATTCACGCACCGGGAAGGAGCTGGTGCTGTGCCCGGTCGCGTCCGGGCCTGGGTTCGTGTCCGGGTTCGGGTCCGCCGCCACGCCTGAGTCCGGCGCCGTCACGGGTTCTCCGGGACCGACGGCGCGGGGCTGGTCGGCAACAGGCCGGTCGGCGCGGGACTGGTCAGTACGCGGCCGGGTCGCCGTCAGGACACGCGCCTTGCCCTTGGCCAGGCTCGCGGTGACGGAGGCGAAATCGGCGCCGAGCACGTCGTTCATGGACAGCGTCATGTGCTTGACCATGCCTGCGGCCAGGACCACGACGTCGGGGTGCGCGTGTTCCGCGATCGCTTCGCTCAGTTCCGCGAGCTCCGCCAGATTCTTGGGCAGGCGCAACAGCACCAGGCGAGCCCCGGCGAGCAGCGCCGGGCCGTAGAGCGCCGGCGAGGATTCGTCGTCGTGGATCCTGACGAATCCCGTGATGCCGAGCCGCGCCGCGTTGGCGTCCAGGGCGGCTTCCCCCGTGGCCAGGTCCTGCCAGATCCGGAGCCGCGAAACGGCCGCCGGCCCGCCCTCGGTGGAACGAGCGAGCAGAGGCAGACTGATCGCGCCGTAGCGGTCGCCGATCACCACGACCTCCGGGTCATGGATCCCCTCCGCCTGCAGACGGTCCAGCTGCTCCGAGGCGTGCTCGAGCAGCAGGCGATCCGCGCCGTCGAAGGCCTGGAGGTTGTCAGCCTCGACGTCGGGCCAGCGGCTCAACGCCAGATGAATGCCCTCAGGGTTCATAAGATTCATAAGATTCACAGAAACTCACACGCTGCCCGTCAGGAGAGCGGCCCGGAGTGCCTCGAGTTCCGCAGCGGTGAGTCCGTGGTGGGTGAGATAGCCTGCTCCGCCCCCGAAGTCAGCGTCCAGCAGTTCCAGGGTCTCAAGCATGGCGGAGGCGGGGCTCCCTCCCGCGATCGCGAGGATCTGCTCACTGACCGGAACCCCCATCTTGCCCAGGAGGGCCTTGACCCCTTCGAGCCACTCCCCCGCGAGATTCGCCTCGGTGCCGGCGTAATCGGCGACGATCGCTTCGCGATCCACCCCCACCGCGTCCAGCAGCAGGGCCACCATGACCCCGGTGCGGTCCTTGCCCGCCGTGCAATGCACCAGCGTGGAGCGGCCCTGCGAAGCGTTGGCCGTCACGCTGCGCGCGAGCCCCACCGCCACGGAGCCGCCTTGCGCCAGGATCATCCGGTACAGCCCCGGCAGCGTCGGCAGGCTCTGCAGCGAGGTGCCCAGAGCGCCGGCCAGGACATTGCCGCGTAGCACTTCGACGTCGAGACCCGTCAGCGCGCTGGGCGCGTGCAGCACTTCGTCGTCGTCCCGGAGATCCAGGATGGTTGCCACCTTCAGCTCTCGCAGGAGGCTCCGGCCCTCATCGCTCAGCAGGTGGAGGGCGTCGGAACGGAAGAAGACACCCTCCTTGGTGAGCCGTCCGCCTGCGGGCAGGGAGCCCAGCCCACGGAAGTTGTAGGTCTGGGGCAAGGGGGTGGCCTGGCCGATCAACGAATGGCTCCTTCACTCGGCATCATGTGCTGTTAACGGCGGAAGTCCCCTCGTGGTTCCGGCCCGGAATGGACCGGGACCACGAGGGGACTTCCGGAAGAACCTCAGTCCAGGTAATCCCGGAGGACCTGCGACCGCGAAGGGTGACGCAGCTTGGACATCGTCTTGGATTCGATCTGGCGGATACGCTCACGCGTGACACCGTAGACCTTGCCGATTTCGTCTAAAGTCTTCGGCTGTCCGTCGGTGAGGCCGAAGCGCATGGCCACCACACCGGCCTCGCGCTCGGACAGGGTGTCCAGCACGGAGTGAAGCTGCTCCTGGAGCAGGGTGAAGCTCACGGCATCGGCCGGAACCACGGCCTCGGAGTCCTCGATCAGGTCACCGAACTCAGAGTCGCCGTCCTCGCCCAGCGGCGTGTGCAGCGAGATGGGCTCGCGACCGTACTTCTGGACCTCGACGACCTTCTCAGGCGTCATGTCGAGTTCCTTGGCCAGCTCCTCCGGTGTGGGTTCGCGACCGAGGTCCTGCAGCATCTGACGCTGCACACGGGCGAGCTTGTTGATGACCTCGACCATGTGCACCGGGATGCGGATGGTGCGTGCCTGGTCCGCCATGGCGCGGGTGATGGCCTGACGGATCCACCAGGTGGCGTATGTGGAGAACTTGAAGCCCTTGGTGTAGTCGAACTTCTCGACGGCACGGATGAGGCCCAGGTTGCCTTCCTGGATCAGGTCCAGGAAGAGCATGCCACGACCGGTGTACCGCTTGGCCAGGGAGACCACCAGGCGGAGGTTGGCCTCCAGGAGGTGATTCTTGGCGCGCTTGCCGTCGTGGATGATGAAGTCGAGTTCGCGACGGTACTTGGGGTCCATGGTGTCCCCCTCGGCAGCGATCTTCTCCTCGGCGAAGAGGCCCGCCTCGATACGGAGGGCGAGGTCGACCTCCTGCTCGGCGTTGAGGAGAGCCACCTTGCCGATCTGCTTCAGGTAGTCCTTGACCGGGTCGGCCGTGGCGCCGGCCGACATGACCTGCTGAACGGGCGCATCGTCATCGCTCGCGTCGGAGTAGACGAAGCCGCTCCCGGTGGCGGCGGGCTTGGCGGTCGCCTCATCGGTCTCGGCCGCATCCGCTTCCACGTCCTCAGTGGGCTCTTCTTCCACGGCGTCCGAGGATTCATCCAGCTCGGAACCGGCAGCCTTGCGGCCCCGGCCCTTCGGCGCGGCATCGCTCTTCTTGGCGGCCGGACGGCGCGTCGCGGGGGCGGTGTCATCCTGCCCGGCGGCGGCCTCGGCTTCCTTCTTGGCCTTATTCGCGGCGCGTGTGGCGGCAGCCTTGGCGGCGCGCGCCTTCTTCTTCTCCTCGTCAGTCAACTCGGCCTTCACGGCAGTTTCCTTCGTCGTGGGAGTGGTCACAGAAACCCTTTCTAGCAGCGCCTGGCGGTGTCCCGGAGGGCAACACCACTATGACCCTGTCAAGTCCGTGCTGCCAGCGGCAGTTACTCCGGACCAGCAGAGCCTGTCTAAGACAACGCCACCGGCCTGGTGATTGTTCCCCGAAGTTTTCAACGACTTCGACTGAACAACCTTCAAGTTCACGGACCCAACCGGGTCTCGGCTACTAGTCTCTCACGAAATCGAGGCGTCCCGTAGCACCGACCGGAAGGATACCCTTTTCCCGGCCAGCTTCAAGGTGTTCTTCACCACACGACGGAGACCGGGCCTCACTCCTCCGCGTCCGGCGTCGCTTGCGTGTCCACCCCGCTGACCGGTCGGTCCAGGGGCCGTCTCCAACTGCTGTGGCGCCGGCTCGCCCACCCGCTGAGGGCACCGCTCAGAATCGCCCGGTTGAGCAGCGACGCCAAGCGGTGACCCGGCTCCACCACGAGCGCCTGGTCCAGCAACGCGGAGGCCTGACTGCCTCTCCCACGGCACCATTCCACCCAGGCCAGCCCGGTGAGCACGCCCGCCGGAGGGCGGTCCCCCGCCTGATGGAGCAGGTTCTGGAGAATGGTGGCGAAGTGATTCATCCGGTCCCAATCAGGTCCCGTCCCACTCTCAGCAAGGAACACATCACCGAAAGCCCCCAGCCACGGGATGAAGTCCTGCCCGGCCGGCGATCGCGGATTCTCGCCCTCGTCCGGTTCCGGTCCGTGGGCCGCCTCAGAACCGATGGCATCGGCCAGGACCGCCGCAGCGGCTCGCCCGCCCTGAAACGCGATGCTCCATGAAGACCCTGCGGACACATAGACCGCGTCCCGGACGGCCGGGATCTCGAGGGTGTGGCACAGTGCGCGGGACAGAGACGCAACGCGGTCAGAAGCCATGGAACTGTCAGGAAACGCAGTGCTGTCACGAAGGGCAGTGCCGTCAGGGGATGCTGCGCTGACGAGAGATGCCGTGCCGTCGAGATACGGCTCCCAGAAATCCAGCGCTTCGGCCAGGCTCGGCTGGTCCAGCGGCGCGTCGTCGGCGACCGCCGTCGAGGCGGGATGATCGTGCGGACCGGTCGACGGGCCTGGATCTCCCGGGGACTCCTGTCTCTGCGGTGGGAAAGGCCTCCCCGGATGGGGATCGACCGCGCTGCCCTGGAACACGAGTTCGGCTGCCAGGCGGGAGTCGCGGATCAGGTCCAGCGGATGCGCTGCGTCCACCTCACAGGGGCCCTCCCCGGTGAGCGAACACTCGGCGCCGCGGCAGCCCGAACCGTTCCACCCGTCCGTCCCCACGAGCCACAGCTCATGCACGGGACGGCCCGCTTGACCCAGCACCCAGGCCAGGAGCGCCATGAGTTCGGCCCGCTCGCCACGGACTCCCGCCACGCCGGTGTCCTGGAACATCGCGACGAACGTGCTGTCAGCCGAGGAGTCATGCTCCAGGTAGCTGAGAACCGCACGCACATACCTCAGCAGCGCGTCCCCCCGGAGGTCACGGGCCGGCAGGTCGACACGAAGAGTGGCGCCGATCCGGCCGGACCGGGCGGTCAGACAGACGAGGGAATCCCGGGGCCAGAATCCGATGGCATGGGGGATGTAGGCCAGGATGTCTTCCGGCCCACGGGCGGTCAGCGATGCAATGCTCATGGACCCACTTTCCCCGTGGAAAGAGAGGGGTGGGAGCGCCGAACACCGCTATGTGGACGGGACGCACCGGAGGATCTGTGGAGCCGGCGCCCACGCCGGCTCCGGGCACCCGTCGTGCGCCGGGATCAGCGGTTGCCGCCCCGCGAACGCTCCCAGAGCACCCGGGCCAGGGGCCGCGGCGAGATCCCCGCGGCCTGACGGGCCCTCCTCCGCACCACGGCCACCGCGACCATGCCCACCAGAAGAAAGATCAGCTGGGTGGACATCGCGATCCTGAAGGGTTCCAGGCCGTACAGCTCCCCGTGGGAGAAACCACTGGCGTTCAGGAGGTCCAGCACCAGACCGATCACATACATGCTCAGGAGTGCCGCCACGAAACCGCCGACATTGACGATCCCGGTGGCCGTGCCGATCCTCTCCACCGGATTGGAGGTCCGTGCGAAGTCGAAGCCGATCATCGACGCCGGACCACCGATCCCCATGACCACCACCAGAGTGATGAGGAGCCAGAGCGGGGCGCGTCCCGGCCACAGGAGCACGGCCAGCCAGCCGGCGCCCGTCACCAGGGAGACCAGGAGAACCATGGAGGACCGCCGGACCGGGTGCAGGGACACGAACCGGCCGAAGAAGGGTCCGGAGACCATGGCCACCAGGACGAAGAGACTCATGACGGCCGAAGCGGTCCCCCGGTCCAGGCCCTCGGCCGAGATCAGGAACGGATAGCCCCAGGCCATCGCGAAGACGGTCCCGGCGAACGGCGTGGTGAAGTGGCTCCACAGGCCCAGTCGTGTGCCGGGTTCGCGCCAGGACTCGGCCAGGGCGTGGCCGATCTCCTTCATCCCACCCGTGGACTGCGGCCGCGCCCGGCCGTGCGGCCTGTCCCGGAGCAGGGCGACCACCAGGACACAGGCGAGCGCGGACAGTCCCGCCAGCGACAGGAAGGCCGGAGTCCAGGCCGTCGAGTGCAGGAGCCAGGCGAAGGGTATGACGCTGACCAGTTGGCCGAGCTGACCCACCATTCCGGTGAACTGGGTCATGAGCGGCACGGTGCGGGCCGGGAACCAGGCCGGGATCAGCCGCAGCACGGAGACGAAGGTCGCGGCGTCACCGGCGCCCACCAGCACGCGTCCGACGACGCCGGCCGCGACCGAGTCCGCGGCCGCGAGCTGCGCCTGCCCCAGGAACATGAGGAAGGCGCCCATGGCGATCATGTTGCGGGGGCCGAGACGGTCCACCAGGACGCCCACCGGGATCTGGAGACCGGCGTACACGAGGAGCTGGAGCACCGAGAAGGCGGAGATCGCGGCGGCGCTGGCATGGAACCGGTCGGTGGCTTCCAGGCCCGCGATGCCGAAGGACGTCCGCTGTGTCACCGCCACCAGATACGCGAAGACTCCGATACCCCACATCACCCACGAACGCACGCTGCTCACGGGTCCATTCTTCCGCATGGGTTTCACGCACACGGCCGGGCGTGCTCCACGCGGCCCCGTGAAGGCCGGGTCACGCCCTGCTCACGGCGTCCGAAAAATCTCCCCCGCTCAGGCGCCGCCGGGCTGGTGGCCGCGGCCCGCCGTGCCGTCTTCAGCGTCGCTGCCGGCGTCCGGACCGCTTCCGGGCCCGGCGTCGTCGTCATCCTGGCTCAGCAGTTCCTGCGCCAGGTACGCCTCCACCGCGGCGCCGAGGGATTCGGCGCTGGGCAGCTCGTCATTCTCGTCCGCGAGCAGGGAGCGGCGCACGGTGTTCTCGCTGTGCTGGTCGTACCGCTCTTCAAGGTTGCGCACCACCTGCTGCACGTCCTCGCTGGCCTCCACCTGTTCGGCGATCTGCCGGGCGACATCCCGGGCCACCTCCCGCAAGCGGTCGGACGGCAGCATGAGGTTCGCGGCGGCGCCCAGGTATTCCATGCCGGCGACGGCGGCCTGCGGGTACTCCGCGTCGGCGACGTAGTGCGGCACATGGATCACGTACCCCGCCACATTGCGCTTCGCGGCGATCAACTTCAGTTCCAGGACATGCCCGATCGCGGCGGGGAATTCGACGGTCGGCCGCCACACCGAGATGCCCTCGATGAGCTCGGGCCGGTTGCCGTGCACGGTCACGCCCACGGGACGGGTGTGCGGCACCGGCATGGGGATCGCGTGGACCCAGGTCACCAGGTTCACGTCGAGCTGCTCGACGAGGCTCACCACCGCACGGGCGAAGCGCTCCCACTGGAGGTCGGGCTCGAAGCCCGCCAGGAAGAGGAAGGGCGTGCCGAGCGGATCCTCCAGCACGTACAGCGCGAGCCGCGGCGGCGCGTAGTCCTGCAGGTGGTCCTCGGCGAACGTGAGGTGAGGACGCCGCGAGCGGTAGTCGAGGAGCTGGTCGGCGTCGAAAACGGCGACAGGGCGCACCGACGGAGAGTCGAGCAGCTCAGCGGAGATCTGCCGGACCACGTGACCGGCGTCGGCGAATCCGGTGAAGGCCATGAGCAGGTTCAGCCCCTTCAGAGACCCGTCCTGCAGAAGCTCGTCGTCCGCACGGTAGAGCCCGGCAGGATCCAGCAGCGCTCCATACGTCTGGTCGAACAAAGTACCCTCCACACCATCCGGCCCCGGCCGGCGATCGTCGTCCTGATTGATTTACTGCTCAACGTTCGGGGCGGCCCTTGCATTCCCGCACAGCCCGTCCCCCGGTGTCACGGGCTACGATCTTAGATGGTGAAGGACGCCACATTGCGTCCGCACCATTGAACATGTGCGACAAGGATGTCCACCCGTACACCAGAAGTGAGGCAGGAACTCGTGGCCAAGAGCAACGAAGTCACCCTTGAAACAGTCAGCGGCGATCTGCGGAAGAAGCCCAGCGACGTCGTGGTCATCGGCGTCCGGCAGGGCAAGGAGGGCCCGGAACTCGCCGCCAGCCCCCTGAGCGCCAAGGCGTCCGAGGCCATCCAGTCCTCCCTGGCCCTGCTCGGGGTCACCGGCGCCGCGGATCAGCTCCACCGGCTCCCGGGCGTCCCGGAACTGGGCGCAGAGGTCATCGCCCTGGCGGGCCTGGGCAAGAAGGACGACGCCGAGTCGCTCCGCCGCGCCGCCGGCTCGGCCGTGCGCCAGCTCGCCGGAACCTCCACGGTGACGCTCGCCCTCCCTGCCCAGGACGAGACCGCCCTGGCCGCGATCGCCGAGGGCGCCGCTCTGGGCGCCTACGCGTTCCACGAGTACCGCTCCACCCGCGAAGGGCTGAAGGCCCCGGTCACCACCGTGCGCATCCACAGCGAACTCGCGGGCAGCCCGGCGGCGATGGCCGTGCTGAAGAAGGCCGCCGTCGTCGGCCGCTACGTCAACGCGACCCGCGACCTGGTGAACCAGCCGCCGAACGCGCTCTACCCCGAGTCCTTCGCGGCCGCGGCCAAGGACGCGGCGAAGTCGCTCCCCGTCAAGGTGACCGTCTGGGACGAGAAGCGCCTGGAAAAGGAGGGCTTCGGTGGCATCCTGGGCGTCGGCAAGGGCTCGGCCCGGCCCCCGCGCCTGGTCAAGGTCGAATACGCGCCCGCCAAGGCCCAGGCCCACGTGGCACTGGTCGGCAAGGGCATCACCTTCGACACCGGTGGCATCTCCCTGAAGCCGCCGGCGAACATGGACGAGATGAAGAGTGACATGGCGGGCGCCGCCACGGTCCTCAACGCCGCACTCGCCGCCGCCGAGCTCGGCCTGCCCGCCAAGGTCACCGCATGGCTCTGCATCGCGGAGAACATGCCCGGTGGCAACGCGCAGCGCCCCTCCGACGTCATGACCATCTTCGGCGGCAAGACCGTGGAGGTCCTGAACACCGACGCCGAGGGCCGCCTCGTCATGGCCGACGGCCTCGTGGCCGCGAGCCAGGAGCAGCCCGATGTGGTGATCGACGTCGCGACCCTCACGGGCGCCCAGCTCATCGCCCTGGGCGACCGGACCGCCGGCCTCATGGGCGACGAAGGCGTGACCGAGGCCCTGAAGGCCTCCGCGGATGCCGCCGGCGAACTCATGTGGCCCATGCCGATCCCCGAGGAATTGCGCCCGAGCCTCGACTCCGAGGTGGCCGATCTGGCCAACATCGGCGCGCGGCACGGCGGCATGATGACCGCCGCCGCCTTCCTGCGCGAGTTCGTCGGCGAGGACGCCACCGGCGAGACCATCTCCTGGGCCCACATCGACATCGCAGGCCCGTCGTTCAACAACGGCTCCCCCTACGGCTACACGCCGAAGAAGGCCACCGGCACCGCCGTGCGCACGCTCGTCGAGTACGTGGCGGGCCTGGCCTCCTGATCGGTCCGCACCCCCGGCGCGGCGACTTTCTGACCACCGTTCATTAAATGAACGTGAGTCACAGCACAAGGTCGCCGCGCCGGAGCCCTTTAAGGTGCACCATGGTTGAGGGTGACGCTAAGGTGAAAGCGAATGGCTCTGTGGCTGTTTCCCAGGCAGTCACAAAAGCATGACCACTGCAGAAGAACCCGACCTGCTGGCATAATCGCGGCAGGAAAAGTTCCAGACCAGAGGGTGCCGACCGGCACCGTCTCGACAATTCAGGGAGCGTCCACGTGGCCGAAGCGGCAACTGCGCAAGAATTCGACATCCTCGTCCTCGGCGGCGGCAGCGCGGGCTATTCCGCAGCCATCCGCGCGACGGAGCTGGGCATGACGGTGGGCCTCGTGGAGCGGGCCAAGCTGGGCGGCACCTGCCTGCACACCGGCTGTATTCCCACGAAGGCGTACCTGCACTCGGCTGAACTCGCCGACAACGCCCGTGAAGGCGCCAAGTACGGCGTGAACACCACGCTCGACTCGATCGACCTGGGCAAGGTCCGCGATCACAAGAACGGCATCGTCGCCGGCAAGCACAAGGGCCTGACCGGTCTTCTCAAGATGAAGAAGGTCAACGTCATCGAGGGCGAAGGCCAGCTCACCGCACCGGACACCATCACCGTCGATGGGGTCCCGTACAAGGGCAAGAACATCATCCTCGCCACCGGTTCCACCTCCAAGACCATGGGCCTGCAGATCGGCGGCCGGGTCATCACCTCCACCGAGGCCCTCGAGATGGGCGAGCTGCCCTCCTCCGCCATCGTCCTGGGCGGCGGCGTGATCGGCGTCGAGTTCGCCTCCATGTGGAACTCGTTCGGCGTGGACGTCACCATCGTGGAGGGCCTGCCCTCCCTGGTCCCGAACGAGGACCCCGCGATCATCAAGGTCCTGGAGCGCGAGTTCAAGAAGAAGGGCATCAAGTTCAAGACCGGCGTCTTCTTCGAGAAGGTCGAGCAGGACGAGAACCAGGCCACCGTCACCCTGGCTGACGGCACGTCCGTCTCCGCCGACATCGTGCTCGTCGCCGTGGGCCGTGGCCCCGTCACCGAAGGCTTCGGCTTCGCCGAGCAGGGCGTCACTCTGGACCGCGGCTTCGTCATCACCAACGAGCGCCTGCACACCGGCGTCGGCAACATCTACGCGATCGGCGACATCGTCCCCGGCGTGCAGCTGGCCCACCGCGGCTACCAGCAGGGCATCTTCGTCGCCGAGGAGATCGCCGGTCTGAACCCGGTGGTCGTCGAGGATGTCAACATCCCGAAGGTCACCTTCTGCGAGCCGGAGATCATGTCCGTGGGCTACTCCCAGCCCAAGGCCGAGGAGAAGTTCGGCAAGGACAACATCGAGACCCAGGAGTACAACCTGGCCGGCAACGGCAAGTCCTCCATCCTGGGCACTTCGGGCATCGTCAAGATGATCCGCGTGAAGAACGGCCCGATCGTCGGTGTGACCGGCATCGGCGGCCGCTTCGGCGAGCAGGTCGGCGAGGCCCAGCTCATCGTGAACTGGGAGGCGTTCCCGGAGGATGTCGCCACCCTGATCCACGCCCACCCGACGCAGAACGAATCCCTCGGCGAGGCCGCACTGGCGCTGGCCGGAAAGCCACTGCACGGCTGAGACCCCCGGGCCGGGGCGCCTGCCACAGGCACCCCGGCCCACCCCTGGAGGGCCTCTCCGAATGACCGGTCCCCCACACCAGATTTTCACCGCATTTAGATCACTAAGGAGAACGGGGACGACATGTCTGAATCCGTTAACTTGCCCGCACTCGGCGAGAGCGTCACGGAAGGTACCGTCACCCGCTGGCTGAAGTCCGTTGGCGACCGCGTCGAAGTGGACGAGCCGCTGCTGGAGGTTTCCACCGACAAGGTCGACACCGAGATCCCGTCCCCGATCGCCGGTGTGATCGAGCAGATCCTGGTCGCCGAGGACGAGGTCGCCGAGGTCGGCGCCGCCCTGGTCGTCATCGGCGACGGCTCGGGCTCCGGCGAGGCACCTGCCGCGCCTGCCCCGGCCGAGGAAGCCGCTCCCGCGCCCGCCGCAGAGGCCCCGGCCGCTCCGGCGCCCGCCGAGGCCGCTCCTGCCGCAGAAGCTCCCGCCGCACCCGCCGGTGAGGGCACCGAGGTCACCCTCCCCGCTCTGGGCGAGTCCGTGACCGAAGGCACCGTCACCCGCTGGCTGAAGGCCGTGGGCGAGTCCGTCGAGGTCGACGAGCCGCTCCTGGAGGTCTCCACCGACAAGGTCGACACCGAGATCCCGTCCCCCGTGGCCGGCACTCTGCTGGAGATCCGCGTGAACGAGGATGACACCGCCGAAGTGGGCTCCGTCCTCGCCGTCATCGGCGCCGCAGGTGCCGCAGCTCCGGCCGCAGCCCCCGCTCCCGCAGCTCCGGCCGCGGCACCGGCTCCCGCACCCGCTGCTGCTCCCGCTCCCGCCGCAGCACCGGCTCCGGCACCTGCTGCCGCTCCGGCCCCGGCGGCCGCTCCCGCACCCGCCGCTGCTCCGTCCGACGCCGAGTCCTACGTCACCCCGCTGGTGCGCAAGCTCGCCAAGGACAACGGCATCGACCTCGCTTCCGTCTCCGGCAGCGGTGTCGGCGGTCGCATCCGCAAGCAGGACGTCCAGGCGGCGATCGAGGCCAAGAAGGCCGCGGCTCCCGCTCCGGCAGCAGCTCCCGCTGCCGCCGCACCCGCTGCCGCTCCCGCCGTCGAAGCGTCCTCGCTCCGCGGCACCACGGAGAAGGCCCCGCGCATCCGCCAGGTCATCGCCCGCCGCATGCGTGAGTCTCTTGAAGTGTCGACTCAGCTGACCCAGGTCCACGAGATCGACATGACCCGCATCGTCAAGCTGCGGGCCTCGGCCAAGAACAACTTCAAGGCCGTCAACGGTGTCAACCTCACGTACCTGCCGTTCATCGCCAAGGCCGTCGCCGAGGCGCTGAAGGCCCACCCGAAGCTGAACGCCGAGTACAACGAAGAGACTCAGCAGATCACCTACCACAACGCCGAGCACCTGGCCTTCGCGGTCGACACCGACAAGGGCCTCCTGGTCCCCGTCGTGTCGAACGCGGGTGACCTGAATCTCGCCGGCCTGGCAGGCAAGATCGCCGACGTCGCCAACCGCACCCGCAGCGGGAAGATCGGTCCGGACGAGCTGTCCGGCGGCACCTTCTCCATCACGAACATCGGTTCGGTGGGCGCGCTCTTCGACACGCCGATCATCAACCAGCCGCAGGTCGCCATCCTCGGAACCGGCGCGATCGTCAAGCGCCCGATGGTGGTCACCGATGTGGACGGCAACGACTCGATCGCCATCCGCCACATGATGTACCTGTGCCTGACCTACGATCACCGCCTGGTGGACGGCGCCGACGCCGGCCGCTTCCTCCAGACGGTCAAGGCCCGTCTGGAAGGCGGCGCGTTCGAGGGCGACCTCGGACTGTAAGTCTCCACGCAGCACACGACGGCGGCCCGCACCTGGGCCCACGACAGTCAAAGACCCGAAGCGCTAAGCGCGTTTCGGAAGCTGTCGGGGGAAGGTGCGGGCCGCCGTCGTTCTACGGTCGGTAGAACTTTCTGACAGAGTGTCGCTAAACTGGAGGCATGACTGTCGTCTACTACATCGTCCTGTTCCTGCATCTGGTCGGCGCCGCCATGGTGGTGGGCCCCTGGATCGCCAACATGAAGTCCCCCACGGTCCACCCGCGTCAGTTCGACGGCGCCATGCTCCAGGTCATCACGGGCCTGGCCATGTACATCATGCTGATGGCGCACGTGATGCCGTACGACGCCAACCACATGAAGCTCGGCATCAAGTTCCTGATCGCGATCGTGATCGCCGTGGCCGCCACCATCGCCAAGATCAAGACCAAGAAGGGTCAGCCGATCTCGCTGGGTCTGGCACACGCCGTCGGTGGCCTGGGTCTGGTCAACATCGCGATCGCCGCACTCTGGCACTGATCACCTGACGGCGCTGTTCATCTGACGGCGCCACGTCCCGGGACATGAAAAGGGGCGGGAGAGCATCATGCTCTCCCGCCCCTTCGCTGTTCCAGGAATTCTCAGCCCTCTGTGATTCTCAGCCCTGTGCGATGCAGAACTCGTTGCCGTCCGGATCCTGCAGGACGACCCAGCCGAAGTCACCGATCGAGTGCCGGGCGGACTCGGACGCCCCCAGCTCCAGGGCCCGGGACAGCAGGGCCTCCGGATCCTCGGAGTGCAGGTCCAGATGCAGACGTCGCGGACCCTCGCTGGGGTGCTCGACGCGCTGGAACGCGAGCTTCGGCCCACCCGGGGAGACCGCGCTCAGCCAGACGAACTCCCCCTCGTAGGCCGACTCCACGGAGAGTTCCAGGAGTTCGGCCCAGAACCCCGAGAGGCTCTGAGGATCCGTGGTGTTGACGACGATCGAGGCGATGGCACCGAGCGCCGCCGGGCGCTTCTCTTCAGTCATGACAGCAGTCTAGGTCCAGTTCAGGGCCCTGCCCAGGGTCGGACCCGGCACCGCTCGCATCCCGCTCCCGTCACATTCCGGACCCCGCGGCGGCGGGTGTCCCTGCGCTCTGTAACGACCTAGGATGGTGCTCAAGGGTCTCTCCGCACGCGAGCAGGCCGAATCCCTCACTCTCCAAGGAGCAACTCATGGCAGTGACCCGCAGCGCTTCCACCGTCTGGACCGGCAACCTCTTCGAGGGCCAGGGCGAGACCACCTTCGAAAGCTCCTCCCTGGGCACGCACCCCGTGACCTGGAAGGCCCGCTCCGAGGCCGCCGAGGGCAAGACCAGCCCCGAGGAACTGATCGCGGCGGCCCACTCCGCCTGCTTCTCCATGGCCTTCAGCAACGAACTGGCCGAGGCCGGCTACACCGCCACGGAGATCCGCACCAAGTCCGAGGTCGGCTTCCAGCCGGGCGTGGGCATCACGGGCAGCAAGCTCACCCTGGTCGCCACCGTCCCGGGCATCTCCGAGGAGGACTTCCAGCGCATCGCGGGCGCTGCCAAGGTCGGCTGCCCCGTCTCCGCCGCACTCTCCGGCATCGAGATCACCCTGGACGCCACGCTCAACGCGTGAGTCCACGCCGCGTCTGAACCCTCACCGGTTCAGGCGCAGACAGCGAAGGGCCGGGAACGGATGATCCGTTCCCGGCCCTTCGGTGTCTCTTCAGGCGTTCAGGGCCCTCAGGCGCCTGGGGTCCTCAGACGGCCAGGACCTTCAGGAACCAAGCGCCGTGACCGCTTCCTTGGCCGCCTTGTTCAGGCGGATGCCGTAGACGAGCTGCCCGATGCCCAGGATCACGAGGCTCACGCCCGCCCAGACGGCCAGGAAGACCAGCGAGGAGAGCGGGAAGAGCATCACGCCCAGCCCGGCCAGGATGAACAGCACGCCCATGGTGATGGGCAGTGCCTTGGTCCCGGGGGCGGACGCCGCACCCGCCCACAGCAAGGCGGCGCCTTCCAGGATCCATCCGGCGGCGAGCAGCACCGCGACCACCACGAGAGACTCCCCCGGGCGGAAGATCAGCAGGACACCCGCCAGGACGGTGAGGACACCCAGGATCCCCGACAGGACCCGGACCGATGTCTGACCGGACGGGATCCGGCCCAGCGTCATCAGCCGCGCGACGCCGGTGGCGAACACGTTGATGGCGAAGAACACCGCCAGGACCAGGAGCGACGCCCCGGGCCAGAACCAGATGATCAGCCCGAGGACGATCGAGAGCAGTCCGAGCCCGATCAGCGCCCGGGAGAAAGCCCGGAATCCTTCCGCTGCCGCGCGGCCCCCTGCGAATTCACTCATGGTGATGCTCCTTCTGTTGTCAGGATGGTGCTGTCAGGACGTTCCGCCGGGGCGGGGTGCCAGCGGCGGCGGCACCAGGCCGGGGATCGTGTCCCTGCCCGGTGGTGTCTTGGAAGGGATCTCCCGGAGCATCTCCTTCAGCACCCCGATGCCGTGTTCCAGCTGCGGGTCCGTGCCGGCCTTGTGGGCGTGCGGCGGGAAGAGGATCTCGATGTCCGGGTCGACGCCCCGGTTCTCGACTCCCCAGCCGATGCCCTGGCCGAAGAAGTGCGAGTAGCGCGGCTGTGAGACCGGCGTGCCGTCCACGAGGTCGAAGCGCATGTCGATACCGACCACACCGCCCCAGGTCCGCGTGCCGATGACCGGCCCAATGCCGCGCATCTTGACGATCTGCGTGATGATGTCACCGTCCGAACCGGCGAACTCGTCGGTCAGGACGACCACGGGTCCCCGGGAGGCGAGGCGCGGATACACCATCGGGTACTCGCCACGCGGCATCATCCAGGCGTCCACCGTGCGGCCGATCAGCTCGGCCACGAGCTGGGACGTGTGCCCGCCGCGGTTCCGCCGCACGTCCACCACGAGGGCGTCGCGCAGGGACTCGGTCTCCAGATCACGGTGCAGCTGAGCCCAGCCGTGCGCCTGCATGTCCGGGATGTGGATGTACCCGAAGCCTCCGCCGGAGGCCTCACGGACCATCCGCCGCTTGGACTGCACCCAGTCCTGATAACGCAGCCGCTCTTCCGACGCCAGCGGCACGACGGCGACCCGCCGGGCCGCCTGCCCGGGTGTCCGGACGGTGAGCTCCACGGGCCGCCCTCCGGCGCCGCGGAGAAGCTCCGCCGGGCTCACGCCCTCAGGACCGCCGAGAGCGACGCCGTCGACGGCCAGGAGCACGTCCCCGGCCCGCACATCCGCGCCCGGGCGGCGCAGCGGCGAGATGGCCTGCGGGTCCGAGGTGTCGCCGTCGAGAACGCGGTCCACGGTCCAGCCGGAATCACCCAGGCTGAGATCCGCGCCGAGGAAGCCCTGCCGGCCGCTGCCCTTCTCACTCGGTTCGGCGGAGCGGACGTAGGCGTGGGACGTGCCCAGTTCGCCGTGCAGTTCCCAGAGAAGGTCCACCAGATCGTCGTAGCTGCCGATCCGTTCGAGGACGGGCAGGTAGCGCTCGTAGACGGCCTCCCAGTCAAGGCCGCCCATGTCCTCGTCCCAGAAGAAGTCCCGCTGAAGACGCCAGGCCTCCCGGTACTGCTGGGCCCACACCTTGCGCGGTTCCAGGAACACCCTGATGCGGTCCAGCTCGAAGTCCTCGGGCTCCTGCTCCGCTTCACCCGTGGACACGGTGCGGAGCTTGCCCTCGGCCTGGACCACGGCGGTGGAACCATCGCCGGAGACGCGGTAGGACTCGACGCCTTCGGCCACCGTGCGGGTCTTGCCGCTGGAGAGGTCGAGGCGGATGAGTGGGGCCTTCGGAGCCTGGTCGGTGGTCTTGGCGCGACCGTCGCCCAGCTCGCCCTTGACCGGCACATCCAGATACAGGAGTGCTCCCGGGACGGCGGTCAGGTGCTCGTAGTTGCCCTGCTCCACGGGCAGCGAAATCACGCGCTCGGCGATGCCCACCGGATCCACGAGCGTCGCCGCGGGCGCGGCGTCCTTCGCGGAGGTCTCGTCCTTGGCGGCGGACCGGGCCTCGGCGACCCGGGGACCGAACGGTGCCGCCGTGCTCGCATCCAGCGCCACGAGGTACGGCCTGATGGGGTGCGGGAAGGAGAGGTCGAAGCCCTGGCGGTCGTAGACGGGGTCGAAGCTGCGGCTGGACAGGAACGCCAGGAACTTGCCGTCCGTCGTAAAGGCGGGGTGCGAATCCACGAACCGGCCATCCGTGACGTCGACCACCGAGGAGCCCTCGTCACGGGACCGCAGCCGGATGGACCGGCGCTCGGAATTGCCCGTCACCGCCTGGGACCAGGCGAACCAGGCGCTGTCCGGCGACCAGGCGAGGTGGTCCACCGTGCCGGCCCCCGGGGCGGCGACGCTTTCGTGTTCGCCGGTCCTGGTGTTCAGCAGGATCACGTCACCGAAGACGGTTCCCAGGAGGAGCCACTCCCCGTCAGGGCTCGGTTCCAGGCTCACCACCCGGGCGGGAGGCGTGAATTCGACGGTCCCGGCGTTGGTCCCGGCGCCTGCGGCCACGCCGGGCGCGTCCTCGGAGTCGGGCTCCGTGGATCCGTCGGCGTCCTCAAGGCCGTCCTCGCGATCCTCCGGATCGACGTGCTCGCGAACCGGGGCAGGGGCCGAGTCCCCCACCACACCCAGTGCCGACACCGGGCGGGGCAGGCCGTCGTCGTCGGCGTCCTCCGCGGCATCCTGGCCGCTCGGCGCGGGAGCCGGAGCGGACGGCACGGCAGGGGCCCCGAAAGCGTCGCCGACCAGGTCGGTCACGAGCAGGGACTCCTCGCCTCCGCGGTCGTGGAGGTACGCGACACGGCCGTCCGCGAGGAAGCGCGGCAGGCGGGCCCGCACGGAGCTGTCCGCTTCAATGGCGCGGGCGGGGCCTTCCTGGTGCCGGAGCCAGTGGAGCGAACCGTGGCTGACCACCAGGCTGCTCTCGCCCTGCGTGTCCGGCTGGGCTTCGCGGAGATGCGCGGACACGTCGAGGGGCTTCGACGCCGGACGGACCGAGGCGAGCTCGACGTCGATGGCCTGGGCCTCGGCGTCCTCGCCGTCCAGGAGGAAGATCCGGCCTGCGGACTCGACGACGAGGCGGCTGCCATCGCCGGAGGCGTGCCGGACGTAGAAGTCCTCGTGATCCGTGTGACGGCGCAGGTTCTGCCCGTCCGGAGTCACCGAGTAGAGGTTGCCATAGCCCTCGTGGTCGGAGAGGAAGTGGATCCGGCCACCGCTCCACACCGGGTCCGTGAGGTTGCCGTCGAGTTCCGGCACCAGACGCGTGAACTCGCCATTGCCGTCCGCGTCGATCCACAGCTTGCCCCCGGTGCCGCCCCGGTACCGCTTCCACCAGGCCGGTTCACGGGACAGCAGGGAGGCGAGGACCACCGGCTTCTCGTCGCCGAGCGCCGGTCCGAACGCCATGTTCTCCAGGGGTCCGTAGCCGAGGGCCTCGGGCGCCCCGCCGTCGAGCGGAACGGCGTAGCCATGTGCCAGACGCGAGTCGCCCTGCTGGAAGGCGCTGGTCACCAGCACGCGCCCGTCCGGGAGGAAGCCCTTATTCCGGGTGGAGGGGTGACCGAAGTGCGTCAGCTGCCGGAAGTCCCCGCCGTCGAGGAGCGCCGTCACCACCTCCGGCGCGGAGCCGCGGGTGACGGTCCAGACCAGGCGCTTCCCGTCAGGGGTGAAACGCGGGTTCCTGGCCGGCAGGTTCAGCGCTGAGACGCGCCAGGCCTTGCCACCGCTGAGCGGGGCCAGCCAGACGTCATCCTCGGCGACGAACGTGAGCAGATCACCATGGATGTGGGGGTACCTCAAATAGCCTTGGTGTGTCATGGTTCGATCCTAACCAGCCCGTCCCGCGCCCTGGGGGACGCCACGGTCAGCCGCGTGGGGCGACCCCCGCGATCCGCCAGACTCCGTCCTGCCGCACCAGGGTCAGGATCAGGTCCTCCCTGCGAGCCGGCTTCCGCTCGGCGGCGGCCAGGCCGGCGTCCGCGTCACCGGAGATGACGTACGACGGCGTCCGGATCGTCACGCTGAGCACCGCACGGTCCGCGGAGCTGCCGCTGTCCACGCCGGCGGCGCTGAGCACAGGCCGGTAGCCCGCATAGTGCCGGTGTTCCGCCAGCAAGCGCCCGATCAGCGCCCGGTCCCGGGTCCGGAGCGCGCCGTCGCCGCTGCCGTACACGGAATCCAGGCGTGCCGCATCCCGGGCGATCAGGGCCGCGGTCCGGTCGCCGAGGAGGCGCCGGGCGGCTTCGACGAGGTCACCCTGAGGGGTGGCGGCCGACGGCGGCGCTGGTGCAGTCGAAGGCGCGGGAGGCCGCGCCCTCGGGCTCTGTGGACCGGCCTCGGCTGCCACAGCGCCACGACGCTGCTCCTGGCCGTGCGACGGCGATCCGGGCCCGGGTCCGCCCGGCATCCACCCTCCGGGCAACGTGACACCGAGGACCGCCAGCGCCACGCCCACCACCACTGCGGCCACCACCACTGCGGCCAGCGCGAACCGGCGGGACCGGACCCGCCCGCGAGCCGTGGCGGCCTGACGAGCCACCCGACGGCGACTCATCTGACGGTGCCCCCGCTGACGGCGCCCCACCGGGTCACTCCGCGACGGCATGATCGACGTCGCCAGTTCACGGTAGTCCTCGCGACCGGCTCCAGGCGCGATCCGGACGGGCATCGCCGGTGCCGACCTCTGCACGGCGCGCGCGAAGTCCCGGGCGCTGGGCCGATCGCCCGGGCGGTCCGCAAGCGCCTCTTCGAGCGCTGCGGCCAGCTCGGGCGGCACTTCCGGGCGGAGCACGGGAAGAGGCGGCCGATGCTGCGCCGGTCCCGGCGATTCGCCCGTGAGGCACCACCAGGCGACCGCGGCCAGGGCGTACACGTCGCCCTCCGGTCCTGATTCCCGGGCCTCCGGATCGGCGAAGACCGGGGTGGCCCGTCGCAGCCTCCGCTCGCCCGTCAGGTGCGCCTGCCCGAAATCCGCGAGGAGCGGCACACCGTCTGCCGAGAACAGGATGTTGCCGCCGGAGACGTCACCGTGGACGATCCCCTTCGCATGAAGTATGGCCAGAGCTTCGGCCACTGGCACGGTCACAGTCACGACCTCGGGGACTCTGAGGACGCCACGCGCCGCCACGAGGCTTCCGACCGAACCACCGGCCGCGAAGTCCATCAGGACCCCGGTCGTCCGGATATCCGAGCCGTCGGGCCCGGGAACGTCGACGGGCGTGAGACCGTGGAGCCGCAGCAGATGCGGATGATCGAGACCCTGAACCCGCCATCGTTCGCCCTGCAATGATTCACCCCGCTGCGCGCGGCCCTCCGACCCGCCCACGCCGGGTGCCGTCGTCGTCACGTGTGGCACCTTCACGGCCCGCCGGGCGCCGTCGTCGTCCTCCAGCAACCAGACGACGCCGCTGCCTCCGGCGCCCAGCCGCCGCACCACCCGATATCCCGGGACCCGCGGGGCCGCCGCGTTCTCCGCGACGCCGCCGCCTCCGGCCTGTTCCGCCCTCATCACGCCTCCTGCAGGATCTCCTCCGCCGACTTCTCCTACTGTGCCCCGGGAGAGGGTTTCCCCGCAGAAGTTATCCACAGGCACCCCGTCCGGCCTCGCGGTAACAATCCCCAGGGCAGTGAGACCTTCGCCACAACGGCCTGCCGTCAGGCTCCACAGGTCTAAGCTGATACGCATGACTTTGGAGTTCTCGACCCTGGGACTTGCCCCGGACTATGTCGACTACCTCCAGGGCTGGGACGCGCAGCGCGAGCTGCACGCCGCTGTCCTGGACGGTTCACGTCCGAGCACCGTGCTCCTGCTGGAACACGCCGCCGTGTACACCGCGGGCAAACGCACCGAAGATCACGAACGGCCCTTCGACGGCACCCCAGTGGTGCCCGTGGACCGCGGTGGCAAGCTGACGTGGCACGGCCCGGGCCAGCTGGTGGCGTACCCGATCATCAAGCTGAAGAACCCGGCCGGCATCCGGGACTACGTGCACCGGCTCGAGGACGTCATCATCGACGTGCTCGCGGACTACGGCATCGCCTCCACCCGGGTGGACGGTCGCGCGGGCGTCTGGATCACCGCCGATGAGAAGGGCCCGGACCGGAAGATCGCCGCCATCGGCATCAGGGTCCATGAAGGCGTCACCATGCACGGCATCGCCATCAATTGCAACAATGACCTGGCCCCCTACGCGCAGATCGTCGCGTGCGGGATCTCGGATGCCGGGGTGACCACCATCGCCCTGGAGACCGGACGGAACATCTCGCCTGCTGACCTTGTTGAGCGAGTGATGGAAGAGTTCCGCAAGCACGAGAGCGAACTCGTCGCCGTGGAAGAAGGAGCAGTCAAGTGACTCTTGTCCCCGAAGGCCGTAAACTCCTGCGGATCGAACAACGCAATGCCGCGACCCCCGTGGAATGCAAACCCGACTGGATCAAAGCCAAAGTCCAGATGGGACCCGAGTTCGTCGGCCTGAAAAACCTCGTCAAAAAAGAAGGCCTGCACACCGTCTGCGAAGAAGCCGGCTGCCCCAACATCTTCGAATGCTGGGAAGACAAAGAAGCAACCTTCCTCATCGGCGGCTCCGAATGCACCCGCCGCTGCGACTTCTGCCAGATCGACACCGGCAAACCCTCCCCCCTGGACCGGCTCGAACCCACCAAAGTCGCCCGCTCCGTCCAATCCATGAACCTGCGCTACGCCACCGTCACCGGCGTCGCCCGCGACGACCTCGAAGACGAAGGCGTCTGGCTCTACGCCGAAACCGTGCGCAAAATCCACGAACTCAACCCCGGCACCGGCGTGGAACTGCTCATCCCCGACTTCTCCGGCAAACCCGAACACATCCAAGCCATCTGCGACTCCACCCCGGAAGTGTTCGCCCACAACGTCGAAACCGTCCCCCGCATCTTCAAACGCATCCGCCCCGCCTTCCGCTACGAACGCTCCCTGGACGTCATCACCCAAGGCCGCACCCACGGCATGGTCACCAAATCCAACCTCATCCTCGGCATGGGCGAAACCCGCGAAGAAATCAGCGAGGCCCTGCAAGACCTCCACGAGGCCGGCTGTGACCTGATCACCATCACCCAATACCTCCGACCCTCCGAACGCCACCTGCCCGTGGACCGCTGGGTCAAACCCCAGGAATTCGTCGACCTCGCCGACGAAGCAGAAGACATCGGCTTCCTCGGCGTCATGTCCGGACCCCTCGTCCGCTCCTCCTACCGCGCCGGACGCCTCTGGGCCACCGCCATGCGCAAAAAAGGACGCGACATCCCCGAAAACCTCGCCCACATCGCCGAAGGCATCCAAGACTCCGGCACCACCCGCCAAGAAGCCCGCACCCTCCTCACCACCCAGGCCTGAGGTTCGGCGGCTTCCCACGCCGACGGCGGCACACGGTATTCCCCGTGTGCCGCCGTCGGCGTTTCAGTACGCCCTCTGTGCTGGCTAGAATGGAGACACTATGGCTAAATCCACCGATTCCACCGTCACGAACGACGACGGCTCCACCAAGCGTGGCCTCTTCAATCGCAAGCCCCGGGCCAAGAAGAAAGGCCCCAGCCGGCTGAAGCAGATCGGCGAGGTCTTCACCATGACCCGCCGTCACGACCCCCTGGTCGTCTGGCTCATGCTGCTCGCCTTCCTCGTGGTGGTCGGCGTCGGCGTCGGGATCGGCGCCCTCTTCAACAACTGGATCACCGGTCTGATCCTGGGCATCATGCTCGGTCTGCTGGCCGCGACCTTCATCCTGTCCCGCCGTGCCGAGCGCGCGGCGTTCGCACAGATCGAGGGCCAGCCCGGAGCCGTGGGAGCGGCCCTCGGCACCCTGCGCCGCGGCTGGATCGTCGAGCAGCAGCCGGTCGCCGCCAACCCGCGCACGCAGGACTTCGTGTTCCGCACCGTGGGACGCGCCGGCGTCGTGCTCGTGACCGAGGGTCCGCAGAGCCGCGTCCGCACCCTCGCCGACGGAGAGCGCAAGCGTCTGTCCCGCATCCTGCCGAACGTCCCGATCCACGTGATCTACGCCGGCAAGGAAGAGGGCCAGGTCCCGATCGCGAAGGTCGGCGGCGCGCTGCGCAAGCTCAAGCCCACCCTCACGAAGGTGGAGGTGGGCGCCGTCTCCAAGCGCATCGCCTCCCTGGGCACCAAGCTGCCGATCCCGAAGGGCATCGACCCGTACAAGGCCCGCCCGGACCGCCGCGCGATGCGCGGCCGCTGAGCCTCCAACGCCGGCCGGCCGCCGTCGTTCTCCTGATATGGAGACGACGGCGGCCGGTTCCGTTTAAGCGCGGTCTCGGCGCGGTTTCAGCCACGCCCGTCCGGGTCAGTCCGGCAGTCCCCCGGTGTCCCCGCCGGCGACCAGGCCGGCCTGGATCTTCCGGCGGTGAGCCTGCTTCCAGTCGTCCAGGGACTGGTCGCTTTCGGCGATCTCGCGCTGCTCAGCGGCCTGGAGCAGGTCCGGGGCGTGGGCCGCTTCCAGCACCACGATCCCTTCCTCATCCGCCACCACGATGTCGCCGGTGCGAACTGTCACGCCGCCCACCACGGTGTCGCCCTGGGGCAGCACGACGTTCTTGCCACCCGGCTTCGGGAACACGCCGCGGGCGAACACCGGGAAGCCCATCTCACGCACCTCCTCCAGGTCACGGATGTACCCGTCGACGACGAACGCTGCGATCCCGCGCTGCTGAGCCACGGCACAGACGTTGCCTCCGGCCACCGCCAGCCGGGTGCCCCCGGCGTCGACGAGGATGACCGAACCCGGCTCCGCGCGATAGATCGCCGTGTGCATCATGAGGTTGTCGCCGGGCGCACAGCGCACGGCGTGGACGGGGCCCCTGACGCGTGGCATCCCCTCCCACAAGGGCCGGATGGCCGGGTCCAGGATCCGGTCCTCCGCCACCAGGTCCGCGAGGGACGTAGGTGAGACATCAGGGGTGCTGTCACTCATGGGGCGCTCTCCTCGGATTCGGCGGGGGCGGGCAATCGGATCAGTTCGACGGCGGCCAGCTCAGCGCCGGACCAGGACGGTCTTCATGGCCTTGTCATGCAGACCGCGCTGATCGGGGTCGAAGATGATGGCGGGAATGACGAGGCACAGCAGGGCGGCACGGACCAGTGCCGCGGGAATGCCCACGGGAGAACCGTCCAGCCGCACCACGTGGATGTTCGCGATCCGGTGACCGATGCTGTAGCCGAGCGTTCCGACCAGAACAGCCTGTTCCGCGAAGAACACGGCCAGCGTGGCCCAGGAATTTCCCTCGAAGAAGAAGTTGCTGATGAACAGGCAGAGTGCCCAGTCGATGCAGATCGCCAGGATCCGCCGTCCGGCACGGGCCAGTGAGCCCTGTCCGGATTCCGGCAATCCCAGCCGCTCCCCCGGGTACTTGCTGATGTGCGTCGTGTCGGGGCCTTCCAGCCAGGAACCTAGATCTCGTCGAGTCACCACCCCTTAAGGGTATCCGCTGGGGCCGGTCCGCAGAGGCCCGCCGCCTTTTCCGCCGGTCTGTCCGCATCGCGGAGAGCCTGCCCGTGATGCGCGGCACTGTCGGTAGAGTGAGGAGGGTACGACCGGGAGCCACCGGCCCCCAGCGACCACCCGTCACATCTCCGTTGTAACCTCCCGGAAACAATGCAGACATTCTCGGGTAATGCCCGCCGCCTAGGCTGTTCACCAGTAGATGGCACGGCGATCCGCTGGGTGAAGCCTGGCCGGAACCCGGTGCCGTCGCCTTCAGGCCACCGGCCCAATTCTGTTAGGAGCATGCATGTTCACCAGTGCGGACGAAGTCCTCAAGTTCATCAAGGATGAGGACGTCAAGTTCGTCGACATCCGTTTCACCGATCTCCCGGGCGTGCAGCAGCACTTCAACGTTCCCGCCAAGACGGTCGACGCGGACTTCTTCGTCAGCGGCCAGCTCTTCGACGGTTCCTCCATCCGCGGCTTCCAGGGCATCGCTGAGTCCGATATGCAGCTCATCCCCGATGTGACCTCCGCGTTCATCGACACGTTCCGCATCGAGAAGACGCTGGCGCTGAACTTCTCCATCGTGAACCCGCGCACCGGCGAGCCGTACCACCGCGACCCCCGCGGCGTGGCCGAGAAGGCCGAGGCCTACCTGGCCTCCACCGGCATCGCCGACACCGCGTTCTTCGCCCCCGAGGCCGAGTTCTTCGTCTTCGACAACGTCCAGTACCAGTCCTCCCCGCAGGGCAGCTTCTACAAGATCGATTCCGAGGAAGCCCACTGGAACTCCGGTCGTGAGGAAGAGGGCGGCAACCTCGGTTACAAGACCCCCGTCAAGGGCGGCTACTTCCCCGTGGCGCCGACCGACAAGCAGGCCGACCTCCGCGACGCCATGTGCGTCGAGCTGGACAAGGCAGGCCTTGAGGTCGAGCGTTCGCACCACGAGGTCGGTTCCGCCGGTCAGGCCGAAATCAACTACAAGTTCACTACGCTGACCGCGGCTGCCGATGACCTGCAGAAGTTCAAGTACGTCATCAAGAACACCGCCGACGCCTGGGGCAAGTCCGTCACCTTCATGCCGAAGCCGGTCTTCGGTGACAACGGCTCGGGCATGCACTGCCACCAGTCGCTGTGGGCCGACGGCTCCCCGCTGTTCTACGACGAGAAGGGCTACGCCGGCCTGTCCGACACGGCTCGCTGGTACATCGGCGGCCTGCTGAAGCACGCCTCCGCCGTGCTGGCCTTCACGAACCCGACGGTGAACTCCTACCGCCGCCTGGTCAAGGGCTACGAGGCTCCGGTCAACATGGTGTACTCGCAGGGCAACCGCTCCGCCGGTATCCGCATCCCGGTCACGGGTTCCAACCCGAAGGCCAAGCGCATCGAGTTCCGCGCACCGGATCCCTCCTCCAACCCGTACCTGGCGTTCGCCGCTCAGCTGATGGCCGGCATCGACGGCATCCGCAACCGCATCGAGCCGCCGGCGCCGATCGACAAGGATCTCTACGAGCTGCCCGCCGAGGAAGCCAAGGACATCCCCAAGGCCCCGGGTTCCCTGGAAGAGGCCCTCGAAGCTCTCGAGGCCGACAACGAGTTCCTGCAGGCCGGTGGCGTGTTCACCCAGGACCTGATCGACACCTGGATCTCCTACAAGCGCGAGAACGAGATCCTCCCGCTGTCGCTGCGCCCGAACCCGTACGAGTTCGAGCTGTACTACGGCGTCTAGCAAGCTGAGGCGGATGATCTCGGCCCACGCCGCGTGAGCCTCAGCCTCAACTGGACACAGAAGGCCCCCGGAGCATTGTTCCGGGGGCCTTCTGTCTGTCCCCTTCCCGGGTCCCTGCCTGGTCGCCTAGCGTGCCTCCTCCCCCACCACCGGCTCCTTGCGGTCGCCCTGCGACTCCTCCAGCAACCGGCCGAGCCGCGCCACCTCGGCGTGCAGCCGCTCCAGCTGCCCCTTCAGATCCGCGTCGGCCTGCTCGACGGCGACCGTCGCCGTCGCCGACACCCGCTCCACCAGCCACGATCCGATCGATGCGGTGACGACGCCGAGGACCGCGATTCCCGAGACCATGAGCGCTGCGGCCACGGCCCGGCCGATCAGGGTGACCGGGTAGTGGTCCCCGTACCCGACCGTGCTGATGGTGGTGAGCGACCACCACACGGCGTCACCGAACGTGACGATGTTCGCGCCCTCGGCGTGCTGCTCGGCGTCGAGCACCGCGAGGGAGGCACAGTACGTCAGGAAGACGGCCGAGACCGCGACGAACGTGACGATCCGTCCCCGCAGCGCCTTGCCCGCCGTGCCGTACAGTACCCGGAGCAGCGTGACGAGACGCAGGAGGCGCAAAGGCCGCAGCACCGGCAGCACGACCATCGCCAGATCCGGCAGATGGGTGGCCAGCCAGCGCCAGCGCTGGGGCGCCAGAAACAGCCTCACCGCGTAGTCCACGGTGAACGCGCCCCACGTGATCCACTGGATCAACTCGAGGGCCTGGGCCTGGCGTTCCGAGACGTCGCCGATCACCTGCACCGAGTACGCGGCCAGGAACACGAGCGCCGCCGCCATGAGCGGCCATTCCGTGGCCTGCCGCCACCGTTCCGTTGTCATGGAGACAGACTATTCGCCGTCCGCCCGTCGCGGGAGGTCGCAGGCCTGATGCGGGGACACCCGCTCTTGCTAGGCTCGGGTCATGGCCGAACTCAGTCCGGAAAGCATCGAATACTTCCGCACACTCCCCCGCCGCCGTGTCGCCGCGGGATTGGTGATCCGCGACGGCGAGGGCAGGGTCCTTGCCGTCGAGCCCAACTACAAAGACGGCTGGCTCCTGCCCGGGGGCACGGTGGACGCCGGAGAGGCGCCCCGCGCGGCCGCCCGCCGCGAGGGCCTCGAAGAGCTGGGCCTGGACATCCAGCCCGGGGCGCTCCTGATCATCGGGCACTCCGCCTTCCCCGACCCCGTGGGCGACGGACTGAACTTCCTGTACGACGGCGGTGTCCTGGCCGACGGCGCCGAGATCACCCTGCAGGAGGAAGAACTCCTGAGCTGGCGTTTCGTCGCCGAGCAGGATCTCCCCGAGTACTTCGGCGTGCACGGCGCCCTGCACGTGTCCTCGGCCCTCCGTGCGCTCCGCGAGGAACGGGTCATCGAGCTCCAGGACCGCGAAGAGATCCTCTGACGCAGCCGTCTCCGGGCCACGGCCCGTCCCACGACGACGGCGGCCGCCTCCCCACCCGGGGAAGCGGCCGCCGTCGTCGTTCAGCAGGTCCGCACGGCTCGCGCGCGGACGGCCACGGCTTAGAGCTCCACCGCTCAGAGGACCTTCGAGAGGAAGTCCTTGGTCCGCTGCTGCTGGGGATTGCCGAACAGCTCGTCGGGGGTGCCCTGCTCGCAGATGTAGCCGTCCGCCATGAAGATGACGCGGTCGGCGACCTCGCGGGCGAAGCCCATCTCATGGGTGACCATGACCATCGTCATACCCTCGGAGGCCAGGTCCTTGATGACCTGGAGGACCTCGCCGACCATCTCCGGGTCCAGGGCCGAGGTGGCCTCGTCGAAGAGCATGATGTCCGGGCTCATGGCCAGCGCGCGGGCGATCGCCACGCGCTGCTTCTGACCGCCCGAGAGGGACACGGGACGGGCGTCGGCCTTGGCTTCCAGCCCCACCCGGGCCAGGAGCTCCAGGCCACGGGTGCGGGCCGCCGCCTTGTCCAGTTTCCCGGTCTCCACGGGGGCCAGCATGATGTTCTCGATCACGGTCATGTGCGGGAACAGGTTGAAGTGCTGGAACACCATGCCGATCTGGCGGCGGACCTGGTTGATGTCCACGTTCGCACCCGTGAGGTCATAACCGTTGACCTGCACTGTGCCGCCGGAGATGTCCTCCAGCTTGTTGAGGCAGCGCAGGAAAGTGGACTTGCCCGAGCCCGAGGGGCCGATGACCGCCACCACCTCGCCCTCGTGGATGACCGCGTCGATGCCCTTGAGGACCTCGTTGCTGCCGAAGGACTTCTTCAGGCCCGTGACCGTGACCTTCTCGGCCCGGTCATCACGGACCGTCTCTGCACCCGTGCTCATTTGTTGAACTTCCTGTCCGCGTAGTTGGCCAGTTGTGTCAGGAGCATGATCACCACGAAGTACAGCGCCGCCACGATCACGAGAGTCTCGGTGATGCGGAAGTTGCCGGCGTAGATCTGCTGGCCCTGGTACAGCAGCTCGGCGAAGCCGATGGCCAGGAGCAAGGACGAATCCTTCAGCATGATGATCAGCTGATTGATGAGGGACGGCGTCATGAGCTTGAAGGCCTGTGGCACCACGACCTTCTGCATCGACTTGCCGTAGCCCATGCCGAGACTCCGGGCCGCTTCCAGCTGGCCCGGGTCCACCGACTGCACGGCACCGCGCACGATCTCGGTGATGTAGGCGCCCGAGTTGAGGCTCAGCGTGAGGACACCCGCCACCCAGATGTTGATGGGTTGCCCGGTGAGCTGTGGGATGCCGAAGTAGAAGAAGAACGCCCAGACCAGGAGCGGCGTGCCGCGGAAGACGTTGACGAAGGTGGTCGCCACACCGCGCGCCACCACGTTCCGCGAGATCTTCAGGAAGCCGAAGAACAGGCCCAAGACCATCGCCACCGCGAAGGAGATGATGGTGACAAGCACCGTGTTGCGCAGGCCGCTCATGAGGGCTGGGAAGCTCTGCACCAGCAGATCCCAGAAGCTGCTCGCGGCCGCGGCCTCCGGCGCCTTGAGGTACTTGTCGAGGAGCTTCTGGTATTCGCCGTCGGCCTTCATCTCGGAGAGGCCCTTGTTGAACGCCGCGAGCAGTTCGGGGTTCTTCCCCTTGTTGACGGCGAAGCCGTAGCTGCCGCCTGGGATCTTGTCCGTCACGGTCTTGAGGCCGTTGTTCTGGCTGATGCCGTACGCCAGCACGGGGTAGTCGTCGAACACGCCGACCGCGTTGCCGGACTTCACCAGTTCATACATCGTGGCCGACTGGTCCAGGGACTTCACCGTGAAGCCGTACTTGCCGGACAGTTCCTTGGCCGCCGTCTCCCCTTCGGAGCCGGTCTTGGCGGTGACCGTCTTGCCCTTGAGGTCCTCGTAACCCTTGATGTCGGTGTTGCTCTTGGCCACGGCCATCTGAACACCGGATTCGAAGTACGGATCGGAGAAGTCGTAGACCTGCTTGCGCTTGTCCGTGATGGACATACCGGCGATCACGCCATCCACCTGGTTGGACGAGAGCGCCTGGAGAGCGGCGTTGAAGCCGAGGGACTTGATCTCGACCTCGAATCCGCCACGCTTGGCGATCTCGCGGATGAGATCCATGTCGATGCCCGTCAGCTCACCGGAGGGGTCCCGGAACTCGAACGGAGCGAAGGTGGTGTCCGTGCCGATGACGAACTTCTTGCCGCTCACCTCATGCGGCGCGGTGGCGGAGGCGGCCGGCACGGAGAGCCCGACGACGGCGAGGCACGCCGTCAGCACGGCCACCCCGAACCGCACCAGCACGGTCAGCCGCGCCCAGGGAGCCCGACGGCCGCGCGGGCCTCCTCCCCCGTCCTTCTGCCGCGAAGTCTTCCACGGTTGTCGATTCATCCCTTGATCCTTTCGTCGCGGACAGAGCACTCAGCGCTGCCCGTAGAACTCCCGGTCGAAGACTGCGCGAGCACGTCGCGTCAGGCGCAAATACTGCTCCTCGAATTCGGCGGCGTGGGAGGCCGGGTGCCCGCACCACCGGGACACGGCTTCGAGGTCCCGCCGTGCGGACGGCAGGAGGTCTGAGGCTTTACCGGACCAGATGACGTTGGCGCTGCGGACCCGGCTTGCCAGCCGCCACGCATCGGCGAGCAGAGCCGCGTCCTCCTCGGCAATGAGCCCAAGCCGCGCGAGCTCCGCCAGCGCCTCCATGGTGGAGGTGGTCCGAAGTCCCGGATGCTCGTGGGCATGCTCCAGCTGGCGCAGCTGCACGAGCCACTCCACATCGCTCAGGCCTCCCCGGCCGAGCTTGACGTGGCGGGACGGATCGGCGCCCCGCGGCAGGCGTTCGGTCTCCACCCGGGCCTTGATCCGACGGATCTCCCGCTCGTCCTGGGGCGAGAGGTGCTCCGGGTACCGGATCGGATCGATCAGTTCCAGGAACGCCTCGGCCAGGCGGTCATCGCCGGCGATCGGCCGCGCCCGGAGCAGCGCCTGGGCCTCCCAGACGAGGGACCAGCGCTCGTAGTAGACCCGGAACGCCTCGAGCGACCGGACCATGGGCCCGTTCTTGCCCTCCGGACGCAGATCCGCGTCCAGTGAGAGGACCCGCTCCGCGAGGATGGCGGGCTTGAGGGGCTGCATGAGCAGGCTGGAGACCTGTCCCACGATCTGGAGCGCCTGTTTCTGGGCGTCCTCCTCGGACACCCCGGGCAGCGCCTGATGTAAGTAGAGGACATCTGCGTCCGAGCCGTAGCCGATCTCACGGCCGCCCTGCCGCCCCATCGCCACCACCAGCACGCGAGTCAGGAGCCCGCCCTGGGCCTCGGCCTGACGTTCGGCGACGTGGAGGGCGCCGAGGATGGCGGCACGGTCCGCGTCGGACAGAGCCTGGGAGACCCCGTCCTGGTCGAGGATCCCGGCCGCGTCGGCGATGGCGGTGCGCAGGATCTCCCGACGGCGGATCAGCCGGATGAGCCGCATGGCGCTCGACGGATCCTGGTGCCGGGCCATCTTGGACCGGATCTCCTGCCACTGCGTCTCGAACGGCACGGGGGCCAGTTCCTTGTTGTTGCCCAGCCAGGCCACCGATTCGGGTGACACCTCGAGAAGGTCCGCGATGAGCCTCGAGTCCGACAGGACATGACACAGCCGCTCGGCAGCCGCCTGGGAGTCTCGCAGGAGGCCCAGGTACCAGTGAGTGGCCCCGAGCGCTTCGCTGACGCGGCGGAAGGCCAGCAGGCCGGCGTCGGGGTCCAGTCCTTCGGCGAGCCAGCCCAGCAGAACCGGCAGGAGCTGGCGCTGCAGTGCCGCCCGGCGGCTGACTCCACTGGTCAGCGCCGCGATGTGGCGCATGGCGCCCTCGGGGTCACGGTAGCCGAGCGCCGCGAGCCGGGCGGACGCGGCTTCCGGACTGAGGCGGGCCTCGTCGGAGCTGAGGGAGGCGGCCGTGCCGAGGAGGGGCCGGTAGAAGATCTGTTCGTGCAGCTCGCGCACGCGCCGCTTGGTCTTCTGCCACGAGGTCAGGAGGCTGTCCGCCGTCGGGCGGGCCGTGCTCAGCGAGCCTTCGACGGCGCGTGCCAGCGCCCGCACCTCCTCCTCCTTCTCGGGCATGAGGTGCGTGCGGCGCATCTGCGCCATCTGGATGCGGTGCTCGATCACGCGCAGCTGCCGATACGCCCGGTCGAACTCCGAGGCGTCGGCACGGCCGATGTACCCGCCATGGGACAGGGCGGCGATGGCCGACGTCGTGTCCCTGACCCGGAGGGACGGATCTGCCTTGCCGTGCACCAGCTGCAAGAGCTGGACGGTGAATTCCACATCCCGGAGTCCGCCGGGGCCGAGCTTGATCTGGCGGGCGAGTTCGGCTGCGGGGATGTTGTCCGTGACCCTGCGGCGCATGGCCTGCACCGATTCGACGAAGCCCTCGCGGCCCGCGGAAGACCAGACCAGGGGCTCCACCATCTCCTGGTAGCGGCGGCCCAGCTCGGGATCCCCGGCCATCGTCCGGGCCTTCAAGAGTGCCTGGAACTCCCAGCTCTCCGCCCAGCGGGCGTAGTACTGCCGGTGCGATTCCAGGGTGCGGACGAGTGGCCCGTCCTTGCCTTCGGGTCTGAGGTTGGCGTCCACCTCCCACAGCCCGGGTTCGCGCCCGGGATGGGAGATGATCCGGGCGAGGGTGCCGGCGAGGAACGTCCCGATCTCCACGGCCCGGACCTCGTCCAGTCCCTCAGAGTCCAGCACGTAGATGACATCCACGTCCGAGATGTAGTTGAGCTCGCGGGCGCCGCACTTGCCCATGCCCACGATCGCGAGACGGACGGCTTCGACGTCGAGAGGCGAGAACTTGACGCCGGCCTCGGCCCGCGCCACCGCCAGGGCGGCATCGAGGGCGGCGGCCGCCAGATCCGCGAGTTCGGCGCCCACCTGCGGCATGTAATCCCGGGGATCCGCTGCCCCGAGGTCCCGGATGGCCAGTTCGGTCACGTGCCGGCGATAGCGGACGCGCAGGGCGCTCTGGCCCTCGTCCCCGGTCAGGGTGGCGACCGGCGTCGCGGCCCGGGGATCCGCGCCCACGGAGGCCAGCAGTGAGGCGCGAAGATCCTCGCCCGGGACCCGGGCAGGCTCGGGGCTGACCCGTGTCTCCAGGAGGCTCTGCTCCTCGGGGTTCCGCAACAGGAAGTCGGCCAGCGCCACGGAGCTGCCGAGGAGGCGGTACATCGCCTCCGCGTCCTCCGGGTCACCTCGCAGGAGGCGCCCCACCGTTCCCGGAGCGGCCTTCTCCTTCTCGAGGAGGCGGACCAGTGACAACAGCGCCTCGTCCGGATTGGCGGACTGGACGAGACCGGCGAACAGCAGGTCCCGGTCCACTCCGTCCAGCTCGGGAGCCGCCAGGAAGCGCTCGGCCCGTTCAACGTCACTGAAACCCGCCGCGATGAGACGGCGGGCGACACTCATCGCCACAGCGTTAGAGGATCCCCAGGTTGCGCTGGAGTTCATACGGCGTGACCTGCAGACGGTAGTCGCTCCACTCGGCGCGCTTGTTCCTCAGGAAGTGCTGGAACACCTGCTCCCCGAGGATCTCCGCCATGAACTCGGAGTTTTCCATGGCATTGATGGAGTCATGCAGGCTGGCCGGCAGGGGGTCGTGGCCGAGGGCCCTGCGCTCAGCCGTGGACAGCGACGCGATGTCGTCCTCGGACGGCGGCGCCAGATCGTAGCCTTCCTCGATGCCCTTGAGGCCGGCCCCCAGCAGGACCGCGTACGCGAGGTACGGGTTGGCCGCGGAATCGATCCCGCGGTACTCGACCCGCGCGGAGTTGCCCTTGCCCGGCTTGTACAGCGGGACCCGGACCAGTGCGGAGCGGTTGTTGTGGCCCCAGGACACGTAGCTCGGGGCTTCTCCCCCGCCCCACAGCCGCTTGTAGGAGTTCACGAACTGGTTGGTGATCGCGGTGAACTCGGGCGCGTGGCGCAGGATCCCGGCGATGAACTGGCGCGCCGTGCGGGACAGCTCGTATTCGGCGCCCGCTTCGTGGAAGGCGTTCGTGTCACCCTCGAACAGCGAGAAGTGCGTGTGCATCCCGGAACCCGGGTGCTGCGTGAACGGCTTCGGCATGAAGGTGGCGTAGCTGCCCTGCTGGAGCGCCACCTCTTTGATGATGGTGCGGAACGTCATGATGTTGTCCGCGGTCTGGAGGGCGTCCGCATAGCGCAGATCGATCTCGTTCTGGCCCGGGCCCGCCTCATGGTGGCTGAACTCCACGGAGATGCCCACGGATTCCAGCATGGTCACCGCGGTGCGGCGGAAGTCCTGCGCCACGCCACCGGGGACGTGGTCGAAATAGCCTCCCTCATCCACGGGCACCGGCAGTCCGTCCGGACCCGGCTTGTCCGACTTGAGCAGGTAGAACTCGATCTCCGGATGCGTGTAGCAGGTGAACCCCATGTCCGCGGCCTTGGCGAGCGTCCGCTTCAGGACGTTGCGCGGGTCCGCGGCGCTGGCCTGACCGTCCGGGGTGAGGATGTCGCAGAACATCCGGCTGGTCTGCTCGGTCTCACCGCGCCAGGGCAGGATCTGGAAGGTGGACGGGTCCGGCTGCGCGAGCATGTCGGACTCGTAGACGCGGGCGAGGCCCTCGATGGACGAGCCGTCGAAGCCGAGGCCCTCGGCGAAAGCGCCTTCCACCTCCGCGGGGGCCAGGGCCACGGACTTGAGGGAGCCCACCACGTCCGTGAACCAGAGCCGGACGAACCGGACGTCGCGCTCCTCAATGGTCCGGAGCACGAATTCCTGTTGGCGGTCCATGCTGCCCTCGCTTCCCTCTGGATCCCGGCGCAGGCCGGGGCTGTACTGTGCTGCATGCAACTCTACCCAGGCCAGGGGCTCTGTGGGCCGTCATTCCACCGGCGTCCCGTAATTCGGCGCCCCTGACGGTTCAGCATTAAGCTCGGAGACATGACGCACAGTGAATCCGCCAGCTCCAGCACCCCGGGCGAGACGAGCGCCCCGTACGGCAGCGGCCCCGCGGCGTCGTCGTCCGCTCCGGCCGGACGCGTGCGGCTGCACCACCTGCAGGCCGCCAAAGCGGAAGGCCGTCACTTCGCCATGCTGACCGCGTACGAGCAGTACACGGCGGAGATCTTCGACGAGGCGGGCATCGAGGTGCTGCTGATCGGTGACTCCGCGTCGAACAACGTGTTCGGCAATGAGACCAGCCTCCCGGTGACCGTGGACGAGCTGCTGCCGCTGTGCCGCGCCGTCGCACGGGCCGCCAAGCGGTCACTGGTGCTCGCGGATCTGCCGTTCGGCTCCTACGAGGCCTCGATCGAGCAGGCCGTCACCACCGGGGTCCGGTTCCTGAAGGAGGGCCTGGCTCACGCCGTCAAGATGGAGGGCGGCGCCTACTACGCGGACACCGTGCGCGCCATGGTCCAGGCCGGCATCCCGGTCATGGGCCACATCGGCTTCACCCCGCAGAGCGAGCATGCGCTGGGCGGGTACCGGGTTCAGGGCCGGGGCGACGACGCCGCGCGGCTCGTCGAGGATGCGCTGGCACTGCAGGAGGCGGGCGCCTTCGCCGTGCTGATGGAGATGGTCCCGGCGGCCACCGCCGCGCAGGTGGATGCGGCGCTCACGATCCCGACCGTCGGCATCGGCGCCGGCAACGTGACCACGGGCCAGGTCCTGGTCTGGCAGGACGCCATGGGGCTGCGGGGCGGCCGCATGGCGCGCTTCGTCAAGCAGTACGCCCGGATCCGGCAGGACCTCCTGGAAGGGGCACGGACCTTCGGCGAGGAGGTCCGGGACGGGTCCTTCCCCGGCCCGGAGCACTCCTTCTAAGACGTCCTCCAGGACGTCCGAGAACGATCAGTCCTCGTCGCCCTTTTCCCAGGCTTCGTTGTGCCGCTGCACGCTCTGCGGGGCGTTCTCGGCCTCTTCGCGCGTGTCGTAGGGGCCGAGGAGCTGGCTCCAATCGCTCATGGCGTCCTCCTCCACCTGATGGGTGACCATGTTGTACCAGTACTGCGGCATGATTCCATTCCTCCTTGTGAGTGACGACTACTATCAAACGTATGCCACCAGTAGCTGAAACCGCACCTCTGGGTAAGCTCACCCCCGGAATCGTGAGCCCGCGTCGTCCTGTGCCGCCGAACATCGAGCGGCCCGAGTACGTGGACCGCCCGGCACCCGCCAAGTTCACCGGCAGCGCCGTGAAGTCGTCGGAGACCATCGAGAAGATGCGCATCGCCAGCAAGATCGCCGCCCAGGCGATCGTGGAGGTGGGCAAACACATCGCGCCCGGCGTGACCACGGACGAGCTCGACGCCGTCGGGCACGAGTTCCTCCTGGACCACGGCGCCTACCCCTCCACGCTCGGGTACCGCGGCTTCCCCAAGTCCCTCTGCTCCTCGCTCAACGAGGTCATCTGCCACGGCATCCCCGACTCCACCGTGGTCGAGGACGGGGACATCCTCAACATCGACATCACCGCCTACATCCACGGCGTGCACGGCGACACCAACTACACCTTCCTGGTCGGCGACGTCGACGAGGAGTCCCGCCTCCTGGTCGAACGCACCGAGGAGAGCCTCCGCCGCGCCATCAAGGCCGTGGCCCCCGGACGCGAGATCAACGTCATCGGCCGCACCATCGAGTCCTACGCCAAGCGCTTCGGCTACGGGGTGGTCCGGGACTTCACCGGCCACGGTGTGGGCGAAGCCTTCCACACGGGCTTAATAATTCCGCACTACGACGCCGCACCGGCGTACAACACTGTGATCGAGCCGGGCATGACGTTTACGATTGAACCCATGCTCACGCTCGGCACCATCGAGTGGGATATGTGGCCGGACGACTGGACCGTATTGACCCGGGACCGCAAACGGACCGCGCAATTTGAGCACACCCTGGTGGTGACCGATACCGGCGCTGAGATTCTCACAGTGCCGTAGGCGCCTGCCTGCCCCCTGCAACCGTCCGCAGCACCGAAGGATCAGCGTGAGCAAGAACGAGAACACCGGCAAGAAGCACCCGGCCATGATCGGCGTCGACATCGGCGGCACCGGGATCAAAGGTGGGATCGTCAACCTGAAGAGCGGCAAGCTCGTGGGCGAGCGTTTCCGCATCCCCACGCCGCAGCCGGCCACCCCCGAGGCCGTCTCCGAGGTCGTCGCGCAGATCGTGGACGAGCTCTGCTCGCGCGAGGACGCACCCGACGTCAAGGCGCCCGTCGGCGTGACCTTCCCGGGCATCATCCAGCACGGCGTCTGCCGCCTGGCCGCGAACGTGGACAAGTCGTGGATCGGCGTGGACATCAACGCGCTGCTCTCCGAGCGTCTGAACCGCCCGGTCGAGGTGATCAACGACGCCGACGCCGCCGGCCTCGCCGAAGTCCGGTACGGCGCGGGCGAGGACGTGGACGGCACGGTCCTGGTGATCACGCTCGGCACGGGCATCGGCTCGGCCTTCATCTTCGACGGCAAGCTGGTCCCGAACGCCGAACTGGGACACCTGGAACTGGATGGCTTCGACGCCGAGTCCAAGGCGTCCGCCGTGGCCCGTGAGCGCGACGGCCTGAGCTGGGAAGAGTATTCGGTCAAGCTGCAGCGCTACTTCAGCCACGTCGAGATGCTGTTCTCCCCCGAATTGTTCATCGTGGGCGGTGGCATCTCGAAGCGCGCGGACGAGTACCTTCCGCGTCTGGACCTCCGCACCCCGATCATCCCGGCCAAGCTCAAGAACGAGGCGGGGATCGTCGGAGCGGCGCTTCAGGTGGCGCAGCACCACAAGCTCGTGAAATGAGCCTCACCCCGTGAACGGAGAGGGCCTGTCAGCCAGTGGCTGACAGGCCCTCTCCGTTGGTGCCCGGTGCGGGCGGCTTCCCCTCCGCCGGCACCGGGAGCTGTGTGGCCCCTCCCCTGGGGGTCAGTCCTCCTGCGACCTGAGCCGTGCGATCGCCTTCTCGAAGTCGTCCAGCGAATCGAAGTCCTGGTAGACGCTCGCGAAGCGCAGGTAGGCGACCTCGTCCAGTCGCCGGAGCGGTTCCAGGATCGCCAGCCCCACCTCGTGGGCTTTGATCTCGGCCGCGCCGCTGGCACGGACCGTCTCCTCGACTTCCTGGGCGAGCATCGCCAGGTCATCCTCGGTGACGGGTCGTCCCTGACACGCCTTGCGCGCGCCGTTGATGACCTTGCTGCGGCTGAAGGGCTCAGCCACTCCGGAGCGCTTCAGCACGGAGAGGCTGGTGGTCTCCACCGTGGTGAAACGCCGCGAGCAATTGGTGCACTGGCGGCGCCGCCGGATGGACGAACCGTCCTCGGTGACCCGGCTGTCCACCACCCGGGAGTCGGCGTTACGGCAAAACGGACAGTACACTACGCCTCCTCTATGGCTGAAGTCAGTTTAGAACCACATGTTGTAAAAATACAAGGATGTAATTACCACATGTTGTGGTCATAGGTCTTGTCGCGCGCTCAACGGAAACGGATCGACACCGCTTCGCCGTGCGATGGAAGGTTCTCCGCCTCGGCGAGTTCCTCGATGTGCGTGCGGACCTCGGAGAGCCCCTGACGCGAGTACTCGATCTCCTGCACCGCGCGCAGGAATGTGGTGACATTCAGGCCCGAAGAGAACAGCGCCGTGCCGGACGTCGGCAGGACGTGGTTGGAACCCGCGCAGTAGTCCCCCAGGCTCACCGGCGAGTAGTCGCCCACGAAGATGGCGCCCGCATTGCGGATCCGCGCCGCAACCGCCGGAGCGTCCGCCGTCATGATCTCCAAGTGCTCGGCGGCATAGGCGTCCGCCACGGCGATCCCCTGCTCGAGATCGTCCACCAGCACCACGCCGGACTGCGGGCCGGACAGGGCGGTCAGGATGCGCTCGGAGTGCCGGGCCGTGCGGGCCTGGCGCAGCAGTTCCTCCCGGACCGCGTCGGCCAGGTCCACCGACGACGTGACCAGGACACTCGAGGCTCGCGGATCGTGCTCGGCCTGGCTGATCAGGTCCGCGGCCACGAGAGCCGGCTGGGCCGTCTCGTCGGCCAGAACCGCGATCTCGGTGGGACCTGCCTCGGAATCGATCCCCACCACTCCCCGGACGAGCTTCTTGGCGGTGGCCACGAAGACGTTGCCGGGCCCGGTCACCAGGTCCACGGCCTCCAGCGCCTCTTCCTGTCCGTCCGCCGGGACGCCGTAGGCGAAGGAGACGATCGCCTGGGCGCCGCCGATCGCGTAGACCTCTTCCACACCGAGCAGTTCCGCGGCGGCGAGGATCGTGGGGTGCGGCAGACCGCCGAAGTCCTTCTGCGGAGGCGAGGCGAGAGCCACCGACTCCACCCCGGCCGCCAGCGCCGGGACCACGTTCATGATGACGGAGCTGGCCAGGGGCGCCAGACCGCCCGGCACGTACAGGCCGACGCGGTTGACCGGGATCCAGCGCTGACGCACGACGGCGCCCTCCGCCAGCACCGTCTCCACGTTCGCCGGGCGCTGGGCCTCGGCGAAGCGGCGGGCGCGGTCGATGGACTCCTCCAGGGCGGCACGCACCCCGGAGTCGAGCCCGGCGAGGGCATCCCGCAGCGCCTCGCGGGGAACCCGCACGCTGTCCAGGGTGACGCCGTCGAACCGCTGAGCGAGGTCCCGCAGCGCCTGATGTCCACCCGCGCGGACCTCGGCGATGATGCCCAGCACGGCGTCCTCGGCCTGCTGATTCGACTCCTCATGCACCCGGGGCACCGCGGCCTTGAGTTCCGTCCGGTTCAGATGCTTGCCCCGCAGGTCCACGGTGCGGAAGAAGTCGGCTCGGTCCAGGATTGCGTCATGGGTGTCAGTCACCGCTCCAGTTTATCGATCCTGGAGTCGGTGACCGAAAGCACCCACGTCACACGGGCGCCAGACCCACGGCACACGGTCAGGCGTCAAGGCAGGCCGGCCCCAGCAGCACCTTCAAGTCCGCGTACAGAGAGGGGTTCGGGTCCACGGCGAAGTTCCGGCCCAGCCGCATCAGCTCGATGCTGCGAGTGCCCTGCAGCTTGAGCCGCACCTCGGCGCGGCCGCTGTGACTCCGCAGCACCTCCCCCAGACGGCCGACCAGATCCTCGGTGGCCTTGTGGGTCGGCAGACTGATGACCAGCTGGCCGTTGCCCTCCGCCTGGCTGAGATCAGGCACGCTCAGCTCCATGCAGTTCAGGGTGACCGAGCCGTCGTCGCGCCGCTGCACACGGCCCTTCACGACCACGATGAGGTCCTCCGCGAGGATCGTGGCGATGGGGCCGTACACCTGGCCGAAGAACATGGTCTCGATCGAGCCGCCCAGATCCTCGATCTCCGCCCGGGCATAGGCATTGCCGCTGGACTTCGCCACGCGACGGCTGAGCGAGGTGATCATGCCCGCGATGGTGACGATCGCACCGTCGGGCGGACCGTCGTCGCTCATCACACTGGCCACCGACGTGTCCGCGAGGCCGTTCAGCGCCGTCTCCATGCCCTGCAACGGGTGATCCGAGACGTAGAGGCCGAGCATGTCACGCTCGAAGCTCAGCTTGTCCTTCTTCTCCCACTCGGGCAGATCCGGGATCTCCACGGTCAGCCCGGCATCAGGCGAAGCGTCATCCAGGGCGCTGAACAGGTCGAACTGGTTGTTGGCCTCATTGCGCTTGAGCGTGATGACCGAGTCGATGGCCTCTTCATGGATCATGACGAGCGAGCGGCGGTTGCCCGGCATCGAGTCGAAGGCGCCCGCCTTGATGAGGGATTCGATGGTGCGCTTGTTGCAGACCACGGCCGGGACCTTCTGCAGGAAGTCCGAGAACGAGGTGAACGCGCCCTTCTCCTTGCGGGTCTCCACCATCGCGTTGACCACGTTGGCACCGACGTTCCTGATGGCGCCCATGCCGAAGCGGATGTCGTTGCCCACCGGGGTGAAGGTCAGGGCGGACTCATTGACGTCCGGCGGAAGCACCGTGATGCCCATGTGGCGGCACTCGTTGAGGTAGACGGCGGACTTGTCCTTGTCATCGCCCACGCTGGTGAGCAGCGCCGCCATGTACTCCGGCGCGTAGTGGGCCTTGAGATAAGCGGTCCAGTAGGAGACCACGCCGTATGCGGCGGAATGCGCCTTGTTGAAGGCGTAGTCGGAGAAGGGCAGCAGGATGTCCCAGAGCGTCTTGACGGCCTCGGCCGAGTAGCCGTTGTCCAGCATGCCCTGCTGGAAGCCGGCGAACTGCTTGTCCAGCTCCTCCTTCTTCTTCTTGCCCATGGCGCGGCGGAGGATGTCTGCCTGTCCGAGCGAGTAGCCCGCGAGCTTCTGAGCCACGGCCATGACCTGCTCCTGATACACGATCAGGCCGAAGGTGCCGCCGAGGATGTCCTTGAGAGGCTCCTCGAGTTCCGGGTGGATCGGGATGACCGGCTGGAGGCCGTTCTTGCGGAGCGCGTAATCGGTGTGGGCGTTGGCGCCCATGGGGCCCGGCCGGTACAGCGCCAGCACGGCGGAGATGTCTTCGAAGTTGTCAGGCTTCATGAGCTTGAGCAGGGACCGCATGGGCCCGCCGTCGAGCTGGAAGACGCCGAGGGTGTCGCCGCGGGCCAGGAGCTCGTAGGAGGCCTGGTCATCCAGCTCCAGCTTCTCCAGGTCCAGGTCGATGCCCCGGTTGAGCTTGATGTTCTCGATGGCGTCCGAGATGATCGTCAGATTTCTCAGCCCCAGGAAGTCCATCTTGATCAGGCCGAGGCCCTCACACGTGGGGTAGTCGAACTGCGTGATGACCTGGCCGTCCTGGATGCGGCGCATGATCGGCACGACGTCGATGATCGGGTCCGAGGACATGATCACGCCGGCGGCGTGCACGCCCCATTGGCGCTTCAGGCCTTCGAGGCCGAGTGCCGTTTCGAAGACCTTGGCGGCCTCCGGATCCGTCTTCAGCAGTTCCCGGAAGTCCCCGGCCTCGCTGTACCGCTTGGCCTTGGGGTCCTCGATGTCCTTGAGTGGGATGTCCTTGGCCATGACCGCCGGCGGCAGCGCCTTGGTCAGGGTCTCACCCATGCTGAAGGGGTACCCGAGCACGCGCGAGGAGTCCTTCAGCGCCTGCTTCGTCTTGATGGTGCCGTAGGTGACGATCATGGAGACGCGCTCATCGCCGTACTTCCGGGTCACGTACTCGATGACCTCCGGACGGCGGCGATCATCGAAGTCGACGTCGAAGTCGGGCATCGAGACGCGGTCCGGGTTGAGGAAGCGTTCGAAGATCAGGCCGTGGCGCAGCGGATCGAGATCCGTGATGCGCAGGGCGTAGGCCACCATGGAACCGGCGCCGGAGCCACGGCCCGGCCCCACCCTGATGCCGTGGTCCTTGGCCCAGTTGATGAAGTCGGCCACCACGAGGAAGTAGCCGGGGAAGCCCATGCTGGTGATGATGCCGAGCTCGTACTCGGCCTGCTTGCGGACGTCGTCCGGGATGCCCTTGGGGTAACGGTAGTGGAGACCCTTCTCCACTTCCTTCACGAGCCAGGAATCCTCGTTCTCGCCGGGCGGGCACGGGAACTTCGGCATGTAGTTGTTGTGCTCGAAGCCCACTTCGCAGCGCTCGGCGATGACGAGGGTGTTGTCACAGGCGTCGGGCAGGTCGCGGAACAGCTCCCGCATCTCACGCGGAGACTTCAGGTAGTAGCCGGTGCCGGAGAAGGCGAAGCGCGAGCCGCCCTCGTCATAGCTCGGTTCCAGCAGGGTGGAGCCGGACTGGATGGCCAGCAGCGCCTCGTGTGCCTTGGCGTCGTGCTGGTGCGTGTAGTGGAGGTCGTTCGTGGCCACGAGCGGAAGGCCCAGGTCCTTCGCAAGCCGCAGCAGATCCTCACGGATCCTGGTCTCGATGGACAGGCCGTGGTCCATGAGCTCGCAGTAGTAGTTCTCCTTGCCGAAGATGTCCCGGAATTCGGCGGCGGCCTCCAGGGCCTCCCGGTACTGGCCCAGCCGCAGACGGGTCTGGACCTCGCCCGACGGGCAGCCCGTGGTGGCGATCAGGCCCTCGGCGTAGGTGTTCAGCAGTTCGCGGTCCAGGCGCGGCCACTTGCCGAACACGGAGTCCAGCGAGGCGATCGAGGACGCCCGGAACAGGTTCCGCATGCCGGTGTTGTTGTAGCTCAGGAGCGTCATGTGGGTGTACGCGCCACCACCGGAGACGTCGTCGCTGCGCTGGCTCTCATCACCCCAGCGAACCCTGCTCTTGTCGGTGCGGTGCGTCCCCGGGGCCACGTACGCCTCGACGCCGATGATCGGCTTCACGCCGGCGTCCTTGGCCTTCTTCCAGAAGTCGTGGGCACCGAAAAGATAGCCGTGGTCCGTGATGGCCAGGGCGGGCATCTCCAGCCGATTGGTCTCGGCGAAGAGCTCCCCCAGCTTGGCCGCACCGTCCAGCATGGAGTATTCGGTGTGAGTGTGCAGATGGACGAAGGAATCCTGATTTGCCACCCATCCATCCTACGCGCCGAGCCCCGCTGGTGCGTGGCACGACGCCCGCCGGATCAGAGTCCGTCGCGGAGCCGCTCCAGCGCGTAGGCCAGGTCCTGCGGGTACTCGCTGGACACCGTGACCCGTTCCCCGGTGCGCGGGTGATCGAAGCTCAGTTCCTTGGCGTGCAGCCACTGGCGCGTGAGCCCGAGGTCGGCCGCGAGACGGGGGTCCGCACCATAGGTCAGGTCCCCGGCACAGGGGTGCCGGAGCGCCGAGAAATGCACGCGGATCTGGTGGGTGCGGCCCGTCTCCAGGTGCACTTCCAGCAGGCTGGCGCGACCGAACGCTTCCAGCACCTCATAGTGCGTGACCGAGGGACGACCGTCCTCGATCACGGCGAAACGCCAGTCGTGGCCGGGGTGGCGGCCGATGGGGGCGTCGATCGTGCCCTTCAAGGGGTCGGGCAGGCCCTGGACGACCGTGTGGTAGACCTTGTCCACCGTCCGCTCCTTGAAGGCCCGCTTGAGGAGGGTGTAGGCATGTTCGGTCTTGGCGACCACCATGACCCCGCTCGTCCCGACGTCGAGACGGTGCACGATCCCGGCGCGCTCCGGAGCACCCGACGTCGAGATCCGGTAGCCGGCGCCCGCCAGGCCGCCGACGACGGTCGGCCCCACCCAGCCCGGCGACGGGTGCGCGGCCACGCCCACGGGCTTGTCCACCACCACGAAGTCCTCGTCATCCAGCAGGATGTCCAGTCCATCCACTTTCTCCACCACCACTTCCAGCGGGTCACGCTTCTCAGAGGGCCGCACGACCACGGTCTGTCCGGCGGACAGCTTCAGGGATTTCGCCGGGGCGGCGCCGTCCACGCTCACGCGCCCTTCGGCCACGGCCTGGGCGGCCGCGGAACGGGAAAGGTCCAGCAGCGCCGCCAGCGCGGCGTCGACCCTCTTGCCCGCATACTCCTCCGGCACGACGACGGACTGCTCCTCCGCCGTCGACGGTCCGGTTTCCAGCGCGTCACTCATGAGCGGTCCCCTTCGGCGTCGTCGTCGCTCTTGGCCGAGGACAGTCTGCGGCCGTCCGCACCGATCCCCCGCAGCGTCAGGATCACGATGATCGAGACGGCGCACACGACGGCCGAGTCCGCGATGTTGAAGATCGCGAAGTTGGGCAGCTGGATGAAGTCCACCACGTGCCCCATGCCGAAGGACGGCGGCCGGAAGAGCCGGTCCGTGAGGTTGCCCAGGGCGCCGCCCAGCAGGAACCCGAGAGCGAGGCCCCACCAGAGCGACCCCACCCGGCGGATGAACACCAGCACCGCGATCGAGACGCAGGCCATGATGATCGTGAACACCCAGGTGAAGTTCTCCCCGATGGAGAACGCGGCCCCGGAGTTCCGGATGTAGTACCAGTGCAACACGGGAGGCAGAACCGCGATCCGCTCGCCCTCCTCCATGGTGGTGCTGACCCAGAACTTGCTCAGCTGGTCCAGGGCGTAGGCGAAGACGGCCGCCGCGGCGAAGAGGCCGATCACGGCCTTGCGCACACCGGCGCGGGTCCGGCCATCACCGGGTTCTCCGGTCACCGCCGGCTTCGCATCGCGGTCCGCGGGCTCCGGTCCCTGCTCCTGGGGCCTGGGTTCGTGGGGCCTGGTGCTCATGGGGGTCACATCCTCGGGGGTTCACACGTTCATGCCGGGTCCCGTGCGGACCCGGTCACGGGCGGAGTCATCCACCCGGTCGAGACACGGCAAGGCCGGTGACCGGAAATCCGGTCACCGGCCTGAATGCCGTGCGAAATCAGCTCTCGGAGCCCTGTTCGCTGTTCTCAGCGGCCACGGACCCACGGGATTCGAGGTCGCGGAGCTGACCCTCGATGTAGGTCTTCAGGCGGCTGCGGTAGTCGCGCTCGAAGCCACGCAGCTGGTCCACCTTGCGCTCGAGGACGGAGCGCTGCTGCTCCAGAACACCGAGCACCTGACGGGACTTCTCCTGAGCGTCGTTGACCAGGGTGCTCGCCTCGATCTGGGCCTCAGCGATGATCTTGTCTCGCTGAGCGGCACCGTCGGCGACGTGCTTGTCGTGCATCTGCTGCGCCATGGCGAGCAGGCCGGCCGCGGACTCCGCGGAAGCCGGGATGGCGGACGTGACAGGAGCGGGCTCCGCGGCGGCGGGAGCGGCCTTCGGCGCTTCCTCCTTCACGGGCTCCGGCTTCGGCGCCTCCTCCGCGGCAGCGGCGGGGGTCTCCTCCGTCACGGACTCCACCACGACAACGTCCCCGCCCTTGGCGGCGAGCTCCTTGCGGAGCTCCTCGTTCTCCTGGGTCAGACGGCGGAGCTCCACGACGATCTCGTCAAGGAAGTCATCGACCTCATCCTGGTCGTATCCTTCACGGAACTTCGTCGGCTGAAAGCGCTTGTTGACAACGTCTTCTGGCGTCAAAGCCATCTGGTCACCTCATTGGTTCTTTTCGTCGTAGAGCGAATGGCCCTGACGACTACGTTACCTAAAGTGGGCGCGCGGCTCGAATCGTCCATCATATGGACGGAAGCCGCAGCCCACCTGAACGCCACCGGGGTCACCGGAGACGTTGCCTGGACTGATCTGAAACTACGCGAAACTGCTGGATATTGCCATAGCGATGCTCACCACGATGAACAGCACGATGAAGGCGAGATCCAAGGACACATTACCCAGCCTCAGAGGCGGAATGAGCCTCCGGAGGAACTTCAGGGGCGGGTCTGTGATCGAATACACGATGCTCGCCACCACCAGGGCCGCACCGCGCGGCCGCCAGTGCCGGGCGAAGACCTGCACCCAGTCGATGACAAGCCTGACCAGCAGAGCGACCATGAACAGCAGGAAGGCGATGTAGATGAGGGCGAACAACAGGCCCATCAAGCAGCCCCTCCGTCTGGCGTGGTCATCTGGTCACTGAACCCGCTCAGGGGGTCAGCTCTGGTTGAAGAAACTGGCCTGGGACTCGGACTTCTTGTCCTCGCCCAGCACCTCCACGAACGACGGCGAGAGCAGGAACACCTTGCTGGTGACGCGCTCGATGCTGCCGTGCAGACCGAAGACCAGGCCGGCGGAGAAGTCCACCAGGCGCTTGGCATCGGCCTCGCCCATGTCGGTGACGTTCATGATCACGGGGATTCCATCACGGAAGCTCTCGCCGATGACCTTGGCGTCGTTGTAGGAACGGGGGTGGATGGTGGTGATCTGTCGCAAGTCTGCTGGCTCGTCTCGAACGGGGGCGATACGCTTGATGGGTGTGACGGGCGCGCGGTATTCCGTCTCAGCAGGCGCCTCCCGGGTTGCCTGCGGCTTTGCGGCGGGCCGTTCTTCGAACGGCGAGCCTTCACGCTCCTCGGCCTCGTGATGCTGGGATCCTTCTGCGGGACGCGAAGGCAACTTGGCGTGCTCGGCATCGAGATGCTCATCCGCGTCCGTGAGGCCGAGATAAAGCATGGTCTTCTGCATGAAGCTGGCCATGGATCGACTCCGTTCCTAGTATCTGCGTGGCCGGCACTGGAATCCTTGATGGGCAACAGAGCCCGGACTCCCCGTCTCTTCGACGCTACCCCATCGGGGGACGCGGACCGAGGACATCTGTGCCAATCCTCAGGTGTGTCGCGCCACAGGCGATGGCGTCCTCAAGGTCGTGACTCATGCCCGCGGACAGGATCGTCGCCTCCGGATGGGCCGCCCGCAGCTCTCCGGACAGCGCGTGGAGCCACTCGAAGGCCGGACGAGGGTCCGCCCCGAGCGGGGCGACGGCCATGAGACCCCGCAGGCGCAGGCCCTCCAGCGAGGCCACGTGGTCCGCCAGCGCCGGCAGGCTTGCCGGAAGGGCTCCGCCACGCCGCGTCTGCTCCGAGGCGGCCGGGTCGAGGTTGACCTGCAGCAGGACGTCGAGATCGGCGCGGCCGTGGTTCTCGCGCTCCGCGAGCACGGCCCGCGAGAGGGCGGCGGCGATGGACTCACGGTCCACGGAGTGCACCGCCGACGCGTACCGCACCACCGACCGGGCCTTGTTGCTCTGCAGCTGACCGATGAAGTGCCAGCGGAGCCCTTCGAGGTCCTCCAGCTCGGCCGCTTTCGCCGAGGCTTCCTGATCCCGGTTCTCGCCGACCTCCCGCACGCCCAGAGAATACAGGCGCCGGACGTCCTCGGCGGGATGGAATTTGGTGACCACGATCAGCTCGGGCTTCTCGCGCGCCGCCTGGCGGGAGGCGTCCTCGATGCGCCGGCGGACCCGCTCCAGCCGGGCGGCCAGTTCAGCGGTCCGCTCGTCCTGCGGCGCGCCGTCGACAGCCGATTGGGTGTTCATGCGTTCTCCCACCAGATCAGTCCCGCCAGGCGTCCCTCACCGGGGGCCCGCCGATGCGAGTACAGAGTGTCATTCTCCATCGTGCACTCCCCGCGGTACAGCACGGGGACGCCCTCGGCCGCGAGCTGCGCGCTCACACCGGCCGGCAGATCCAGTGCGGGGGTCCCCCAACTCGTCTCGGCGAAGGTGGCAGGAACCAGGTCCGCCACCTCGTCCCGGAGAGCGGACGGAACCTCATAGCAGCGACCGCAGACGCTCGGGCCCAGCCAGGCTTTGATGTCACGGGCGCCGAGCCGGCGCATGGCCTCCAGCGCAGCGGGCACCACACCTGCAGCGAGGCCGGGGCGGCCGGCATGGACGGCGGCCAGCACGGGTGCGCCGTCGCCGTCGCCGACCAGCAGCACCGGGACGCAATCGGCGACCATGACGGCCAGCGGCAGTCCACGCGAGACCAGGCCGTCGGCCACGGGCGCCTCGGCACCTCGGCTCACGGCGTCGATCACGGCCACGTCCTTGCCGTGCACCTGGGACATGTACTGCACCGGGCCGGCGCCGAGCCGTTCCTCGAGCGCCGTGCGGTTCGCACGCACGGCTTCCGCGTCGTCGCCGACGTGGAACGCCAGATTCCCGGCCTCCGTGCTGGTGAAGGCGCCCCGCACGCCCGGGATCAGTTCCGCCTGCCAGGCGAACATCGCTGGTCCTTTCCTCAGGTCCTCATGGACAGGGACCCGCAAGCCGGTGGCCTGCGGGTCCCTGTCCTCAGTTCAGTCGTGCCGGCCTACTTGAGGAAGTCCGGAACGTCCAGCTCGCCGCCGCTGCTGAGGTCGGGCTCGACGACGGTCGGCAGCTCGGCCTGGAAGTCCGGCTCCTTCACGGGGCTTGCGGAGCGCTGGCCCCAGGCGCTGAGGCCGGCCGCCGGGGTGGCGGCCGGAGCAGCGGCCGCGGGACGCTGGGCAGGCTGCGCGGGAGCGGCCTCCTGAGCCGGCACGGCGGGCTTGCTCTCCAGGGACGGGGAGGTCGCCTGAACGTCGTCGAAACCGGCCGCGATGACCGTGACGCGGGCCTCGTCGCCGAGGGCGTCGTCGATGACGGCGCCGAAGATGATGTTGGCCTCGGGGTGCGCGACCTCCTGGACCAGGCGGGCGGCCTCGTTGATCTCGAACAGACCGAGGTCGCTGCCACCCTGGATGGACAGGAGCACGCCGTGCGCGCCGTCGATCGACGCTTCGAGCAGCGGCGAGGCGATGGCCAGCTCCGCGGCCTTGACCGCACGGTCGTCACCGCGCGCCGAGCCGATGCCCATGAGGGCCGAACCGGCGCCCTGCATGACCGACTTCACGTCGGCGAAGTCGAGGTTGATCAGACCCGGGGTGGTGATGAGGTCCGTGATGCCCTGGACACCGGAGAGCAGCACCTGGTCCGCGGAGCGGAAGGCGTCCAGGACGGACACGTTGCGGTCGCTGATGGAGAGCAGGCGGTCGTTCGGGATGACGATGAGGGTGTCGACCTCGTCGCGCAGCGCGTCGATGCCGTTCTCGGCGCTCGTGGCACGGCGCTTCCCCTCGAAGGTGAACGGACGGGTGACCACACCGATGGTCAGGGCGCCGAGCGAACGGGCGATGCGCGCCACCACGGGAGCGCCACCGGTGCCGGTGCCGCCGCCCTCGCCGGCGGTCACGAAGACCATGTCCGCACCGCGGAGCACCTCTTCGATCTCGTCCGAGTGGTCCTCGGCGGCCTGGCGTCCGACATCGGGGTTGGCGCCGGCGCCGAGACCGCGGGTGAGTTCGCGCCCGACGTCGAGCTTGACGTCCGCGTCACTCATGAGGAGCGCCTGGGCATCGGTGTTGATGGCGATGAATTCCACACCGCGCAGCCCAACGTCAATCATCCGGTTGACGGCATTCACGCCACCGCCGCCGATGCCGACGACCTTGATGACGGCCAAGTAATTCTGCGGTGCTGCCACGTTACGTGCCCCTTGGGTAGTTTCTTACGATGTCTGCTCTCAACCCAAACCTTAACCCTCTAGTTGAGGGTTATAGTTATGTCAAGTAACTCTGTCTTTGACGGTATGTGCTGCACTGCCCACAATCAATGACCCCGGCGCGCGTGTCGCCCAAGTCCGCCGGGGAAGTCACTTGGTGACCGGGTGCCTCGGGGCGCTCACGTCGAAGGTGTGCACCGGGTTCTCGGGGTCCTCCGGCATCTTGAGCAGCGCCTGGAGGACCTTGGACTTCAGCTCCCGGTCCTCCGCGTTGCCCCAGATGACCTTGCGCCCATCCTTCAGGTTGAGGGTGACGGAATCCACCGAGGAAGCGGTCGCATCCGACAACTGCGCCAGCACCGACGGCGGAAGCGTGCCCAGGACCGAGGTGACCGTGGCGAACACGTCCGCCGACATCTTCTTGTCCGTGCCGTCCACCAGCGGCAGCTTCGCGGCCCCCGGATCCTTGACGGCGGCGAGCGGCGTGCCCTCCGCGTCCACCAGGCTGAGCCCCGCGGCCTTCTTGAGGACCGCGACGGGCGCCCGCTCGACGACGTCGACCACCAGGGTGTTCGGCGGCCGGAAGTGCATGTCCCACGACTTGATCTGGACCACCGGCTGCAGGAGCCGCTCCACGTCATCGTGACTGATCTGCGGCAGCGGCTTGCCGTTCAGGGGCTTCAGCTTCTCCTGGACCAGTTGTGCGTCCACGATCTTGGTCCCGCGGACCGAGACGTCTTTGAGCGCCAGGACCGGGCTGTACACCGCCACCAGCATGACGAGCGCGATGATAGCCACCACGGCTCCCAGCGTGATCAGGAGATTCCTGCGCCGCCGGAGACGGGGCGGCTCGGGGAAGGCGAGGACGTCGGCGACGCCCTCCCCCGCTCCTCCGGTGCGCTGCTCAGCCATCAGAATCCTTCGCGGACAGCGCCTCGAGGATCTGATCACCGTAGGCGGTCACGTCGCCGGCGCCGACCGTCAGGACGATGTCACCCTCCTCGGCCGTCGCCAGGAGCGCCCCGAGCGCAGGGGCGCCCGCGGCGCTCGGCTCGGTGCCCAGCGGATCGGTGATCAGGTGGCTGGTGACGCCTTCGATGGGGTCCTCACGGGCCGGATAGATGTCCAGCACCACCGCGGTGTCCGCCAGTCGCAGGCTGTCCGCGAACTCCTGCGCGAATTCCCGGGTGCGGGAGAACAGGTGCGGCTGGAAGAGGACGTGCAGGCGGTGCTCCCCCGCGACGCTCCTGGCGGCAGTGAGCGCCGCACGGACCTCCGTCGGGTGGTGGGCGTAATCGTCATACACCTTCACCCCGCGGGCCTCGCCCTTGAACTCGAAGCGGCGGGCGGCGCCACGGAATCCCTTCAGGGCCTGCAGCGCATCCTCGGCGTTGATGCCCAGCTCCAGCGCGACGCCGAGGGCTGCCAGCGCGTTCAGCTGATTGTGCCGGCCCGGGACGGCGAGCTCGAGCGGGAACTCCTGCTCCCCCACGCGCACCGACGGGGCCCGATCCGTGCCGAGCAGGCGCAGCTCGGCCCGCTCCGACGCGCCGTAGCGCAGGACCCGGGTGCTGCCCCGCGCGGTGACGCGGTCCGCCAGGGCGGCGGCGCCGTCGTCGTCCGCGCAGACCACCAGCAGGCCGTCCGCGGGCAGCAGTGCCGCGAAGTCGTCGAACGCCTGGTACACGGCCTCGGCCGTGCCGTAGTGGTCGAGGTGGTCCGCCTCGACATTGGTGACCACGGCGATGCGCGGCGTGTAGTTCAGGAAGGAGCCGTCCGACTCATCGGCCTCGGCCACGAACACGTCGTCCGCGCCACTCGCCGCATTGACGCCGAGCGCCGGGACCGCAGCGCCGATCGCGTAGCTCGGATCCAGCCCGATGCCCTTGAGAAGGACCGTGATCATCGACGTGGTCGTGGTCTTGCCATGCGTGCCGGCCACCGTGACCACGCGGTCCTGCCCCATGAGCGCGGCCAGCGCCTGGGAACGGTGCAGCACGGGCAGTCCCGCCTCCCGCGCGGCCAGAAGCTCCGGGTTGTCGGCACGGATGGCGGAGCCCGCCACCACGGCGCGGGCGTCGCCCAAGTTCGCGGCGTCATAGCCGACGGCGATCCGGGCGCCCTGCGCCTCCAGGTCCCGCATCACGGGAAGGTCCTTGGCGTCCGAACCGGACACGGCGACGCCACGGGCCACCATGATGCGGGCGACGGCGGACATGCCGACACCGCCGATGCCGATGAAATGCACCGGCTGCTCCACCGGCGTGCCTGCAAAGCTCAGGTCAGGGGTACTCATACTCGTGCTGCCTCCACCATCATGTCTGTCACACGTTCGTCCGCATCGCGGATGCCCTGCTGTCGCGCCACCGCGGCCATGGCTCGCAGCGTCTCCGCATCCTGCACGAGCGGGATGACCGTGCCTTCGAGGTACACGGTGTTCAGGTCTGCGTCCTTCACCAGCAGGGCGCCTCCGGCGTCGACGAGTCCCGCGGCGTTGAGCGCCTGCTCACCGTTGCCGATCGGCAGCGGCACGAACACGGCCGGCACTCCGACCGCGGACACCTCGCACACCGTCCCGGCGCCGCTGCGGCACAGCAGCAGATCCGCCGCGGCGTACACGTTCTCCATGCCGTCCACGTACTCGACCTGGCGGTACCCCTCCGCGGTGAGGGGCGCGCCCGAGGCGTCCAGGACGGACTTCCCCCGGCCGGTGATGTGGAGCGTCTGGATCCCCGCCGCGGCCAGGGCGGGAAGGCTCCGCGAGATCACGGTGTTGATGCTCTGCGCCCCGGAGGACCCTCCGGTCACGATCAGCGTCGGGCGGTCCTGGTCGAGGCCGAGCGCCTCCCGCGCGGCGGCCCGGGCGGACTCGCGGTCCAGCTGGGCGATCTGCCGGCGCATCGGCATGCCGACGTGGCGGGATCCCTTGAGCCGGGTCTCCCGGAACGCCGTCCCGGTGGCGGCCGCGAACATCGCGCCCACGCGGTTCGCCAGGCCCGGACGCACATTGGCTTCGTGAACCACCACGGGGATGCCCAGCTGACGCGCGGCGAGATACATCGGGGTGCACACATAGCCGCCGACGCCGAACAGCACATCCGCCTCCGCGTCACGCAGGACGGCACGCGCCTGTTTCACGGCGCCGAGCAGACGGCCCGGCAGACGCAGCAGATCGGCCGACGGCTTCCGGGGCAGGGGCACGCGGTCGATGGTCTTCAGCTCATACCCGGCTGCCGGGACCAGCCGGGTCTCCATCCCGGTGGCCGTCCCGACCGCCACCACCCGGGCCTCCGGAAGACGTGCCCTCAGGGCGTCGGCCACCGCGAGCATGGGGCTGATGTGCCCTGTGGTGCCGCCGCCGGCGATGACCACGGACAAGGACGACGGGGTGTTCACGATCGGGAGACTCTTTCCTGTGTGCGGGACGCTCGGTCGGTGGTGGGCTTCCTGGTGGTGCGGGGCTTGGGCTTCCCGGGCCGGGCCGGCAGGCGGAGCCCCTTCCGCGCCGGGCCGGAGCTTCCGGTCACGCCCTTGCCCTTGGTGCTCGGCGACTGATCCGAGTCCCGGGCGAGGGAGAGCACCACGCCGATGGCGATGAGGGTCATCAGGAGCGCCGAACCGCCGTACGAGATCAACGGAAGCGGAACGCCGATGACCGGGAGGAGGCCGGTCACCATCGCCATGTTCACCGTGGCCTGTCCGAGGATCCAGACCATGATGGAGCCGCCGAGCACCCGGTGGAACAACTGCTCCTGGCGGATGACCACGCGGTAGATGTTGATGCCGAGCACCGCGAACAGCACGAGGACCACGACCGCGCCCACCAGGCCCAGCTCCTCGCCGATGATGGCGAAGATGAAGTCGTTGTGGGCCTCGGGGATCCAGGAGTACTTCTGGCGGCTCTGGCCCAGACCCGTGCCGAGCAGACCGCCGGACGCCAGTCCGAAGAGTCCGTTCGTGCTCTGGTACGCGGAGTCGTAGTCCTCGCTGCACGCCTGGCCCGTCACCCAGGTGGTGACACGGCACATGCGGTTGCCGCTCGTCAGGGCCGCCATTCCGGCGAGGCCGATCAGGAGGAGTCCGAAGCCGCCCAGGATGCGGAAGTTCACCCCGGCGAAGAACAGTGCCGAGAAGAGGATCGACATCAGGATCAAGGCGGTGCCGAGGTCATGCTGCACCATCACGATGCCCACGATCACGCCGCCGAAGATCACCGCCGGGATGTAGACGTGCTTCCACTGATCCAGCAGCTTCTCCTTGCGGAAGAGCACATGGGCCAGCCAGACCGCCATGGCGAGCTTGGCGGCCTCGGAGGGCTGCAAGGAGAACCCGCCGATGTTGATCCAGTTCAGGTTGCCGTTCACCTTGGTGCCGATCACGAAGAGCGCCAGCAGGAGGCCGACGGCCAGGAAGTAGGCGGGCCATGCGATCCGGTGCCAGAACCTCACATTGCTGCGCGAGATCACCATCATGACGACGAACCCGAGCACGCCCACCACGCCCTGCTTGAGGCCGTTCGCGTACGGGGACTCCCCCTGGGCGATCGACTCCACGCTGGAGGCCGAGACGACCATGAGGATGCCGATGGCGGTCAGGGCGATGGTCGATCCGAGGATCAGGTAATACGCCGAGTTGCTGGCGGCGCCGCGTCCTTCGATCCGCCGGAACAAGGTGTCCAGGCCGTTGCGGACGCGGGGCCACCACCCGGTGGCTTGCTGAGGCGTGTTCTGCACGGCCTACTCCTCGGTTTCGCCCGCCTGACCGAGAACGACGTCGCGGACCGCGTCGATGAAGGCCTGGCCGCGGTGGGCATAGGAAACGAATTGATCCATGGAGGCGGAGGCGGGAGCGAGCAGGACGGTGTCCCCCGAGGCCGCCTGGCCCCGCGCCATGGTGACGGCACGGCGCATGGCGGAGTCGCCGTCGTCGGCCGCGGCGTGGTCCAGGGTGTCCAGGACCGGGGTGTCCGGACTCTGGCGTGCGAGGGCCTCGCGCAGCTCGCGGCTTTCGGCGCCGATCAGGACCACTGCCTTGAGGCGGTCACGGTGAGCCAGCACGAGTTCGTCGTACTGGACGCCCTTGGCCAGGCCTCCGGCGATCCAGATGACGTTCTTGAACGAGGAGAGGGCGGCGTCCGCGGCATGCGGATTGGTGGCCTTGGAGTCGTTGATCCAGAGGATCCCGTCCTGCTTGGCCACCGCCTGGATGCGATGGCTGCCGGGCAGGTAGTCCTGCAGACCCTTGCGGACCGCTTCGGGCGCGACGCCGGCCGCGCGGGCCAGTGCGGCCGCCGCCAGGGCGTTGGCCACCATGTGGCGGGGCGCCACCGGGCCCAGATCGGCCAGCGATGCCAGCTCCTGGGCGGAGTTCCGGCGCTCCTCGATGAAGGCGCGGTCCACCAGAAGGTCCTCGACCACGCCGAGCATGCTCAGCCCGGGCGAACCGGTGGTGAAGGCGATCGCACGGCAGCCCTCGACGACGTCGGCCTCCTCCACCATCGCCTCGGTCTCCCGCTGCTCGGCGTTGTAGACCGCGGCGACCTTGGTGTTGCGGTAGATCTTGGCCTTGTCGGCCAGATACGACTCGTACGAGCCGTGCCAGTCCACATGGTCCTCGGCCACATTGAGGCAGACGCTCGCCAGAGGCGACAGCGACTCGCTCCAGTGCAGCTGGAAGCTGGAGAGCTCCACGGCGAACACGTCGTACTCGACCGGATCGCGCAGCGCGTCCAGCACGGGAGTGCCGACATTGCCGACCGCGATGGCTTTGAGCCCGGCGGCCTGCAGGATGGACTCGGTCATGCCGACCGTGGTGGTCTTGCCGTTGGTGCCGGTGATCGCGACCCACTCGGGGGTCTTACGGCCTTCACGGACCGAGACGCGCCAGGCGAGCTCGATGTCGCCCCAGACCGCCACATGGCGGCGGGCCGCTTCGGCCAGCAGTGCCTGATCGGGCCGCCAGCCGGGAGAGGTGACCACGAGTTCCGCCGCCTCACCGTTGACGAGTGGCAGGTGCTCCACGGCATCCGGGCCGAGCAGCACGTCCACGGCGCCGACGATCTTGAGGGTGTCGGCCTGGGCCCGCGCGGTGTCCGAGGTGGCCGAGTCGACCACCACCACCTGGGCTCCGAGTTCGATGAGCGTGTCCGCGGCGGCGAAGCCGGAGACCCCGATGCCGGTCACGACCACGCGCAGCCCGGACCAGTCGGCGTCCCAGGAGCGCAGGGAGTCGAGGCGCTCGGCCAGTGCCGGATTCTGTACTGCCGTCACGGGGCACTCAGCCAATCCGCGTAGAACACGCACAGACCCAGACCCACGAAGAGACCGGCGAGGATCCAGAAGCGGACCACCACCGTGGTCTCCTGCCAGCCCTTGAGCTCGAAGTGGTGCTGCAGCGGTGCCATCTTGAAGATGCGCTTGCCGCCGCTGAGCTTGAAGTAACCCACCTGCAGGATGACCGAGAGGGAGATGATGACGAACAGGCCGCCGATGAGGGCGAGCAGCAGTTCGGTGCGGGTGAGGATGGCGAAGCCGGCGACGGCGGCGCCGATGGCCAGGGAGCCCGTGTCACCCATGAAGATCTTGGCGGGTTTGGTGTTCCACCACAGGAAGCCCACCAGCGCGGCGCTCATGATGGCCGCGAGGATGCTCAGGTCCAGCGGGTCACGCACCTCGTAACACGGCACGCCCGGATCGACGACGGGGCAGGCGTACTTGCGCTGCCAGATGCCGATGAGGATGTAGGCGCCGAAGACCATGATGGCGGCGCCGGACGCCAGACCGTCGAGGCCGTCCGTGAGGTTCACGCCGTTGGACGCGGCGGTGACCAGGAAGTTGGACCAGATCACGAACAGCACGGCGCCGACCACGGTCCCTCCGAAGGCCAGGTTCAGCCAGGGGATGTCGCGGACCAGGGAGATGTTGTAGGACGCCGGGGTCAGGCCGTTCTCGTCCGGGAACGCCAGGGCGAGCAGCGCGAAGCTGATGCCCACCACCCCTTGCAGGATGAGCTTGCCCTTGGGTGTCAGGCCCAGGCTCTGCTGCCGGGAGATCTTCTTGAAGTCATCGAGGAACCCGACGAGGCCCATGCCCACGGTCAGGCCGAGCAGGAGCAGGCCCGACGCCGTCGGACCGCTCGTGTGCGGGTTCATGATCCACATCAGCAGATGGGTCAGGAAGTAGGCGAGGACCACGGAGACGACCCACACGGCGCCGCCCATGGTCGGGGTGCCGCGCTTGGTGTGGTGCGAGGTGGGTCCGTCGTCGCGGATGATCTGGCCGTAGCCGCGCTTCACGAGAAGACGGATGAAGGCAGGAGTCCCCACCAGGGAGAACAGGAGCGCTATTCCAGCGCCGGTCAACAGGGCAATCACAGCTGTTCGCTCCCTTCCCCGCCGAGCGTCGGTCCATGCGTCGAGGCGGACGCGGGCGCAGCGGAAGTGGCCTGTCCACGTAATGCTATCCGATCACCCAGATGCCTCAGCCCAACGCCATTCGACGATTTGAAGAGCACCAGATCGCCCGGGAGCAACTGCTCGGCGAGGATCGCCTCGGCCTCGTCGAGGTCCGCGGCGAAGAGCGCCTCACTCCCCCACGAGCCCTCGTTGATGGCGGAGATGTAGAGTGCGCGCGCCTCCTGCCCGACCACCAGGAGCTGGTCGATGTTCAGGCGCACCACCTGGGTGCCGACGGCGGTGTGCTCGCGGATCGAGTCCTCGCCGAGTTCCAGCATGGCGCCGAGCACGGCCCAGGTCCGGCGCTCCCGGCCCAGCTGGGCGAGCGTCTTCAGCGCGGCACGCATCGACTCGGGATTGGCGTTGTACGCGTCGTTGATCACCGTGACGCCGTCGGGGCGCTCGGTGCGCTCCATGCGCCAGCGGCTCGAGGCCTTCTGGGCGCTGAGCGACGCGGCGATGTCCTCCGGCCGGACGCCCAGGGCGAAGGCGGCGGCCGCCGCGGCCAAGAGGTTGTTCACGTGGTGGAGCCCGATCAGCCGGGACGTGACCCGGTGGGAGGACCCGTCCGGGAAGTGCAGGTCGAACACCGGCTGGCCGGCGTCGTCCAGTGTGAGGTTCTCGGCCCGGAGGCCGGCAGCGGCGGAGCCGTCCGCGCTGAAGCCCAGGACGGGCGCCATGGCGCGGTCCCGCATGGCGGCGACGCGGTGGTCGTCGAGGTTGAGGATGACGGTGCCGTCCGCGGGGATCGCCTCGGCGAGCTCGCCCTTGGCGATCGCGATGTGTTCTCCACGCCGCCGAACTCGCCCGCGTGGGCCGTTCCGACACAGAGGACCACGCCGACCTCCGGGCGGACCATGCCGCACAAGTATTCGATGTGGCCGATGCCCGTGGCGCCCATCTCGATCACGAGGTACCGCGTGTCCACGGTGGCCTGGAAGACCGTGAGGGGGACGCCCACCTCACCGTTGTAGGAACCCTGCGGCGCCACGGTGGGACCCTGGACCGACAGGATGCCCGCCAGCAGGTCCTTGGTGGTGGTCTTGCCCGCGGAGCCGGTGATGCCGACCACGGAGAACTCGTCGCCGCGCTGCTCGCGGGCCTGCCGGATGCGCTCGACGGCGGCCGCGGCCAGCGCGCCCATGGCGAGGACGGCGTCCGGGACGATCACGCTCGGGTACGGGAGTCCGTCCCCGTCGGTCACGAGCCGTTCGGCGAGGGTCAGGACCGCTCCGGCGGCGAACGCGGAGGCGATGAAGTCGTGCCCATCGGCCTGTTCACCCGCCTTCGCCACGTACAGCGAACCAGGGCCCGCCTCCCGTGAGTCGGTGACGACGGACGCCGGTGTCAGATGGGGATTGGCGGCCAGTTCGCCGCCCGTGATCTGGGCGATTTCAGCCGCTGTGAAGTCAATCATCTCGTGTAGGAGCCTAGTCGTTCGTCGTCGAATCGCGGAATCCACGCGCCGCCAGAGCGGCCCGGAGTTCCTCCCGGTCATCGAGCGCGATGTTCACGCCCTTGACCTCCTGCCAGACCTCATGGCCACGTCCGGCCACGAGGATCGTGTCCTGCGGTCCCGCGAGCTCCACAGCCCTGCGGATCGCCTCGTCGCGCGGGAAGGACTCCTCCACGAGGACGTCGGGACGCTCCTGATCCCGGGCCTGGAAGGCTCCTGCGATGACCTCGGAGCGGATGCCCGCGGGGTCCTCGTCATGGGGGTCGTCATCGGTGACGATCACCACGTCCGCGCCCCGCACGGCGGTGGCGCCCATGATCGGCCGCTTACCGGCGTCGCGCTCCCCGGTGGCGCCGAAGACGACGATCACCTTGCCCGTGCCGTCGGGCGAGCGGACCGCCTGCAGGGCCCGTTCCAGGGCGTCGGGATTGTGGGCGAAGTCGACGATCGCGCGGGGCTCAGTGGCCACCACCTGCATGCGGCCGGGGACCTGGACGGACAGCGGGTCTCCACCGGCGAGCACTCCCGCCATCTCCTCCACGGAGACGCCGGAACGCAGCACCATCACGATCGCGAGGGCGGCGTTGGCCACGTTGAACCCACCGGGCAGCGGGACGCGGGCCCGGAGCACGGCGCCGTCGGGGCCGTGCAGCGCGAACTCGGAACCCAGCGCCCCGTGGCTGACGACGTCCCGCACGGTCCAATCAGCGTCGGTGGCGACGTCGGGACTGACAGCGAGGCGCGTCACGGGGATGCGGCTCTCGTCGGCGAAGCGGCGGCCCCACTCGTCGTCGACGATCACGACGCCGGCGGCGGCATGTTCGGGAGTGAAGAGCAGTCCCTTCGTGGCGAAGTACTCCTCCATGCTGCCGTGCAGGTCCAAGTGGTCCTGGGTCAGGTTGGTGAAGCCGGCGACGTCGAACAGGACCCCGTCCACGCGATGGAACTGCAGAGCGTGGGAGGACACCTCCATGGTCACCGCACCGAGGCCGTGCTGCCGCATGCGCGCCATGAGCGCCTGCACATCACTGGATTCGGGCGTGGTCAGCACGCTCGGGATCGCCTCGTCACCCGCGAGGATCTCGATGGTCCCGATCAGTCCGGGAACAACGCCGAGCCCGCGAAGCAGCGCGTTGACGAAGTAGGACGTGGTCGTCTTGCCGTTGGTCCCGGTCACGCCGAAGCGCCGCAGGCCGTCCTGAGGCCCGTTCTCGTAGATCGTGGCGGCCAGCTGCCCGACGACGGCGCGCGGCTCGGGATGGATCAGGACCGGGACGCTCTCCACCGTGGTGTCCCACGCCAGCAGGCGGGCGCCTTCCTGATCCGTGAGCACGGCGACGGCGCCGTCCGCGACGGCCTGTGCCGAGAAATCAGCGCCATGCCGATGCGCGCCCGGAAGGGCGACGTACAGATCACCGGGCAGGACACTCCGCGAGTCGTTGGTGATTCCGGAGACCACCACGTCCGCCTGCGGCCCGGCGTCCAGGCCGAGGCTCTCCGCCAGACGGCCCAGTGCTACGGCAGGAGGCGTTTGCGGCCGGAAGACCCGGGCCTTGCGTTCCTGCCCGGCACCCGACCGGTCCGCGGGGTTGGCTTCATGCTCTGACACGTATCTGCTCCAAAAGATCTGCTGCGGTGGATCCGGTTCGAGCCGGAGGTCCGGAAAAGGTCGGGGTCACTTGCCGTTGCCGGAGGAGCCTCCGGGACCGTACTGGTCCATGTGCACGGGCTTGCCGGTGGACGGCGGGACATTGTTCGTACGGAGCGTCTGACTCATGACCGAGCGGAAGATATCGGCGCCGTCGATGCCGAAGATCTTGTCCTTCGGACGCTGCACGAGGACTTCCACGATGTACTGGGGATTGTCCATGGGAGCCATGCCGACGATCGACGCGGTGTACCCGCAGAAGCCCGGCCGGCCATTGTCACAGGGCGATTCGGAGGTGCCGGTCTTGGCACCCACGCGGTACCCGGGGATGGCCGCGTCCTTCCACTCACCCTCTGTGGTGACGCTCTCGAGCATGTCCCGCGTCTGCTTCGCCGTGGACTTCGAGATCACCTGGCGGGAGGGACCCATGGGGGCCTTCTCCTCGGTGCCGTCCTCGTTGATGTATCCGTCGATGAGGCGCGGCTCCAGCATGACGCCGTCGTTGGCGATGCTCTGGTACGCCATGACCGTCTGCAGCACCGACTGGGAGACGCCCTGGCCGAACAGGACGGTGAACTCCTGGCGGCCGTCCCACTTGTCCGGAGTACTCAGGATGCCGCCGGCCACGCCGGGCAGGGGCAGGTTGGGCGCCTGGCCAATGCCGAAGCGGCGGAGCCAGTCGTAACGCTGCTGCTTGTCCAGGCGCTGACCGACCATGACGGTGCCGGTGTTCAGCGACCATCCGAGGATGCCTGCGAGCGTGCGGTTGAAGGTCTCGTGACCGAAGGAGTCCTCGAACGTCTGACCGTTCACCGTGTAGCTTCCGGGAATGGAGAACTGCTCCATCGGCTTGGACTTGCCCTCTTCGATCAGCGCGGCCGCCACGAGGGGCTTCTCCACCGAACCAGGTTCGAGCGCGGCCGTGACCGAACGGACGCCGCGGTCCTCGGGCGCCACACCACCGGGGTTGTTCGGATCCGGAGTGTTGGTGTCCGCCATGGCCACGATCTTGCCGGTCTTCACTTCCTGCACCACGACGCTGCCCCATTCGGCTCCCAGGTTGTTCACCTGGGTCTGAATGACCTGCTGGGCGTAGTACTGCAGATCGCTGTCAATGGTGAGCTTGATCGTCTTGCCGTTCTTGGCGGGGGTGATGCGGTCCGGCGCCACCGGGATGACGAGGCCGTCGGCGCCCATCTCGAAGCTGCGGGATCCAGGGGTGCCGGTCAGCACGGAGTTCTGGGTCTGCTCGATCCCGGCGATGCCGTCCTTGCCGTCCTTGAGGAAACCGATGATCCCGCCGGCCACCGCGCCGTTCGGGTAGACACGCTGGCTCGTGCCCTGCGTGACGACGCCGGGCACGGCCAGTTCGAGGATCGCGTCGGCCGTCTCGGGCTTCACGCCGCGCGCGAGGAGCTTGTACTGCGAGGTGCCGGTGGCGGCCTTCTTGACGTCCTCGTACGGCATCTTCAGCAGTCCGGCGAGATCCTGGAGGCCCTGATCACGGCTGATCTTGATCGCCTTGGTGGGGTCCTTGGGGTCGGTGCGCCAAAAGCTGTCCTTGCCCGTGTTCTGCTTCGGATCGATCACCACGTCATAGCGGATGATCGAATTCGCGAGAACGGTGCCCTTGGAGTCGACGATCGCACCCCGCTGCGCGGGAAGCTCGATGGTCCGGGAGCGCTTGGCCTGGGCGGCCTCGGCCAGCCCGCCGACGTCGAAACCCTGGATGAGGACGAGCTGGCCACCCACCACCAGGAGCAGGGTGAGCATGATGCCCAGGCCGATGCGGAGCCGGAGCTGAACGCGTCGCGCGGTCCCCCGCTGTTTCGTCTTACCTGTCCTCACCACGACTCGCCCTCTCACTGCCTACCGGTGAGGTAGGTCTTGTCCTCTGTCGATCAGTTGCCAGGGGTCCGCTGCGCAGGCGCCGGGACCGTTCCCCCGTTCAATTGAACCTTAGGAACCTGAGGAACCGCCGGAGCCTGCGCCGTGGTCTTGCTCTCGGCGGGCTTCTTCTGGGCGTTGTCCGTGGTGGCCTGATCCTCCGTGGAGGACGGGACGACGCTCAGCTGACCGGCGATGGCAGGGGCGGCGATGATGGCCGACTTGTTCTTCTCATCCTTGGCCGCCGCGACGGCCTTGCCGCTCACGGTGGAGCGGTCCAGGTCGATCTGCCCCTGGCCTGCGGACGGGACCATGCCCATCGCGGTGGCCTTCGCGGCGAGGTTCTGCGGCGCATTGAAGTTCTGGACCTCCTGAGAGAGCTCCTGGTTCTTCTTCGTCAGGGCCGACTGCTTCGCTTTGAGAGCCACCATGTCGTACTGGCCCTGGGAGAGCTGGATGTTGAGCAGCAGGACGCCCACGAGGGCTGCCGCGAGCACCGCGAAGCAGGACGCCACGAACACCACGGACTTGCGGCGCGGTGCGGAGGGCACGACGACGAGCGGCGTGCGCTTGCGCGGCGCCGGCTGCGGTGCCGGGGTGGCGAGCTTCCGGGCCGTGTTGCCGACGGTCCGGATGGCCGGGCGGGTGGTGACGCTGCTCATGCCGTCCTCCTGTCCTTGATGCGTTCGGCCGCACGAAGGCGGGCCGAGGCCGCACGGGGGTTTTCCGCGATCTCTGCTTCGGTGGGCTGTTCGGTGCCCTTGGTGATGGTCTTGAGTTCCGGCTTGTGCTGCTCGAGTTCCACCGGGAACCCGTGCGGAGCCGATGAGGTGGAGCGGGATTGGAAGGTCCGCTTGACGATCTTGTCCTCCAGCGAGTGGTAGGACATCACGACCACGCGGCCTCCGAGGGCGATGGCGTCCACAGCGGCCGGGACGGCGCGCTCAAGGACGTCCAGTTCCTCATTCACCTCGATGCGCAGCGCCTGGAAAGTCCGTTTGGCGGGGTGACCGCTGTTCCGCGCGGCGGCTGCCGGCACCACGGCCCGGATGGCCTCGACCAGTTCACCGGTGGTGGTGAACGGGGTTTCGGCCCGGCGGGTGACGATGCTGCGGGCGATCCTGCCGGCGAATTTCTCCTCGCCCCAGGTGCGGATCAGGCGGATGAGGTCCTGCTCCTCGTACTCGTTGACCACATCGGCCGCGGTCTGACCACGGCTGGTGTCCATCCGCATGTCCAGTGGAGCGTCGTAGGAGTAGGCGAAGCCGCGCTCCCGCTCGTCGAGCTGGAGGGGAGGAGACGCCGAGGTCCATGAGGACGCCGTGGACCGCAGGGATCCCGAGCTCGTCGAGGACGTCGGGGATCTCGTCATACACGGCGTGCACCAGGCTCGTGCGTCCCGCGAAGGGACTGAGCCGCTCGCCGGCCAGGGCCAGAGCCTCCTCGTCACGGTCGATGCCGATCAGGTGGAGGTCTTCGTGGCGCTGCAGCAGGGCTTCCGAGTGGCCGCCCATGCCGAGGGTGGCGTCGATGACCACGGGACGCTCCCCGCGTCCACGTGCTGCATCGAAGCCAGGGGCCAGCAGCATCAGGCAACGCTCTTTGAGGACAGGGATGTGACGTTCGGAGGTGGGCCTTGACCCGCTCATCTCCGCCATGTGGTCTCCTGCCCTGGTGGTGTCGCCTACGTTCCTGCCTGCCGTGCGCTGCGCTTCCTGTGACGTGATCCCCATCCGCGCCGCGGGTCGGTCCGCCTGGCTCCGGGGAAGGTGAGCCAGGATGACCAGCCTTGGGCGGCTGGAGATCACGTCCAGGAAACGGCCTGGGTTCTTCCTCAGAAGATCCCGGGGATCGCGTCTTCGTCCGTGTCGGAGAAGGAGTTCTCCTGCTCCTCGAGGTACTGGTTCCAAGCCTGGGCGTCCCAGATCTCGGCCCGGGTGCCTGCGCCGATCACGGCCAGCTCCCGTCCCAGACCCGCGTACTCCCGGAGCGCCGGCGGAATCGTCACGCGCCCCTGCTTGTCGGGTACCTCATCAGAGGCTCCAGACAGAAAGACACGCATGTAATCGCGGGCTTGGCGGCTGGACAGTGGAGCCTGCCGCATCTGCTCGTGAATACGTTCGAATTCCTTCTGGCTGAAGACGTAGATGCAGCGCTCCTGGCCCCTTGTCAGGACCAGTCCGTTGGCCAGTTCCTCGCGGAACTTCGCCGGCAGGATGATGCGGCCTTTTTCGTCGAGACGCGGCGAGTGAGTGCCAAGGAACACTGCTCACCGCCGATCCGTCGAAAGCTGCCGTACTACCCCAAGTGCCGCCACTACCCTCTTACTGCCTCCACTGTACTCCACTTCGCACCACGGTCAAGGTCGAAACACGTTTTCTCCAGCGTGTTGTTTTGCGAAAATCCTTGCCAGCACTGGGATCCAGGGGCGTGGTGGGAAGTGGAGGGAAAATCAGCGCCGTCAGCGCCCGGGAGCGCCGCGGGCGGACGGGAGCGCCAGGGAAAGGCCGGAAAACGGCCTGGAACACCCTCCGGGGAGGGAAAGGGAGGGAAGCGTGGAGCGAAGTGGTGGACTCCTGACCACGCTCCGGGGAGGGAAGAGGAGGAGAGCGTTGAGCGAAATGGGGATGGGTGTGGAGGGCTCCGGGGAGAGCCGGGCCCGCCCTCGGAGGATGTGCGCGCGGCAAGCAGGCTGTGAGGGCCAGGACGCCGGAAAACAAGTCCCCCGGAAACGACGAAGAGCCCGCCGAAGCGGGCTCTCGAGGCAGGTCTCCCGCCGTCGTCGGGCGCCATCAGGGCACCGGAGCGGCAGGGCTGCGGCCTGACGGACGGGCCGTCAGGCCGAAAGGATCAGGGTTCTTCGCGGCGGCGCTGCTCCCAGCGCTGCTCCAGGTCCTCCATGAAACCGGACCTCTGGCGGGAGGCGCGGGCCCCCGTGTCACGGTGACCGGAGGCCGGGGCGAGGTCCTTGCCTTTGCTGGTGGCGAAGTAGACGCCTCCGCCCATGACCAGGAATCCGAGGACACCCACCACGATGTTCTGCAGCGTGACGCCGAGCAGCAGGACCAGGATGCCCGCGACGACGGCGAACGCGCCGATCACCAGGCGCTTGGTGGACCAGCGATGAGCGGCGCCCTGTTCCATCTGACTGGCGAACTTGGGATCGTCCTCATGCAGCTGGCGCTCCAGCTGCTCGAGCAGCCTCTGTTCATGCTCCGAGAGCGGCATGACGACCTCCTCATCTCCGGGCGCCAGTCGGCTTGATCGTGGTGCCACTGACTAGTGCAACGGACTCCTCAGCGGGGAAGTTCCCCGTACTCCAATTTTATGCCTCAGATCGTCCGGTTGAAAGTGGAGTTCGACTCATCCCGCCTTTTCAGGAGGACTTTCCGTCCCGGGCCGGTTCCGGGTCGCGGATCCGAGGAGCCGGGCAGGAGTGAGCCCGGAGGTTCCGAACTTGTCCCGCACTTCATCGAGGCTCTTCTCCACCTTGCGCCAGTTGTCGTCCTGGCGGTCGAAACTCAGCTGGACCGCACCCGACCCGGCCTCCAGATGATCCGCCCGCACCCCGATCAGGCGGATCGCCTGCGGCAAGGGGCCGACGGCGTCCAGCAGCATGCGGGAGAGCTCGTACAGCTTGGCGCCTGAGTCGGTGGCATAGTCGAGTCGACGGCTCCGGGTGATGGTGCTGAAGTCGGCGTACCGCAGCTTGAGCGCCACCCCGCCCGCCGACAGTTCGCCGGAACGGAGCCTCCTGGCCACGCGGTGGGACAGGGAGAGCAGGGCCCGGTGAAGGGCAGCGGCGTCCCGAGTGTCCTCGGCGAACGTGGTCTCCGCGCTCATGCTCTTATCCACCCGCTCGGGGGTCACCGGACGCGGGTCCCTCCCCCAGGCCAGCGCGTGAATGTGCTCCCCCATGGCACCGAAGGCCTTGCGCAGCACGGGGAGCGGGGTCGCGGCGACGTCCGCCACGGTGCTCAGCCCCAGCCGGGCGAGCTGCTGCTCGGACTTGCCGCCCACTCCCCAGAGCGCCTTGACCGGCAATGAGTGCAGGTACTCGAGCTGCTGCTCCGGCTCGATCACCAGCAGGCCGTCCGGCTTGGACCGG